>CAMWTO010000133.1 GCA_947177205.1 uncultured Ruminococcus sp. | reverse complement strand
TTGGGGTGGAAGGATTTGAACCCTCGAAATAACGGAGTCAGAGTCCGCTGCCTTACCACTTGGCGACACCCCAGTTTTTATTTTTTGCTGTATCTCTCACAGCTTTTATATTATAGCATATATTCTCTGATTTGTCAAGTGTTTTTTCAAATTTTTTTGAAAATTTTTTCAATAATGCGATTTCCAGCAAATCCTTCCATAATTTTCATGATTTTTGATTTCAAAATGTGCATTGTGACAATTTTTTCGCCGTTTTTGTGAGTTATCCATTGACTTATTACAAATTTGTGCTATAATAAATAAGGATTAAATTAATGTTAAATGCAGGTTAAATCATAAAAACCTGCTTTCAAAGGAGGATGTTGGAAATGGCAGCACAGATTACAGCCATTGTAATTTTTGTGGCTATGTTTATCCTGATTATTCTGGATAAAATCGAAAAACATTATGTAACGCTCGGGTGCGGTCTGCTGACGCTTGTCGGCGTGTTCGGTATCTGCATGAATGATATTCAGGCGGTGTGGAACACAATTAATTTAAAAGCATTCGCATCCATGGAATTCTGGCACACTAGCGGTGCGGAATCAGAATCTAGCGGCATCGACTGGGCAACGATCCTGTTTCTAGGCGGCATGATGATCATGGTGGAGGGTATGGCAAGAGTGGGATTTTTTAACTGGCTCTGCCGGAGAATTGCGAAAATGGTACATTATAAGACAATTCCCATATTCCTGGCGTTCATGGTGATGTCATTTGTTCTGGCGATGTTCATTGACTCGATTACCGTAATTTTATTCCTGGCGTCGGTGACGATTGAATTGTCCAGATTGTTGAAATTCAATCCTGTGCCGATGATTATGTCGGAGATCTTCTGTGCGAACCTGGGAGGCTCTGCGACAATGTGCGGCGATCCGCCGAATATTATCATTGGTTCTAACCTGCATTACTCGTTTATGGATTTCCTGAGCAATACAGGCGTAGCGGCTTTGCTTTCATTTGTGTTTATTGTTGCCTATTTCTATCTGATTATGCGGAAAGAACTGGCAGGCGGTGGCGTGAGCGAAGAAGAAATCCGGAAAATGCCGTCCCCGGAGAGCTTCATCACCGATAAAGCGGGCTTCTGGGTGAGTCTGGTTATTTTCCTGTGTGCGGTTGTATTGTTAATTACACATAGCACCACAGGCTTGACAGTTGCTTTTATTGGTGTTGTGATTGCACTGATTACGCTGATTACATCCGCAAAGCATATCAAAGAAATTCTTAAGGGTGTGGATTATAAGACACTGCTGTTTTTTACCGGGTTATTTATTGTTGTCGGCGGTCTGGAACAGACAGGCGTTCTGGAAATCATTGCGAATTTCATCAGTAAAGTCTGCGGCAGCAATTATTATCTCATGGTTGCTATTATTATTTGGGTATCCGGCATTGCAAGTGCATTTGTGGATAATATCCCTTTTGCGGCAACGATGGTGCCAATCATCAAGGAGCTGTCTCTTGGAAGCGACCCGTTGCTTGCAACGCTTGCATGGTCTCTGGCAATGGGAACGGATGTCGGCGGTTCAGCAACGCCAATCGGCGCATCTGCAAATGTCGTGGGGACTTCTGCGGCGGCAAAAGCCGGACATCCGATCGGCTGGGGCGAATACTGCAAGAAATTAGCACCGGCAACGCTGATTGTCTTACTTGTCAGCACGGTGTATATCTGTGTGCGGTATGTAACGCAATTATAAAATTTTATAAATTTCTGAACTCAACATAAAATTCATTTCTTGTTGTTCCATTGAGTCTCCTTTTCTGGTATAATTAGATTATCAAGAAAAGGAGGTTCGATTATATGAACACAGACAAGATTTATGCACAGTCACTGGCGAGTGAATACGCACCGAAGGACACGTCAAAGATCCTGAGACTCAAAAGGCTTGACGCAAAAGCAAAAATGCCGGCTACGGTATTCACTTACACATTCGGCATTGTTTCCGCACTGGTCATGGGTGTGGGGATGTGTCTTTCCATGAAAGTAATCGGTGATGGTTCTGTTGCTTTCATGGTTGCCGGGATCATCCTGGGTATTCTGGGGATGGTCGGCGCAGGGGTGAATTATCCAATCTACAAGAAAAAACTGGAAAAAAGCAAACAGAAATATGCTTTTGAAATCATGGAGCTTGCAAAAGAAATTGCCGGGGATGAAGAATAAAAAGGAGGGTTAATGATTATCATGTATACAGACAAAACTTGTACATCCACTTCAGACCCTTCAAGCACTTCAAAAATCCTGCGTTGCATATTCCGGATTATTTCCGCACTGGTGATCGGTGCAGGAGTATGTTTCATCTGCAAGAAAAGGCTCGAACAGCGCAGACTGGAAATAGAACTTGCGGAAGAAATCGCTGAAAGTGAAGATTAAAAACAATGCTTTATGGAAGAAACTGACAAGTGATACTGTTTTCAGATTACTTGTCGTTGTTTCTTTCAGTATGGGCTGGAATTTTCTGTACAGTTTGTTTCAAGCAGTTCTTGCGATCCTGTATCAGTCACCATGGTATGTTACTTTAGCTTTCTATTATATGATACTGGCTTTTATGCGTTTCAGTGCGATTTACTTAAAGAAAAGAAATCTCCTGAAATATAATGGAATTGCTATGATTTTTCTTGCTGTTACCATGTCAGGAATTGTCTTTTTGAGTATCAGTGAAAGCAGAACGACTGTTTATCATATCATTATTATCATAACAATCGCAACATACACATTTTATCAGACGACGATTTCAATTATCAATATCATAAAAGCACACAAAATGAAAAATAATAAGCTGATTATTCTGCGTAATGTCTCCGTTGCAAGCAGTGTTGGATCTATGTTTTCTCTGGAATGCTCTATGCTTGGGACATTTGGCGATATCAGAACAAATTTCGCAAGAAATATGGAAATGATTTCCGGAGCATTTGCCGTGGGAATTATTCTATTTCTGGGGTTTTCCATGATAAAATACGGAAAAAATGCAGAAAAATGTAAAAAGGACGGTGAAACAGTTGAATAAATCAGAGAGCAAATATTTTAATACAGCATTAAGAATGAATGAGGCATTGCTTGCGATTCTGGAAAAGAAAGACTTTGAGTATATCACGATCAAGGAAATCTGTGAAAAAGCCGGCGTGAACCGTTCTACATTCTATCTGCATTATCAGAATACAAGGGAGTTATTGGACGAGAGTATTATTAATATTCACAGGAAATTTTTTGATTATTTTAAAGAAACCTGCCAAGATTTTTCTATCAGCAGAGAAATTAAAAACAATGCGCCTGAGAATCTTGTTTTTATCAATGAAAAATACCTTAAGCCTTATTTTGAATTTGTCAGCGAACACCGCAGACTATATAAAACGGCATTCTTAAAGCAATCTACATTTCAGACAGAGGAATCTTTCCATATGCTGTTTAAGACGATTTTCAATCCGATTCTTGCCTATTTTGATTATCCCGAAAGCGAACGAATTTATGTGATAAAATTTTACATCAGCGGAATTATGGCAATTGTCACAGAATGGATTGAAAATGATTGTAGGGAATCCATCGAACAAATCATAAATATCATGAAAAAGTGTATTTTTGCGAACAATAATTGACAATGAATTTAGATTATTATCATAAAATTTTTATATCCGATCTTTCATGCAGTACAATTCTGCATGAGAGATTTTTTGCATCTGCAAATCCGGTGACTATTGACAAATCCCTGGTATTTATGGTATAATTTAGATAACAGAAAAATTAAGAAATTAAAATTTTAAGAAAGGCGTGTGATTCTCTATGAACAAACAACTGTTGATTTCTGTAAGCCGTGAATTCGGCAGCGGCGGTCGTGAAATAGCACACATCTTGGCAAAACGTTTTAATATTAATTATTATGACAGAAATTTGCTGGATGAAATTGCAGAAGAAAATTCATTCAATGCAGAAAAACTCCGGAAATTTGACGAAAAGCCGAGAAGATTATTCTTTTCCCGGACGACTTCCAGGGGTGAGACCAATTCCCCGGAGCTGATTGTTGCCAATTATCAGTTTGACTACTTAGTAAAGAAAGCCAATGAGGGAGAGTCTTTCGTTATCGTCGGCAGATGTGCGGATGAGATTCTGTCTAATTACGAGGGAATTGTGAAATTATTTATCCTGGCGGATGAAACATGCAAGATCAAGCGCATTGCGGAATCCCGGAATGTGAATCCGGAGCAGGCAAAGAGCATCATGCATCGCCATGACAGAAAACGCAAGAGATATCATAATTATTACTGCACAATCAAATGGGGCGATTCCAGGGGATACGATCTGTCAATTAATACAAGCCGTCTGGGCATTGAGAAAACAGCGGACTTCCTGGAGCAGTACATCCGGGAAAGATTCGGGATTGAATCCTAATATTGATTATAATCTGCATCTGTTTTATTTCTATAGAAAAAAACAGGTGCGATTTTTTTTTGATTTTCTTGTAGCAAAATGCGATCCTGTCAGGTATACTCAGTAAAAGGAGGGTAATTATGCGGGATTACAATAGAAACCAGGAACATGAAAGAATGATCCGTACTTATGCAGATGCAGTTTATCGGCTTGCCTATTCTTATAGCCGAAATAGAGCGGATGCGGATGATATTTTTCAGGAAGTATTTTTCAGATATTTAAAGAAACAGCCTGAATTTGAGAGTGCAGAACATGCAAAAGCATGGTTTCTCCGTGTGACAGCCAACTGTGCCAAAAGTTTTCTGACTTCTGCATGGAAACGTCATACACAGCCACTGGAGCAAGATATGATATTTGAACAGCCTGAAGAAAATCAGCTTGATGAAGCATTAAGGCAATTACCTGTCAAGTACAGGGAAGTAATCCATTTGTATTACTATGAGGGATACCAGACGGATGAAATTGCAAAGATTCTAAAAAGAAAGCCGTCCACCATCAGAACACAGCTCACACGTGCCAGAGAGCATCTTGCTAAAATCTTAAAGGAGGAAAATTTATGAAAAAAATTTATCAGAATATGAATGTTCAAATCCAGCCTGATGAAAAATTAATCCAGGAAGTTTTGAAAAAACAGGTCAGAAAAACGCATCCTGTCCGGAATACATTTGCTATTTTGGCTGCATGTGCTGTTTTCAGCATGGGAAGTGTTGCGATTCTTGCACGTGCGGATGAAGATTTCAAAAATATGTTATATGAGATCTCACCCAGGGTGGGAGCTGTCTTTAGTCCTGTCATGAAGAGTGATGTCCAGAATGGTATTGAAATGACCGTAGAGGGTGCTCACATAAATGGTGATGATGCGGAATTTTATATTACATTTCAGGACTTGGAGGGCGATAGAATTGATGCAGAAGTCGATTTGATGGATAGTTATAATATCATCCGACCGTTTTATTTTGATGCGTCATCATCTGGCTGTATGAGAGAGGGCTATGATGAACAGTCTGGAAAAATGCGGTTTTATATCATAACACATGAACCAGGTGCAGCAAAATTCTGGGGGGATAATCTGACATTTTTCGTCAGGGAAATCCTGATAGGTGCCGAAAGTCATGATTATGTTCCGGTTGCGGTTGATTTATCGCAGGTCAATTATCACCCTGAAACTATTTCCGGAACAGAGTTTTTCCAGAATCGTGGTTATGGTGGAGGTGGAAAATATGGACTTCCAGAGCTGGAACAGGTTACAATTATGAAACCTGAATATAAAAAAGATTTCATTCAGGAAATCAAACTGACTGGGCTTGCGTGGGAAAATGGCATGTTGCATATTCAGAACTATGTTGAGAACTGGAACGGAAATACTTTTATTGGGTATTATCTGGAAGATGAGAACGGCAATCAGTTGGAAGAATCTTACTCATTCTGTTGGCGTGATGGAACTGGTGAATATATGGAGAGTTTTTTTGAAGTAAAACCGGAAGAACTGCAAAATTATCAGGTTTATGCAGATTATCGGGTCGGCGGTGAGTTAATAGAGGGAAACTGGAAAGTGAAATTTCCGATTGTGCAGAATGAATAAAATACGGATTGAAATTAATCAGATTTTTTACTTGACAAACTGGAAAAATTATGATATAATAATAAAGCTGTCGGACGAAAGAACGACAGCTCACAGATCCGGAAAGATT
>CAMWTO010000132.1 GCA_947177205.1 uncultured Ruminococcus sp. | reverse complement strand
TTTTTGTTTTCTGTTTTACTATGCTATTATTTTAACATAGTTTTCCGGAAAAAGATACTAGATTCAATGTATAATCTGAAAACAATTTGTGAAACAAAAAATTTCAGAACAAAATACAAAGTTTGTTAATACTTTTCGTATTGTTTTCTAGTTCTCTGCGTACATAAAACGATTATATTTTACTAATAGTATTATTTTAAACCTGTCTCCCCACAGAAACCGTTTAAAAAATCATCCGGAAATCCTGTTGACATGTTTCAGAAAATATGCTATACTAAATATAAATATATATATATATAATATATATTTATCATTTTATTTTTATTAAAAAACAGGAGGTTTTTCTTATGCGAGCAGTTATTACAGTGATCGGCAAGGACACTGTCGGTATTCTCCACAAGGTCAGCGGCATCTGTGCATCTCACAATGTCAATGTCATCGAAGTCACCCAGAGCGTCATGCAGGATATGTTTGCCATGATTATGATGGTGGATATTTCCCGGATCAGCACGGATTTTTCCGTATTATCCGATGAAATGACCGCACTCGGCAAATCTCAGAATCTGGATATCCATTGTATGCATGAAGATATTTTCAATTCCATGCATGAAATTTAATTTAAATTTATTTAAATTTAAAAAAAATTTAGAGAATTTTTTGAGGTGAATCAATCATTATGTTAAATACTTTTGATATTCTCGAAACAATTCGTATGATCCAGGATGAATGCCTGGACATTCGAACAATCACAATGGGAATTTCCCTGCTAGACTGTATTGATCCGGACATTGACAAGGCTTGTGTAAAAGTCTACGACAAGATCACATCCAAAGCGCAGGATCTGGTCAGAACCGGCGAACAGATCGAAAAAGAATATGGCATTCCGATTGTGAACAAGCGAATTTCCGTCACACCCATTGCCATGCTTGCGGCGGCTTGTCCGGATCAGAATCCGGTGAAATTCGCCAGAGCGCTCCAGAAAGCAGCGGACACGTGCGGCGTGAACTTCCTCGGCGGCTATTCTGCATTAGTCCACAAGGGATTCAGTGCCGGAGATATGGCGCTGATCCAGTCCATTCCGGAAGCACTTGCCGAAACGTCCAATGTCTGCTCCTCCGTAAATGTCGGATCTACCCGGAGCGGCATCAACATGGATGCTGTTGCGCTGATGGGCAGAATTGTCCGGGAAGCTGCGGAAAAAACAGCGGATCGCCAGTGCATCGGACCTGCAAAACTCGTTGTATTCTGCAATGCTGTGGAAGATAATCCATTCATGGCAGGCGCATTCCATGGCGTCGGCGAACCGGATTGTGAAATTCACGTCGGCGTTTCCGGTCCTGGCGTTGTCCGTTCCGCAATTGCAAAATATCCGGACGCATCCATTGACGAATTAGCCAATATCATTAAGAAAACAGCGTTCAAAATCACCCGTATGGGGCAGTTAGTCGGTGCAAGGGCATCAAAAATGCTGAACGTTCCGTTCGGGATTGTCGATCTGTCGCTTGCACCGACTCCGGCAATCGGTGACAGTGTCGCACATATTCTGGAGGGAATGGGACTGGAATGCTGTGGGACACACGGCACAACGGCATGCCTTGCACTCCTGAATGATGCTGTGAAAAAAGGCGGCGTCATGGCATCCTCGAACGTCGGCGGCTTATCCGGCGCATTCATCCCGGTTTCCGAAGATGCCGGCATGATTAACGCCGCACAGAACGGCACGCTCTGTCTGGAAAAACTGGAGGCAATGACAGCCGTGTGCTCCGTGGGACTGGATATGATTGTCGTTTCGGGGGATATTCCTGCGGAAACCATCTCCGGCATTATCGCAGATGAATGTGCGATTGGCATGGTTAATAACAAAACAACTGCTGTGAGATTAATCCCGGCAATCGGCAAGCAAGTCGGCGATATGCTAGAATTCGGCGGATTGCTTGGCAGCGGACCAGTCATGTCCGTGAATGGGAAATCCTGCGAAAAATTTATTTCCCGTGGCGGACGGATTCCTGCACCGATGCACAGCATCAAAAACTAAAATTATATTAAAATTTAAATTTTAATTTTAAAATACAGCCCTCTGTCAATCTTTTTTTACAGAGGGCTTATTTTTTACCAATCAAGCAAGTTCGTCATACGCCTGACGGACAGCAATTGCTAGCTGATCCGCACAGGATGTGTTCTTCCATCCACAAGTGTTGCCTTTGAGAATGGCTTCAATCTTGTCCACCGTCATGCCGTCCACAAGTTTGGAAACGGCTTTGAGATTGCCGTTGCAACCGCCCGTAAACTGCACATTCCGGATCACATCGCCATCCAGATCAAATGCAATCTGCTTGGAACAGACGCCCTGTGTCTGATAGACATAATGCTGCGGGGAATTCATAAAAAACAGCTCCTTCCAAAAAAATCTTAAAATTATAATTTTTTATTTATTATAACAGATTCCCGGCACTTTGTCAAGATCCCCTGAAAATTTCTGCATAATCTGTATTTCTGATTAATATTTTAATAGAAAACAAGCTCTACCAGAAAGGCAGGTTGATCCAGTATGCCGGACATGCGAAGAAACATTCTGAAAGACACAATTCTACTGACTGCAATCCAGATGACTCTGGACGGTCTTGGTTTATTATTGAATTCGTTCATGACAAGACAGCTCGGCTCAGAATCTATGGGGATTCTGACGCTGACAGGATCTTTCTTCCGGCTTGCCGCTATGACTGCAGGCGGCAATGTCTTTCTCTGCGCAAGCCGGTTTATTTCAGAAGAACTGGGAAAACCGGAACGAAATCCCAAAAAAATACTCTCTTACTGTATGACCGTCAGTCTAACATTGAGCTTTGTGATCTCTGGTCTGATTATTTTATTTGCGCCCTGGTGCAGTCAGCATTTTTTTGAGACAGACCAATTAACTGCGCCGATCCGGTTAATGGCAATATCCCTGCCATTTGTGACAGTCACGGCATGTTGCAAAGGTTATTGCAATGCCTGTTGTAAAACCGGGATTTGTGCGGCTTCGGATGCGATTGATTTTCTGGTTCATACAATTCTGACAGCCTGTGCCGTCTGGCTGATTACGCCTGTCACGCCGGCAGGATTATGTTATATGACAGCACTGTGTACAATCGGAAGCACGATCATTTCTCTGCTCTTTCTGTTAATTGCCATGCCGTCCTGTAAAGCTGAACCAACCGGGCATGTTTCCATCTCCATCCGGAAATACATCCGGCTTGCGATTCCCGTCATGGCAGGATCTGCATTGACATCTTTTCTGAGTTCTGCGAATGATGCGCTTGTACCATTCACACTCCGGCAATCCGGAGATTCCAGTGCAGAAGCATTCAGTCAGTTCGGCATTTTTGAAGCGATTGTGATTCCGGTATTATTTTTTCCGTCCACAATTCTAGTCTCTCTTTCGGGGATTCTGGTAACGGAAATGGCAAGAGAATCCGCATCCTGCAATAAAAGCCGGATTACACACATTGCAGAAAAAGTAATCCGGCAGACAATCGTATTTGCAGTATTTATTACCATGATGTTATTGCTGTTCGGCGACCGGATCGGCGAACTGCTCGGCGGCGGTGAAACCGCAGGCAGAACGATTGTATTAATTGCTCCGGTTGTGCCGTTTATTTATCTGGAAATCATTCTGGAGAGCATCATCAAAGGCATTGGCGCACAGGCGTTTTCTTCACTGAATTATCTGGCAGAATATATTGTCCGGATTTCCTGTGTATTAATTTTTATCCCGATTCTGGGATTTTATGGAATTGTACTGTCCTATTATGCAAGCAATCTGTTCGGGAACATCAGCAGACTCATCACGGTAATCCGGCGAACAGGAATGGAATTTTCTTTTTTCAGAATGCTGGGAATTCCAATTTTTTCAGCAGTATTATCAGCACAACTAATTTTAATCATCTATCATGTAATATCTATTCAACCCGATCAGAACATTCTCAGCATGGGAATTTTTTCAGTCCTGAGCTGTGGAATTTATTTTGCAGTCCAAAAAGAATTATATCATCTGCCTGCAAAAAATTTCAACACAAAAACAAGAGAGAAAACGGAATTAAATTTAAAATTAATCAAAAAATAATCGTTCTGTGTTTTCTTTCGCATGATTGATTAATTCCTGCTCCGGAATCTGCATGTATTCTGCAAGTGTTTTTGCTACATAACGAATATTCTCCGGGACGTTGACTCTCCCCAAGCCGGGAACATTCCGGGGGAGCAGATAAGGCGCATCTGTTTCAAGCAGAACACGATCCAATGGTAGAATTTTCACAGCATCCCGGAGTGTCTGCGCTCTTCTGTCATCACAGACCCAGCCAGTAATACCGATGAAAAAGCCCATTTCTAAATATTTTTCCAGTGTGTGCTTATCTCCTGTGAAACAATGTACCACAGAATTTTTGCAGATTTCCGGATGATTTTGGAATATCTGGATAAAATCTTCTGCGGCATCCCGTTCATGCAGGAACAGCGGCTTGTGTAATTTTTCTGCAAGTACGATATGTCGTTCCAGACATTGGATCTGATTTTCTTTTGTGGAAAACATTCGGTCAAAATCCAGACCGCATTCACCGACGGCGACAAGTCCGGGATTATTAGAATGCATGGTTTCTAATTCCTGGAAATCAGATTCTTTTGCAGAATCCGCATTATGCGGATGAATCCCGGCAGTCCCCCATACATCAGAACGCTCCCGGATAAAAGCATTTGTCCTGCGATTGCTTTTCCTATCAGACCCAGTAATGATACATCCCACACCGGATGCTTCTGCATTCCGGAGAATTTTTTCAGGCTCACAGAACTGTCTGGAAAATAGATTCAAGCCAATATCATAGAATTTAGTATTATTTTTCATGAACGCAAACTCTCTCTTTCTGAATTTTTCTTTATTTTTAAAGCAATCAATATTTGTTTAATCAGAAATCAAATAAGTTTCTGCTTTTTGCTGATATTTCACATCTACGAGAAGATCCACACAAATGCCGTTCTCTGTATATTCTTCCGAAAAAATCTTCCCTTCTTCCCGGAGCTGATTTAAAAATCCGCCATCCGCATAAGGAATGCAAAGTTTCATGCGCCGGGCAGTCTGTGGCAGATGGTGCATGATTGCTTTGAACAGATCTCCCAGTCCGTCCCCATGTTTTGCACTCATCAGGACAGTATCAAAATCAGATTTACTCAAAATGCCGGGTCTTGTCTGATCGTCCAACAAATCTGCTTTATTGAGAATACAAATTTGCGGAATCTCTGCACAGCCCAGATCCCGGAGCAGTTCCTGCGTGATCTGCATGCGCTCCTGTAAATCCGGTTCAGACGCATCCAGGACATGCAGAATCACATCCGCCTGAGCGGTTTCTTCCAATGTAGAACGGAATGCTTCTACAAGATGGTGCGGCAGTCTCCGGATAAAGCCGACGGTGTCGGACAGCAGAATCGTCCTGCCGTCCGGGAGTTCGAGGGCTCTTGCGGTAACATCCAGCGTTGCAAATAATTTATTTTCTTCCAAAACTCCTGCTTGCGTGAGCATGTTAAACAGTGTCGATTTTCCGGCATTGGTATA
The DNA here is from genome assembly GCA_947177205.1 of uncultured Ruminococcus sp. Classification (GTDB taxonomy): domain Bacteria; phylum Bacillota; class Clostridia; order Oscillospirales; family Ruminococcaceae; genus UBA3855. The sequence goes on along the minus strand of CAMWTO010000132.1, from coordinate 654 downwards.
ACCGACAATTGCCGCTGTCAGGACAGAATTTTTCTTGCGGCGGCTTGTGATGAATTTCCGGTGCTTTTCCATTTCCCGGAGTTCATTTTCCAGGGAGGCAATGCGATTCCGGATGTGCCGGCGATCCGTTTCCAGTTTCGTTTCGCCTGGTCCTCTTGTGCCGATTCCGCCGCCAAGCCGGGAGAGTGCTGTTCCCATTCCGGTCAGCCGGGTTAATCTGTATTTGTACTGTGCAAGCGCAACCTGGACTTTTCCCTCTGCGGTTCTTGCCCTGCCTGCGAAAATATCCAGGATCAGCATTGTCCTGTCAATTACTTTGCAGTCTGTCAGGTCCGAAATATTCCGCATCTGCATCCCGGTTAATTCCGTATCAAAAATAATCAGATCTGCATCAAGGATTTTTACCTGCTCTTTGATTTCTTCCAGTTTGCCTGCCCCAATGCAGGTAGCGGCTTCCGGTGCAGGTCTGGACTGTATTACCGTCAGGACGACATCACATTCCGCCGTGTCTGCCAGTTCTTCCAGTTCCTGCATGGAAATTTCAGCATCATATTCACCAGTATTAATTCCCACAAGAATTGCCCTGGTTCTGGCTTCTTCCTGTTGAATTTCGTGCATAGGATCACTTCACTTTCTTTTAGTATTATTAAATTA
>CAMWTO010000131.1 GCA_947177205.1 uncultured Ruminococcus sp. | reverse complement strand
ATTTCAGACGGGAGGGAATTTCTATGAACGAAAAAAGAAAGAAAAAATTAAACGAATTATTCCAGATTTTTTCAGCCGTTGCTGACAGCAGTTATGTGTATTTGTGCGATATGCAGGAAAATTATTCCCGCTGGTCAAAGAACGCTGTGGATTTTTTTGATCTTCCGTCAGAATATATGTACAATGCCGGACAGATCTGGGAAGAATATATTCATCCGGACGACCGGGAAAATTATCGCCGGAGTATTGATGCGATTTTTTCCGGCAAGGATTCCGGTCATGAAATGCAGTACCGTGCAAAAGCCCGTGACGGCAGTTATGCCGTCTGTACCTGCCGGGGTTTCGTGATCTGTGATGATGCCGGCAAGCCGGAATATTTCGGCGGTACGATCAAAAATCATGATGTGATTAATTATATCGACAATATGACGGGTCTGCGAAGTTTATATGGCTTTTTTGATGATTTAAAAACAATGTTCTGGAAACATGAAAAAAACGTGATATTGCTGGTCGGTATCAACGGTTTTTCCAATATCAATGATATTTACGGCTATAGTTTCGGAAATAGTATTTTAAGAAAACTCAGTCGTTTATTAACGGGAATTTTTGGTGATTCCGGGGAAGTTTACCGGATGGACGGCACAAAATTTGCAGTTATCAGTCCAAATCTGCCGCTTGAGAAAGTGAGTACTATGTATAAAAAGCTGAAAGATCAAGTAGCACATGATTTCTATGCACAGGGGGAACATATCAGTTTGTCTCTGAACGGCGGTATTGTGAATGTGGATAATTTTAACATCAGTAATGAGACAGTTTATTCCTGCCTGAAATATGCTTATTACAAATCCAAGAACCGCCAGCTTGGTGAACCGGTTGTCTTCGTGGATACCCTGAGCGACACGAATCGCACCGTAATTGAAAAACTTAATGTTGTCCGCAACAGCGTATCCGAAAATTGCAAGGGGTTCTATTTATGCTATCAGCCGATTATGGATGCCGGGACGGAGAAGCTGAAAGGCATGGAGGCATTAATTCGTTGGAAGAACGATTTTTACGGGATCATTCCCCCGGTGCAGTTCATTCCCATTCTGGAACAAGATCCGCTGTTTCCGGAGCTCGGCAAATGGATTCTTCGGCAGGCGATGGAAGACGGCAAGAAGATTGTTGCAAAATATCCGAATTTTGTCATGAATGTGAATCTATCCTATGCGCAGTTAGAACAGAGTAATTTTGCGGATAGTGTTCTGGATTTGCTTCGGGAAACAGGCTTTCCGGCAAAAAATCTCTGTCTGGAAGTCACAGAACGCTGTCGGTTATTGGACATGAATTTATTGAAAGCTATGTTCCGGAAATTGCGGGCACACGGCATCCGGATTGCTCTGGATGATTTCGGGACAGGCTTTGCATCCCTGGGGATTCTACGGGAACTTCCGGTTGATATTATCAAGATTGACCGGGAATATGTCAAGAACGTGGAAAACAGCACACCGGATCAGCACACTGTGAAATTTATTTCCGATCTGGCAGACGCATTCTCCGCAGAAGTCTGCGTGGAGGGCGTGGAAACGGCAGAAATGCGGGATTTCCTGAAACGTTATGAAATCAGCAGTTTGCAGGGCTATTTTTATTCGCAGCCGATCACAATGGATCAGTTTATTAAAAAATATGTTCCGGATAATAATTCTAATCCTAATCCGGCACAATTTGCGTAATACGTAAACAGCTCCTGCTCCGGCAGGAGTTATTTATCATTTTATTATTTTTAAAAAGCAAGGAGAAATTTATGTATTTTTTAAAGCAAGCATTCTTGCAAATTTTGATGCTATTGATTGCCTCTGTGATCTCTATCCTGGTATTGCCGTCTTTGTTCGGTGTTCCTAGTTCTTATCTGGGACATGATGTGGAAGTCCCTGTGATTGTAGCGATGGGAGTTTATGAAAAAGGAAAAGTTTTCACAAAGGAAGATCTGATTTCAGAGGTGGAAATTATCGAAGATATGGAAATTTCGTTCTCTCTTTCATTCCTGCCCGAATTGATACAGGATAAAATTGTTGATCTGATGAATCTGAAAGTTGGCTCAAAAATAGCTGCCGCACTGGAATATTTCCCTTTTTTGTCAGTTATCTGGGCATTGCTTTGTTTTCTGTTCAATATCTGTGCACCCATTCGGTTCTGGAAAAATGCTATCCGTGGTTCAGAAAAACAAATGGTAAATAAAGACATAACCTATAAAACAACATGGTCTGATGGCACAATTTCATACAGTCATCCCGGTGAAACAGCGCATTTTATCGTTTGTATGCTATGGTTTGGCATTTTAATTTTTCTTTTGGGGTTATGTGCGGTATGCATGCCATTGATTATTTTATTTAATGTTGTTATGACACCTGTTATGATAATTCTGAAACTGATGTTTTTGCTATTAGATTATAATTTTTATCGGCTCGGCATTTTTATAAAAAAATTAAGAAACAGCGGACGGGATGTTTATGCCATATTTCCGGGTGGTGGACATTATGCGATAAAAAATCTGAACAAGCCATCTGAAGTATTTTACATACGGAATTACTGGAACGCCCGCTTGTTAGAAAAAATACTGGAGTTTGACAGTGCTGAAATTGAGGCAGATTCTGAAAATATGAGAGGAAAATTCTGGCTTGGAACAAATGGACGGATGCTGCGTTTTGAGTTTTATAAAAATTGGGCTGGACTTGGTACGGAACAAAAAATACAATCTTTGTGGAAAAGTGGCATCAAAATTATGTCAGGTACAATAGAAAAATCATTCTATTTCCAGGATGCCGAAACCAATAAAATTACGGTGAATCAGAAAACCAATATTGAGTTGATTCATAAATTACTGACATCTGATATGAGAGGAGAAGTGTATCAATATCCAAATTATCACAACTGGAGAATTCATTACAAAGAAGATGACACAACAGAAACGGCAAGAGTCTACACACTAAAACTGAAATCAAATTAAAATATTTGATTTTTCTCTGTCTGAAAAAAGTATCAGACAGAGATTTATTTTTTGAAAATAATGCTTGACAAATTGACATAGATATGTTATAATGCTGAAAGCAAACGAAATTGAAAATGATTTTCATTTTTAAATTTAAATTTTATCGGGGGTTATTAATTTGATGATGATGTGTTTCAGAAAAATGCTTTCTTTGCTTACCGTCAGTGCTTTGTTTCTTGTGGGTGCATCCGGATGCAGTGCAGCTCTGGAATCCCAGGCGCAAAATGAAAAACTGGACATTATCTGCGTTTCTTTTGCCGAATACGACTGGACAAAAGAAATTCTTGGCGAGCATATTCAGGATGTGAATCTGGTTTATTTACTGGAAAACGGCATGGATCTGCATAATTATCAGCCAAGCGCTAAAGATATGATTCAGATTTCCGGCTGTGATCTGTTTGTCTATACCGGGGGAGAGTCCGGAAGTTGGGTGGATGACATGTTCCGGACGGAAACACCGTCTGCCGGAATGCATGTAATCCGGTTAATGGATGCTTTACAGGATTCTGTCAAAACAGAAGAATACAAAGAGGGAATGCAGACAGATTTGGAACACGATCATGATCATACAGAATCTGAAACTCCGGAATATGACGAACATGTTTGGCTGTCCATCCGAAATGCCGGGAAAATCTGTGATGTGATCTGTCAGAATCTCTGTGAACTGGATGCCGTTCATGCACAGGATTATCAGCATAATTTGGAAAATTATCAGGCAGAATTACACAATCTGGATCAGGAATTTATCCGGATGACAGAACAGTCTTCCGTGAAAACGCTGATCTTTGGAGATCGTTTTCCGTTCCGGTATTTCATGGATGATTATGGAATGGATTATTACGCTGCATTCACGGGTTGTTCTTCCGATACAGAGGCAAGTTTTGAAACAATTGTGTTCTTAGCTGAAAAAGTGAATGAACTGCAGGCAGAGGCAATTTTTAAGATTGAAAATTCCAGCGATTCCCTTGCGGAATCAATTATTTCCAGTACAGAGCAGAAAAATCAGAAAATTCTGTGTCTGAATTCTATGCAGTCCGTAACGGCGCAGGAGATTGCTGACGGCGCAAGCTATCTGTCTATTATGCAGGAAAACCGGGACACACTCAGCGAGGTTCTGCATTAATTATGGGTATGCAATTGCAATGTAAGGATGTTTCCCTTGGCTATGATGGCAAGACTGTTCTGCAAGGGCTGAATTTCATGATCAGTGCCGGAGATTATCTCTGTATTCTTGGTGAGAATGGTTCAGGGAAAAGCACTCTGATGAAAGCATTACTCGGACTGCATCCGCCAGTCCGGGGGGAAATCCAATTTTGTGGTGATGTCAGTCAGAAAGAAATCGGTTATCTGCCGCAACAGACAATTGTGCAGAGGGATTTTCCGGCATCTGTTCAGGAAATCGTCCTGTCCGGCTGTCTGAGCCGGATGGGTTTCCGTCCGTTCTATACAAAACAGGAAAGGGAACTTGCCGGAGAGATGATGAAAAAATTGGGCATTCCGGATCTTGGAAAACGCTGTTACAGGGAACTATCCGGCGGTCAGCAGCAAAGAGTCCTGTTAGCAAGGGCACTGTGTTCTGCACAGAAAATGTTATTACTGGATGAACCAGTCACCGGACTGGACGCAAAGGCAACGCATGAAATGTATGAATTAATTGCGGAGCTGAACAGGGAGGATGCCATTACAATTCTGATGATTTCGCATGATATACAGGCATCTGTCAAGTATGCGTCGCATATTCTGCATATCGGTGGCAGGCAGTTGTTTTACGGCGAAAAATCGAAGTATCTGGAAAGTAAAGTCGGACAGGCATTTCTTGCAATGGGGGGGACTTCATCATGAATCTGTGGGATACGCTTGTGTATTATTTTCAGTTTCCGTTTGTGCAGTATGCCATGATTGTAGGATTGCTGATCGCTTTGTGTTCGTCACTTCTGGGAGTGACGCTCGTCCTGAAACGCTTTTCATTTATCGGAGATGGTCTGTCGCATGTGGCATTTGGTGCAATGGCGGTTTCATCGTCTTTGAATGCTGTGATTCAAATTGAAAATGACATGATGATTGTTTTGCCGGTGACGGTTCTTGCAGCAGTGCTGTTACTGCGGACAAGTCAGAATGCAAAAATCAAGGGAGATGCCTTAATTGCGATGATTTCCGTGGGAGCACTAGCGATTGGCTATCTGTTAATGAATTTGTTCTCAGATTCTCCGAATATTTCCGGAGATGTCTGCGGTACGCTGTTCGGGGCAACTTCCATTTTAACGCTGACATCTGCGGAAGTATGGCTGTGTGTCATCATGGCAGTGATTGTAATTGCGGTATTTCTGTTGTTTTATCATAAAATTTTCGCAGTGACATTTGATGAAAATTTTGCATCCGCCACAGGAATCAATGCCAATGCGTATAATTTATTAATTGCTGTCATTACGGCACTGATTATCGTCCTGGCAATGAATCTGGTCGGCTCGCTGCTGATTTCAGCACTGATTATTTTCCCGTCCTTGTCGGCAATGCGGTTGTTCCGGAGTTTCCGGAGCGTGATTCTCTGTTCTGCCGTGATTTCTGTTATCTGTGCCGGAATGGGAATCATTCTGTCAATTCTGTGTTCCACGCCGGTGGGGTCTACCATTGTTGCGGCGGATCTTGTCGTGTTTTTGGTATGTTCTGGATTATCCCGGATTTTATCCGAAAAATTCAGATCATAAATGCAAATCCTCTGTTGACAGGCAGGGGATTTGTTTTATTCATTCAATTAGAAATAAAAAATTAACAGTTTATTCATAGAACACTCATAAATCAGAATACATTGTATAGTATAATGAAACTATGCTGAATTTGCAGGAAAATAAGAGATACGGAGGATTTTATGAGCAGAAAAGTCAACAGAATCCATAAAAAAATAAAATTACATAATTCAGAGCCGGCATGGCAGGAAGACTTGACAGAAGATACAGAAAATCCGGAATCTGTCGACTCCAGTGAGGCTTCTGGAGAAGAATATGAAGAGTATGAAGAATACGAGGAATACGAAGTAGATCCCATTGAAATCCCTGATGTGTTCCCGGAAGAACTGTCGGAAGACATGGAAACGGACATTCCGGATGCGCCTGAACCAAAGCCCGAAAAGAAAACCATTTTAAAAAAATTTCTGGATTTTTTCCGGGATCATTTTCTGGAAGAAGAATTTGAAGAAGAATTTGAAC
>CAMWTO010000130.1 GCA_947177205.1 uncultured Ruminococcus sp. | reverse complement strand
TTTGTGATAAAATTTTGTTGAAAAAATGATATTGCATTTTGATACAAAAGATGTTATAATAAAGGAATAAATTTTTATTTCCCGGAATGGGGGTTGTTATTTTATCATGAGATATATGAAAAAATGGAAGATTCACAGACCAGATCCGAAGCATGTAGCAGAGATCAAAGCCGCAGGTGATCTTTCCGAAATCTGCTGCCGGGTGCTCGTTTCACAGGGTTATATTCATGTACAGCAGACGGCGGACGTCCTGAGCTGTCAGCAGTTGAGTGATCCGTTTCTGATCTGTGACATGCAGAAAGCTGCGGATTTGCTGAATCAGGCGATTGAAGACCAGAAAAAAATCTGTATTTACGGCGATTACGATTGCGACGGCGTGATGTCTACCGTAATTCTGTATTCGTTTCTGGCAGAGATGGGCGCAGATGTCAGCTGGAGAATTCCGGAACGTTCCGAGGGTTACGGACTGAATACGGCAGTTGTCCAGGAAATGCATGATGCCGGGACAGAATTGATTGTCACTGTGGATAACGGCATTTCAGCAATTCCAGAAGCAAAATTGATTCAGGAACTTGGCATGGAGCTGATTATTACGGATCATCATCAGCCGGGGGAAGAATTGCCAGAAGCACTTGCGATTGTGGATGCTCACAGAATGGATAATGTTTCGCCATTTCGGTTATATTGTGGCGCAGGGATTGCATTATTATTAGTTGCGGCTATGAATGACGGCGATTTACAGATGGCAATGGAACAGTTCGGCGATCTGGCGGCAATTGCTACAATTGCCGATGTGGTGTCTTTAACAGGTGAAAACCGGTTTTTAGTCAGTCGGGGACTGGAATATCTGGAAAATACAGAACGTGCCGGATTCATTGCACTGCGTGAAGTGAGCGGTTTATCCGGGAGACCGCTGGATGCCGGATGTATTGCGTTCGGGATTGCCCCCCGGATCAATGCCGCCGGTCGTATGGTGTCGCCAAAGCTTGCGGTGGAGCTGATGCTTACAGAAGATCCGGAAATTGCGAAAAATCTTGCGGAACGGCTGAATCAGATCAATGCAGAACGCAAAGAAACAGAGGCGGAAATCATCCGTGCCATTGAACAGCAGATCCGTCAGCAGCCGGGACTTCTTCATGAGAGAGTGCTGTTATTTGTTGGTAAAGACTGGCATGCAGGTGTGATCGGCATTGTCGCATCCAGAATGCAGGAGCGCTATGGGAAACCTTGTTTTGTGATGTCTGTCCAGGATGGACACGGACACTGTTCTGCAAGAAGTTTCGGGAGATTTCATATATTCAACGCTTTGACAGCCTGTGCGAATTTACTGGAGAAATTCGGCGGACATCCATCCGCAGGCGGATTTTCTCTCAAAGAAGAAAATATTCCGGCATTCCGGGAGGCTTTGCAGGCATATGCAGCGGAAAATTATGAAGATATGCCGTTTCTGGAAGTGCATGCAGCATGTCCGTTAGAACCGGCAATTATGACACCGGAATCTGTGAACAGTCTGCAACAGCTTGCACCGTTTGGCGCTGACAATCCGGAACCGGTCTTTCTGGCAGAAAATGTGTTGGTGCAGGATGTTTGTGCTACAACAAACGGCGCACACACAAAAATAACAATCCGTTTCCAAAATCAGAATTATAAGGCGATGTTTTTTGGCAGATCACCGGAACAAATGGGAATTGTCCCCGGCAGATGTTATCACATGCTGGTACGGATGAAAATTAACGAATATCAAGGAAGAATTTCCGTGGGACTGACCGTGCAGGATGTTCGTCCTGCCGGACTACAGCAGATAAAAGTTCTCAATGCAATGCAGATTTATGACAAATACTGTCGTGGGGAGCATCTGCCCAGAGAATATTATCAGGCGATGTGTCCAGGCAAGTCAGAACTGGTAATGATTTATCAGGAAATTAAGAAAAGACCTGTTGCAAGAGAAGATCTTGCGCCGGTTGTCATGCAAAGAAATATGAATTACTGCAAATTGCTGATTGCATTGGATATTTTCCAGGAACTGGAACTGATTACCTATGATCCTGTCACAGACATTGCAGAATGTATGTCGGTGACGCAGAAAGCAGATCTTGAAAAATCCGGAATTCTCCGGAAAATCCGAGAATTTGCCGGAATGACTGATTAATTATTATATTTTTAAAGTTTATAAAATTTATGAAATTAAAAAATAGTCAGATCCGGCATATCCGCTAGCAGATATTTTAAGGAGGTTTTATCTATGACAGAGGACAGAATTGTAACATTTGAGACGATGATGCAGAAGATTCTCAATGGCGACAGGCAGTATGATTTCACAAAAATCCAGACAGCTTACAATTTCGCAGAAGAGGCGCACAAGGGACAGCTTCGTTCCTCTGGTCAGCCTTATATTATTCATCCGGTTGCCGTGGCGGATATTCTGCTGGATCTGGGCATGGATACGGACACGATCTGCGCTGCACTCCTGCATGATGTTGTCGAAGATACCCCTGTGACTTATGAACAGGTCAAGAAATTATTCGGCAGAGATGTGGCGGATCTGGTCGACGGCGTGACAAAATTGGAGAAAATTCCTATTTTTAATAAAGATCAGCAGAAAGCAAAAGATATTTGCAAAATCCTGATTGCTATGAAAGATGATATCCGGGTCATTCTGATTAAGCTCTGCGACAGACTCCACAATATGAGAACGCTCCAGTACAGACCGGATTATAAACAGCAGGCGACAGCCTACGAAACCATGAATATCTATGCGCCGATTGCTGGTCGGCTTGGCATTGAGAAACTGCACGAGGAACTGGAAGACCTGTCTTTTTATTATCTGGATCCGTATGCTTATGCGGATATTGTGAAACTGCTTGCCGCTGACAAAAAGGAACGGGAGGATTTTATCATATCCATCAAAATGAAAATCCGGGAAAGACTGGCGCTGCATGCGTCAAAATTTGATAAGACACCGCAGGTGGAAGGTCGTGCCAAAAGTATCTACGGCATGTACAAGAAACTGTATGTCAAGCACAAGGATTTCAGTGAAATTTATGATAAATACGCCGTCCGGGTGATTGTTTCCACGAAAGACGAATGCTATATGGTATTGGGAATTATTCATGACATGTTCCGTCCCATTCCGAACCGGTTTAAAGATTATATCCAGTCACCGAAAGAAAATAATTACAGATCCCTGCATACATCCGTGCTCGGTGAGGAAGGCATTCCGTTTGAAGTCCAGATCCGCACCCGAGAAATGCACCGTGATGCAGAGTATGGCATTGCTGCACACTGGAAGTATAAAGAGGGTGTTCACGGTAAAGATCATTTGGACTCCCGGTTGAACTGGGTGCGTGAGGCACTGGAAGCACAGCAGACTTCGGATGATGTGGAAGAAATTGTCCGGATTATCAAGAATGAAGTATCTCCGGAGAGCGTTGTTGTTGTGCTGACACCAAGAGGGGACACGGTTTCTCTCCCCAGTGGTGCAACGCCGATTGATTTTGCTTATAAGATTCATACACAGGTAGGACACAAAGCGATGGGCGCAAAGGTCAACAACAGAATTGTCCCATTAGATTATGAACTCCAGACCGGGCAAATCTGCGATATCCTGCTCAGCAAAGAAGAAAAAGGACCAAACAGGGCATGGCTTGAGATTGCGAAGACAACAGGGGCAAAGTCTAAGATTCGTTTATGGTTCAAGAAAGAGCGCCGGGAGGAAAATATCGAGACCGGCAAAGCCATGCTGGAAAAAGAATTCCAGAGATGCCGGATTCACATCCCGGAAAAAGATTACGGGAAATTTCTGGAAGATGATCTGAAACGGCATAACTGCAATACGTTGGAGGATTTTTATGCGTCGATCGGTTACGGCGGTGTCAGCATTCAGCGTTTTGTGCCACGCTGGAAAGATCTCTATCATAAATTATATTGTCAGGAAGAAGAACCAAAGGCAAAACTTCCGGTTGTACAGCCGGTTTCCAAACAGAAAAGCCGGATTGTCCTGGATGACATCAAAAATTGCGCTTATAAATTTTCACAGTGCTGTAATCCTCTTCCTGGAGATGATATTGTAGGATTTGTGACAAGAGGAGGACATGGAATTTCCGTGCATACGGTTTCCTGTGTGAATTACCGGTCTGTGTTGAAGCGCAATAATCCCGAAGAGCTGGAGAGATGGTTTGACATTCAGTGGACGGATCACCAGGAAACGGCAATGCAGACAAGCATTGAAATCATTGCGCTTGACAGAATTGGTCTGATGTTTGATATTACAGCGATTCTCACAGAAGCAAGAATCCCGATTGTACATTCTTCCTCAAGAAATCTCAAGAACGGGAATGCCATTGTAGATATTTGTCTGATGATCGTGAACAAATCCCAATTAACGGCAATTTTTGAAAAAATCCGGAAAGTCAAGGGCGTGTTGACTGTCGAAAGAGCATCTAATTAATCATAAATTAATTATTAATTTAAAATATTTTTCAGCGAAAGGCAGGCATTTTCATGAATTTTGCAAATTTCCGGGGACATCTCCGGACGATCACCAGACACCGTCATGCCGTCATTGCAAACTGTTGGAAAGCAGGAATTTTCTGGCAGGGACTGGGACATGATCTGTCCAAATATGCCCCCACGGAGTTCATCCCCGGTGTAATCTATTATCAGGGCAACCGGAGTCCCAATGAGCAGGAACGTTCTGAATTGGGGTATTCTTTGGCGTGGATGCATCACAAGGGCAGAAACAAGCATCATTTTGAGTACTGGACGGATTATTCTCCTGAAACGAAAAAGTTGGAACCCGTGAAAATGCCGCTGCGCTATGTGGCGGAGATGTTCTGCGACAGAGTCGCCGCAAGCAAGATCTATAACGGCGAAAATTATAAAGACAAAGATCCCCTGTGTTATTTTCTCAGAGGAAAGGCAAGACGCAGAATCCATCCGGAGACGGCAAAATTCCTGGAAACGCTCCTGAAAATGCTTGCCATCAAGGGAGAGGACTTCACATTTGCGTGGCTGCACTGGTATCTGAATACACATGAAGATTATTAAACTATTAAAATATTATTACAGAAGCTGTCCGGCGTTAATTGCCCAAAAAATCTAAAATTTAGAATTGAGAGAGAAATTTATGTCAAATCATTATGAATTAATAAACGAAACAAACTGGGAACGTGCTATGCACTGTAGGATTTTTAGAAATAGTATAGAACCGTGTTTTTGTGTTACTTTTGAGGTGGATATTACGAATTTTAAAAGAAAAGTCAAAGAGCAGGGCTTTTCTTTTACAATAGCAATGGTTTATGCAATTTGTAAATGCGCCAATGAAATTGAAAATTTCAGATATAGATTTCTTGACGGAAAAATTGTTCTTTTTGATAAGATTGATACTGCATTTACTTATCTTGATCCGGAAACAGAATTATTTAAGGTTGTCAATGTTCCAATGACAGATACAATTCAAGATTATGTGAAATCAGCAACTAAAATTGCAACAGAACAAAAAGAATATTTTACTGGTGCATTAAAAAATGATGTATTTCAATGTTCGCCTATGCCTTGGGTTACTTATACACATATTTCACATACGAATTCCGGTAAAAAAGATAATGCAACGCCTTTGTTTGATTGGGGAAAATATTATCTTAAAAATGACAGATATTTTATGCCTGTTTCCGTACAAGCACATCATTCATTTGTAGATGGTATTCACATTGGGTTGTTTGTTGATAAGTTGCAAAAATATTTTAATGCATATTAAAAACTGCATGAGAGGTGTATATCATGGAAAATAATTTACATCTGAAAGTCAATGCGTTTAAATTATGGGTGAAATTAAATCATCCTGAAATCACAGAAGACAATGATAATGGCGAATGGTGCTTTTGTCAGGAATATGATGAAATGATTTCCTGTGTGTTAAATTTTATCGAAAATAATTCTGTGAAAAATGCGACGAAACAAGTGATTGATGATTTATTATATGCGATTGCCAGAGATAATGAATGTAGTTGGATTATGACAAGATTAGAAAAATATAACGAATGGTTTTCTTTATTGTGTCGGCAAAGTTTAAAAACAAATTATACAAATGCAAAATGGCAGTTTGCAGAGCATTTAAAAAATTACAAGGGTAATGATAATTTACAAAAATTAATTTATGATTTTTTGCTGGTAGAAGATGAATATACACAAATACAGTCTCATATACACATATGACGCTGCCGACGAACTCTAGGGTGTAG
>CAMWTO010000129.1 GCA_947177205.1 uncultured Ruminococcus sp. | reverse complement strand
ATATAAACAGATTTATTTTTTTTTCAAAGTTAGTTTTACGGAACAACCCTCAAAAAAATTTTTATTTTTTCAAAGAGATTGACAAACTACTTTCCTGGGTGTATAATAAAAATAAGATTGTTATTTTCTAATCTGATGAAAAGAAAAGGAGTTTAACTATCATGCCGGAAAGTCTTAAAAAACTAAGTAAAAAAGAATCAATTTTATATGCTTTCGAACTATTAATTATGCTTTTTGATATTTTTATGGCACTTGGTTCTTTCTTTTCGATTTCTGCGTTTGTTGGGATACTGTTCTTGCTGTCTGGATTCCTGATTTCTCCGTTTTGTGAGAAGTTGTTCCGGAAAATTCCAAGTGCATCGTTTGAGACAAGCGCCATTACAAGAGTTGGTATACAAATCATCAGTTCAATAGTGTTATTTATTATCGCTGTTGCAGTTGGCGCATCAAAACCTGCCCCCGATCCAGTACAGACAACAGCACCGCCGGAAATCATGACATCTGTAGCGGAACAGACGGAGTCAAAACCAGAATCCACCACAACGACAATGATTGAAACGGAAACAGAAACGACAATCACAACTACAACAACGGTAATCGAAGTCGAGACAACCACCAGTATAACTACTACAATTCCAGAAACAACTACCATTATAACAACAGAAACGACTATAACCACAACGACTACTATTCCGGAAACAGAATCAACTACTACGACAACAACAGAAAAAGTCACAGAACCGCCTACGGAAGCTCCAACACAGCCACTAACAATTCCAATTACTGAACCACCTACAGTTCTAGAGACGCAACCACCTGTTTCAGAACCAAAATTATTATATTTTGTATTGAATTTAGAAACAAATTGTATTCATATTAATGAAGAATGCAGTGCAGCAAAGAAAATTTTACCTGAAAATCGTTCAGCTATTAGTATTTGGGATGATGAACTTGCAAATTACTATGGTGTATACTGGGCATGTGGAAAATGTTCAAGTCGATATTCAAGTGATCTTCCGAAATTTTAATTAAATACTATTATGATGAACTATAAAAATAATATTCCTGCTGTGATGAGATCACAGCAGGGTTTCTTTTTTGCATCAAAAAATGTTTTCAACTGGGTATACTTTTACACCTCAACATCACCCAAGTCGTACAGAGCTATTCTCGTTCGTTTGTTTAATACTTGATTTTTTTAATGCTGTGTGATATAATGAATACAGCAGTAAGCTTGCTGCTATAAATTGTGATTTATCTTAGTGAATCCTCCCTCTCCATACAATATAAGAATATGAAAGGATGTGCCATTATGTTCAAAAAAATGCTTCCTGCTGCTCTGGTGCTTGCCATAACAGCATCCCTTGTGCCGGTTCCTGTGGCAGCAGAGGTTACACCGAATCCGGTCATCAGCCGGAACTGTCCTGCCTTTACCGGAGATGATCCCACACTTGTTACCGGCGCAAATGATGAGTTCTATTATTCCTCTTGGAACGCTTCTGCACCGGATTACCTTGCCTATGACCTTTCCGGCGTGCCAAAGGAAAACCGCCGGGTCATTGACGCTGTATGGTATAACTACAGCGCCTATGATATCATTGGTCAGTTTATCAACCGGAATATGGAGCCTTCTGACTATACTATTGAGATTAATTCCGCTCCGGGCGGAAAATATCCGGTTGACGGCTGGGAGGTCGTGGAAACTGTCAGCGGCAATACGCTCAGTTCCCGGCAACATATCATCAATTTTGAGGGCTATAACTGGGTACGTATGTGTGTGACCGGTACGGATGAAACGGAAGGCGGTTCCATTCAGCTGAATTTGGACATCCATGATGTTTCGGACGGTGTGACAGATAGCTGGATTTTCTTCGGTGATTCCATCACGGCAGGCGGAATGACCAACTGGCTAGGAACCGGTTTTGCAACCTATATCAATCAGATTGACAGCAATTATCTCCCCATACAGGAATGTGGCGGCATCGGCGGTATTACCAGTACAGAAGGCAGGGATAATATCGACCGCTGGCTTTCTACCTGCCCGGCAGCCTATGTCAGTATCGCCTACGGAACGAATGACGCATGGGGCAACTGGCCTGGTTCGCAGAACTATTACGAGAACATGATTTACATGATTGAAGCGGTTCTGGCGGCAGGAAAAATCCCTGTCCTGCCGAAGATTCCCTATTCCACCAACCCGGATGTCGGACCGTATGTACCGGAATATAATGCTATGATTGACCGCATCTACGAAGAGTATCTACAGGTTATTCCGGGACCGGATTTCTACAGCTATTTTGAGGAGCATCCGGAGCAGCTTGCTGACGGTGTACACCCCGATACCGATGGCTATGATGTTATGCGCCAGATGTGGGCAGAGACGATGTATGAGCGTGTCTACACCGCTGAAACAGGGGAAACAAAGCCGACTGAAGGAACAGAAACCATACAGGGCGATTTGAACAATGATGGAGAGTTCTCCGTAGCCGATGTGATACTGCTCCAAAAATGGCTGTTAGCTGTACCAGATACTCACCTCGATAATTGGGAAGCTGCCGATTTCACAGAAGATGGTAAGCTCAATGTGTTTGATCTGTGTCTGATGAAAAAAGCGTTGATTAGTAGCACTACAATCGAATGATATAGGGTACACCCCACAAATTTTTTTATTATTATTTCAAATAAATGAAAATTTTCTATTGACATATATTTTGAAACATGATAAACTTATTAGGGGGCAAAAAACTGAAAGTTGGTGAACCCATGAAAGAAAAAACATACATAGGCTACGTTCGGGTATCGAGCGTGGATCAGAACGAAGCCAGACAACTGAAAGCATTAGAAAATTTTGGAAAACCCATGCACAGAATCTTCATTGACAAGTGCAGTGGAAAGAATACCGACCGTCCGGAACTCAGAAAAATGTTGGACTATATCCGTGATGGGGATGTTCTGGTTGTGAGTGAATATGCCAGACTTGCCAGAAGCAGTGCCGACATGCTCCGACTTGTGGACGAACTCCAGGCAAAGGGCGTGGAAATCATCAGTCTAAGGGAACAATTGGACACAACCACACCACAGGGCAGATTTATATTGACAGTGTTTGCAGGATTGGCAGAGCTGGAGCGTGAGACGCTTCGGGAGCGTCAGCGTGAGGGCATTGCCATTGCAAAGGCAGCTGGTAAGTACAAAGGACGTCAGCCTATCCCTGTTGATCTGACAGCATTACAGATGGAGTGCAAGCTGTGGCGTGAGGGCAAGCAGACAGCGAAAAGAACCATGCAAAAGCTTGGCATGAAGCCGAACAGATTCTACAGAAAAGTCAAAGAATATGGTTTATAATAAAAAACTGAAATTGCAATAGATTTTAGTTTTTTGAGTCATATGTTCTTGTTGAGACAATGTGAAGCTTTGGAATGCTCTCTGCTGCTTTGATTGCTACATCAAGTTTCTCTTGAATACTACCAATGATTATTTCTTTTGATAAGATCAAATTAATAAGTAGAGGTGAATCTGACATGAAACTCAAAAAATTAAAAATTTTTCTTTCGGGAATCGTCGTGGCAAATTTATTGCTCTCAACATCAGTTCTGACAAGTCAGGCAAGAGAGTATGCTGTAACAGGAGATATAACCAGTGACGGCGTTTTCGATGTAGCAGATGTAATCAGTTTGCAAAAGTGGCTTCTGCATCAGGAGGTTTCCATTGCTGACTGGAAAGCAGGTGATTTCTGTCAGGATAACTTGTTAAATATATTTGATCTATGTCTGATGAAACAGGCTCTTTTGTCGCATTCATTGCAGCCGTCACAGAAAAATATAATATCTGTTGCAACAACAGAAGAATTAAAAATAGCACTCGCAAGTGCCAAACCTGGAGATGAAATTATTCTTGCAGAGGGAGAGTACCTTTACACTGGCGCAACACCCAAAGGCAGAATGTTTATCGCAGAAGCAGACGGAACAGAAAAACAACCGATTATTCTCAGATCTGAAGATTCCCAACATCCGGCAATTATTTCCGGTACAACAACCGGAAGCAACTATGCGTTGACGATTACTGGTGATTGGTGGGAAATCCGGGATCTGAAAATCAAAAATGCTTCTAAAGGCATTATTCTGGACAATTCCAATTATACAAAATTAATTAACTGTGAAGTCTATCAGATCGGTGCGGAAGGTATTCATTTTCGAGATAACAGCTCCTATTGTCTGGCAGAGTCCTGTAAAGTCCATGATACAGGGCTAGTATCTCCTGGCTATGGTGAAGCAATCTATGTGGGCAGTTCCGTTTCTACAAAAGATTATGGTTATGACTGCAATTATAACACAATTCGTCGCTGTGAACTTGGTCCAAATGTTACTGCGGAACATATTGATGTGAAAGAATACACTACTGGTACAATTATTGAGTACTGCACATTTGACGGCACTGGTATCAGTGGCGAACATTACGCTGATAGTTTTGTTGACATCAAGGGGAATAACTGCATTGTGCGTTACTGCTTAGGCTACCGAAACGGCTGTGAAAAGATTAACCATGCATTTTCCATGAATCAGATCGTTGATGGATGGGGACTGAATGCTTATATCTATGGCAACAAAGCCTATATGGACACTGCTTTGAATGCACAGGGCAAGAAGATGTATTTTTTAAATTCCTGGAACTGCTCAGAAACTGTTTGGGATAATTTTATGGCGTATGAATCCGGAGAACTGTTCTCTATTGATGCTCCGGATGATCAATGGGACTACTACAATTGCAGTGATATTACTTATGGTGATGCTTCTATGGAAAGCCAGTTATGGGGATAACCCTATGAAGAGTTCTCATTGTGTTTTTATAAAAAACAAAATCTCTCCGCCTGAACTGACCAAGGCAGAGAGATTTTGTTTTTTTGTAGAGCATTTTAATAGTATCTGGTTTTCACCAGACCCAATCAAAGTATATCACAACAGGGAATATCTGTCAATATACAAATTTGCCAAATATTTTTCGGTGTTTTTTACATTTCAGATGAATCATCAATGACTTCTCAAGCTTCGGAAAGTATTCCGGAGTAGGTCTTGTCATCAACGCTAACGGAAAAATATTTCTTCTGTTTTGTTGCTGTGCAAGATTCTTGATTTAGAATTTTGTTTACTTCTGCTTGCACAGCATTATAATCATATCCGGCACAGAACAGTTTTTCTCTGCGATCAGAACCATCCCCCCACAGTCCGGCAAGCACTTCCTGTGCGATTTCGGCAATGCTCCTGCTCAATGTTCCTGTATGGACTTTTCTTGCGAACAGATCATAGTATTTCTGTCCAAGTGTCGCACGTTTTGACTTTGCGATTGCCGATGTGTCTGCAGGGCGTTCATACTGGCACATCACGCAGTCAGATGCTGTCTTAACATTATCCGTTGTTTTCAGGATTTTCAGCACAGCAGGATAGCTCTCGGACAGTTCTTTCAGCAAGAAATCAAGCTGCATATCTAGATCGCCAATAGATTTTTTACAGGCTTGCGCATAGGACAGCAGAGCTTGCTTTCTTGCTCCATATGTCCATTGCGCCAAGCCGTAGCCGGCACAATCTTTTGCAAAATTGCCATATGTACCGTTGTCGACAGCTTTTGTATAGCTTTCATCTGTGTAGCCTAAGCTTTTTTCATAGCTATTCTGTAGATTTTTGGGATTCAAGGCAGATTCTGCTTCAAGATTGCCCATCAGTCCGGCAACGCCGGCGATTGTCATACCGGTAGAAACGAGCTTGCACCAAATTTTTTCTGCATTAGTCATTATTATCATTCTCCTTACTATTTTTCAATTTTTTAATCATTTTAGCCGCCCACTGCGCTTCTGGGTTGATTTCAGCATAATTCTCAAAAATGCTGATCATTTCCATGATGACAATATAGGCAAAGACGCAGAACGCCGTAACCGCCCCCGTAATCGTGGAAAATTCCATAACGTCGTAATAATTACCCAACACGTTGATGCCGAGATCCAAGCCACAAGATGCTGTTATGATCAGGATTTCAGCAAGTTTATGCAAGCCACCAATTCGCATATTGCGGCTGCTGATGGCATTATTGCAGTAAGCCTTGATGATCCCGGTCAGATAATCTACAACTGCCAGTCCTGTAATGATAAAAATCATGATAATATATTGCACTATTTTCACCTCAATTCCATGACACCGAAAAACGTTGTGTTTCAGTGTCTCTATCAGTCATAATGCTGACATTTTCCTGTGTGTCAATCTCCGTCCAGGTCTCTCCGCCGTCTGT
>CAMWTO010000128.1 GCA_947177205.1 uncultured Ruminococcus sp. | reverse complement strand
TTACCATATATAATATTGTTTATACTGGTATTTGAGTCTGTTATTTGATTTACAGATTTTAATTTTTTTTTTGTGTTCCCAATAACTTATTGAACTTCTTGAATGCATCTATAATACCATGAACTTGCTCAGTAAGCATTTCACGTTGATTATCATCATCTAATGAACACAGCATTTCATTAAGTTCCTGAACAATTTCACTTACATTAGTATTTGATGATAACGGTTTACCTGATACATTAAAGTTAGTCTGATTTATACCATTTCCAATAGCATTATTAGCGTTTCCACCGTACTTGTTATCATTATTGACATTGAAAATAGAATGTTGTTCTTCCCCTTTTAAAAGATAGTCAGTTGTTACACCTAAGTATGAAGAAAGTTTAATGACTATATCTGAATTAGGACTAGCTCCTTTTTTCCATTTACTAATACTTCCTAAAGCACCTCCGCATTTAGTAACTACTGTAGTTATCTTAATTCCTTTGGAATCGCAGAGTGATTTTAAATTATCATAAAACATACAAAAAATTCTCCTATCAATTGTATAAAATCAACAATTTTCACTTAAGAGTAAATATTTTTTTGAAAACCTATTGACTTTTGCACTTAAGTGAAATATAATATAAATATACCAATATTTTAGGGTATAGATTCCCTACATTAATTGTAACACAAAGGAATAAAAAAGTAAATAGATTTTTGAAAAAAATTAAAAATTAGAAAGGAGTGAGCAGGATGACACTGGGAATGCGGATCAGAAATCGTCGGGAAGAACTCCGTTTGACACAACGGGAACTGTCGGAAAGAGCCAAACTGTCACAGGCATATCTTTCACAACTGGAGCAGGGCAAATTCGAGCCGACAGCTCCGACAATCATCAGACTTGCAAGATCTTTGCTTCTGTCAGCAGATGAACTTCTGGGAATGAACGAAAAAAAAACTGAAAAAGACGAAAGGAGAGCAGTATGATGCTAACAAAGAAAAATCCTGACGGCACATGGAACTGTCAGGGGGTAGACTTTGGAGAAGTCAGAAAAATCAACAAAAATTTATATGGAGCTTTGTGCAAGCTCCGTGATTACGAAAGATCAGGATTTGAACCGGATGATCTCGACAGAGTTCTTGAAAATATTCACATCGGTTCAGAAATTGAGGGGTATGTTGTGTTTGGAATCTGGAATGACTATTGTATCGCAGAAAATCTGAAAGCACCTGAACCCTATGTGGTGTGGACAATTGATTCGGATGGATTTGGCGTGAGAGCTGGAAGATATTTTGAAAATTTCCAGCAGGCACAGAAATGTTTCTACCATGCGGCAATCGCATCCAAACCGGACAAAACGGAATATTGGAAAAAGTAACCAGAACAGAAAGAAGATGCGTAATGAAGAAAAAGTATAAGCTGTTTGATCTGTATGAGTGTTACGGAACTGTTGGTTACTACGACACCATGCAGGAAGTCCGGAAAGCAATCCGAGAATGGAACGAAGCAACAGATGGAGAATGTAACCTGATTGTCATGGAATGGTCTGAGGTCTACAGTACTTATTGTGTAAAAAGGAGCTAAGCCATGCTGATTGACATTGACAATCCATTGGTCAGGAAAAATCTGAGTGAAGTGGCTTATTGGATTCTGTCCGGTTCGCCAGAATTGGAAGTAACACTTCCGGAAAAAGAATCTGAATCTGTGCAGTACGCACATTGGATTCAGACACAGTACGAAAAATGCCCTGGCTGTCCCATGCCTGTCATGATTTGTTCCGATTGTGGCTATATGGTGAACAACATCCGGATGCCGGTAAATAAAATTGCATCAGAATGGGACTACTGCCCTTGCTGTGGGATACGGATCTCTCTGCCTTGGTATTAAAAACAGGTTTCTGAGTGGCTGAACCGTAATCAGCCACATCCCAAAAATTCAGTCAGAAAGGAGAAAACAGCCATGTGGATTACAAATACATTGTTCAGGCTGATCAATGATCTGAAAAATGATATAGGCGGTTGTGATCCGCCAAAGCCACGCCCACCGCCCTGAAATTCTGTGCATAGAAGCAGGTTTGATTGCACACTTAGAAAAAATCCAGCTTCAAGGTCATCATTTTGAGAACGTGATTAGTACCCTGAAACCGGAAAACACAACATTAGAGAAAGAAATCAAATTTCTTTAATGTTCATTTTTAAGTGTATCACAAAAAAAGTGATTTGTCAAGTAAAATTTTTGCCGGAGTTTACCTGTTCCGGCAGAAAGGAGAAAAAATGGACTATTTGACAGTAAAACAAGTTGCTGAACTGAAAAAATGTTCAGGAAGTTACATTAGCAGAATGATTAGAGATAGTAAAATTGATTTTATAGAAAAAATAAATTTATGTAATAATCAACCTTACTATTTGATTCCTGTATCAGCATTGTCAGAAGATCTTCAGGCGAAATACTATAAGCAAAAACGGACAGAAACAGGAATCATGCCGGAGAAAAAACAGCCGGAAAACAGTGCTGAAACAGCGTTTAAGTACCGTTTAAGCGGTGTTTCAAAGGCGTTTGAAGAATTTTCAGAGACGGAACGTCTGACAATCAGATTCTGGATTGATAAGATAAATGAATGGCTGGCAGGACGTTCCGATCGGAAAGACAAGACCGAATTTGACAAGTTGTTTGTCGTCCATCAGAAATATCTGCACCCTGAGATTGAAATCAGCGTGGACATTCTGTACAGGAAATATGCCGCATACAAAAATGGGTGCTATGGTGATCTGATCGACAAACGAGGCGGATGGAACAGAGGCAGAAGCAAGCTTGAGGATGACAGCATCATCTGGCAAAGCTTCCTGAGCGTGTATCTTAATCAGAGCAAGCCAAATATTGCACTCTGCTACAGAATGGTGACAGCATACATAGCAGAGGAACCCCCGGAACTTGTTGAAGAGATTCCGTCAGTGGCATGTTTCAGACGGAAAATTGAAAAGCTTCCGTTTGCCGTTCTGGAATATTCACGCAATGGCGAAAAGGCAATGAAAGACCATTGTATTCCATCAGCAATTCGTGACAAAAGCGATATTCATGCCAATGATGGCTGGGTGATGGACAACTATACATTTGATGTGATCGTCAGGCAGGACGACAGCTCCAGAAAGACAAGACGACTGTATATTACAACAGTTCTTGATGTCAAGTCAAGCGTTCTTGTCGGATGGAACATCACGGAAAGTCCGGACAGCAACTCTACTTTGGATGCTCTGAGATTTGCAATGCTGCGATACGGAATCCCGAAAAGGCTCTATTTTGACAACGGGCGTGAATTTACAGCACTTGACATTGCAGGAGAACAACGTAACCGCAGAGTTGCAAAGGCTAAAAAGGGAAATATCCCGATTACGATAGCCGAAAAACTTGGTGTTGAGCTGATTTTCGCAAAAGTCACAAACGCTCAGGCAAAAGTCGTGGAACGTATTCACAGAATCATTAAGGAACAGTACTGCACGGCACAATATGGCTACTGTGGCGGAAATGTCGTGGAACGTCCTGAAATACTGAAATCAAACATTAGAAACAGCACGATTGAGACAGAAGCAGAACTTCGCCAGACATTTGCCGATTTTGCAGACAATATCTATAATGTTCAGTCGTATGGAGGCAGTGAAGCAAAATACAAGGGAATGCCACTGTATAAAGTCTGGAATACTTCTATCACAGAAACAGAATTTCGCAAACCGAATAAAGAATTTCTGGATCTGATGATGATGCGAAATGCAGGATTCCAGAAAATTGGGAAAAATGGGGTATTTATTAATTATCATGGCGAAAAGATCTGGTATTACGACAAAGCAGAAACGTGGAAACACATTGGCAAAAAAGTCTGCGTAAGATATGACAGGAACGATCCGTCAGTTGTCAGACTTTATGATGAAGAAGACCGGTATTTATTCAGCTGGCAGTGTGCAGACTGGTTAATCACAAGATATTTTGATGAAAGCAAGGAAAAGCTTGCGGAACTTGGAAGTGGACAGGCAGACATTGCAAAGCAGATCAGACAGCGTGCAAAAGAACTCAGAGGAAAGGGCGGTCTGACACAAAAGGACGGTTTGAGGTATCTTTCAATCCAAAACGCAGGAAAATTCCACATACAGTTACCGAAGAATATTATTGTTGTCACTACAAATGAAGAGTTTGAAAGCCGTATGGCGGCAGGTTTAGAGAACATTACAGTTGACATCAATCCGAAACGAATGAGAAAAAATGCAGAAATGAGGAGAAAGTAAATGTATACAGAAGAACAGATGGCACTTCTTGAAAAAGTAGAAGCTTTGCAGAAAGAAAAAAATCTTACACAGAACGCTGTCGCACAGTTGATTGGCGTATCTAAAACAGCTCTTTCCCAGGCAAGAAGCGGAAAACTTGAAAATACGCAGAATTTTTTCGGCACGCTCTCAGCTTATTTCAGCGTCAAGGAAAAGGCAAAGCCCACCTATTCTGAACTGAAATACGTTCCGACAAGCATTTCAGAGCATGTCTATGATGTGATTGCTCTGTGTCAGGTAAAGGGCGGACTCGCAGTAGCATGCGGTGATGCAGGAATTGGCAAGACCAAAGCTGCTCAGAAATTTATCGCAGACAATCCGTCCAACAGTTTTCTGATCACAATCAATCCGTGTCTGACCAACGTCAAAAGTCTGCTGAAAACAATTGCTGACAAAATCGGTGCAGGACAGGAGAAATCTGTCAATGATCTCTGGTTTTCCATTGTAAACAAACTCTCGGACGGAACGATACTTATTTTTGATGAATCACAGCATCTCACAGTCAAGACAATTGAAGTTCTCAGGAGCTTTTCGGATTACTTCAACGACAGAGGGCAGACGCTCGGCATCTGTTTCATAGGCAACAAGGAAACAATCACAAAAATGGGCGGAGAGCGTGCAGAATTTGCACAGATTTCAAACCGTACCAAACAGCGTAAATTCTACAGCAACAAAGAGATTCAGCGTGAGGATATCTGCAAGCTGTTCCCGATTCTGGAGGCTGAAAACATGGACGAGGAAATTGACTATCTGCTCAGGGTTGCACATACACCGCAGGCTCTGAGAGGGGCAATCAACCTGTTTTCCAATGCCTACGACAATGATAATATCACACAAAATGGCTTGATTGCAATGGCTGATTTTATGGACATAAAAGTGTAAGTAGCAAATATCCCAAAGCCGAAACAGCGGACAAGTTCCGCTGTCTGCCGGGGATGATCTTCCGGTACTGATGATGGCAGATCAGAAATTTTAATTTATCAAGGAGGAAACGCCAATGAAACTGTCAAAGAAAAAAGAACGTGAATTTGCTGAGAAAATCCGGACAATCAAAAAACTGGAACAGCAGAAGAAGCAGGCGGAGGATGCCGCCAATCTGCTTAAGGCAGAAATCAAGGTCTACATGGAGAAGAATCAGACCTCGGAGCTTATCGTGGATATTTTCACGGTACACTACACGAGCTACATGAGGGAGACGTTTGACACCAAGGCACTGAAAGCAGCCGATGAGGAGCTTTACAGGAAATATCTCAAGCAGACAGAGCAGAACCGTTTCACAATCAATTGAAATCTGAAAAACAGGAATAGTTCCGGCATTAAGTTTGTCGGAGCTGTTCCTGCATCAGGATGAATGAGGTGATCTCATGGCAGAATCATTCAAAAGACTATATGCACTTGCCGCAGACCGACATCTCCTGGAGCGTGGCAATCCGGAAGACCCACTGCATCAGATCGTGTACAGCATCACGGGGAAAACGTCAATTAAAGAGCTGACAAACCGGGAAATTTATCTGGTTGAGAGCGAAATCCTGAGCCAGGAATATGCAGAAAATTCCGGTAATTCCCGGCAAAAAATCCGGAATCAGAAAGCAATTCCAAATATGATGTCCCCTGCACAGCAGGCACTGGCATGGCGGTTGATGTACCAGATCGAAAGCTACGACCTGAAACCATGCAATAAAAGAATTGGTCAGCGTCTTGCAGGAGTCGTCCGAAAAGAGCTTGACATCACTGCATCTGACACAGAACCGCTGAAATGGGTTAACCTAAAGAATGGAATTATCCTGATTGAAGCCCTGAAGCGTTATGCCGCAAGTGCAGAAAAAATGTACATCCGACAGCAGAAATCAAAATAAATAGTATTGCAAATTTTCTCGAAATATGGTATAGTTGACTTATGAGATATAAGATCGGCTATGCCATATTTTTCAGTCAGGAGGAACAGCATGGATATTGAAAAAATCACACATCTTGATCAGCTTTCCGGAGAACAGAGGGAGC
>CAMWTO010000127.1 GCA_947177205.1 uncultured Ruminococcus sp. | reverse complement strand
GTGCTATAATAACTATAGACTGGCTCAGACAAGTCAGTACTTATTTGCACGGGAATGTAAAAAATCACCCGTAAAGAAAGGAATTGAATACCCATGAGCTTTATGAAAATCGTAAACGTGTATGGCAGAGAAATTCTGGATTCCAGAGGAAATCCGACTGTTGAGGCTGAAATTACCCTCGAAGACGGCACTATTGCAAGAGGCACTGCGCCTTCTGGTGCTTCTACCGGCGAATTTGAGGCACTTGAACTCCGTGACGGCGATAAGTCCAGATACCTGGGCAAAGGCGTACAGAAAGCTGTTGAGAATATCAACACTGCAATCAAAGACGCAATCGTTGGTCTCGACGCATCTGATATTTATGCAGTCGATGCTGCAATGATCGCTGCTGACGGCACAGGTGCTGCAAAGTCCAAGCTCGGTGCAAATGCAATCCTTGCTGTTTCTATCGCAACTGCAAGAGCTGCTGCAACTTCTCTGGATATTCCGCTGTACCGTTTTCTTGGCGGCATTCAGGGTACAAATCTGCCTGTTCCGATGATGAACATCCTCAACGGCGGTGCACATGCTACCAATACAGTTGATACACAGGAATTCATGATTATGCCTGTTGGTGCCCCTTCTTTCAAAGAAGCATTAAGATGGTGTGCAGAAGTGTTCCACGCACTGGCTAAAATTCTGAAAGACAAGGGTCTTGCTACATCCGTCGGTGATGAGGGCGGTTTCGCTCCGAACCTGTCTTCTGATGAAGAAACAATCGAGACCATTCTGGCAGCTGTTGAGGCAGCAGGCTACAAGCCGGGTACAGATTTCATGATTGCTATGGATGCTGCTTCTTCTGAATGGAAGAGCGAAAAAGGTAAGGGCTTCTACAAACAGCCGAAGTCTGGTAAAGAATTCACTTCTGATGAACTGATTGCACACTGGGAATCCCTGATTGACAAGTATCCGATCATTTCCATTGAAGATGGTCTGGATGAAGAAGACTGGGAAGGCTGGCAGAGAATGACGGCTAAGATCGGTCACAAAGTACAGCTCGTAGGGGATGACCTGTTTGTAACAAATACTGCAAGACTGTCCAAAGGCATTGAGCAGGGCGCAGGCAATTCTATCCTGATTAAGCTGAACCAGATCGGTTCTGTTTCCGAAACACTGGAAGCAATCAAGATGGCACATAAGGCTGGCTACACAGCAATTTCTTCTCACCGTTCCGGCGAGACGGCAGACACAACAATTGCAGACCTCGCAGTTGCTTTGAACACTTGTCAGATCAAGACAGGTGCGCCGAGCCGTTCCGAGCGTGTTGCAAAGTACAATCAGTTGCTGAGAATCGAAGAAGAACTTGGTGCAGCAGCTGTATATCCGGGCATGAAAGCTTTTAATGTCAAGAAGTAATGCCTGTTGATTATTCAGAATCATTCTAAATAATTCTGACTTATATAATGACCAGGAGAAAAATCCTGGTCATTTTTTATAATTTTTTTCAAAAAACACTTGACAAAGATCCTGAAATCTGGTATAATACTATTAATAAGTAAGCAAACGCTAACTTTAAATATTATCTATTTTCTATTATTTTTTTAAAATTAATCAGCAATTTATGACCAGAAAGGCAGGATTTATCAACTATGAGTGTTGTAATCGTCGGCGGAAATGACTGCATGACAAGGCAGTATAAAGATATTTGCAAATCCTATCAATGTCACGCAAAAGTCTTTACACAGATGCGTGACGGATTAAAAAATAAAATCGGTTCGCCGGATTTATTGGTATTATTTACCGGTACAGTTTCTCATAAAATGTTAAAAACGGCACTGAGTGCCACCGGCAAGGATACTCGGATTATCCGTTCACACACCAGTTCCGCAACCGCATTGAAAAATATTCTCCAGGAACATACGGCAAAAACTTAATTTTAATATATGATAACAATATGGATAATGGTCATCAGAAAAGCCGAAAGCTCATGAATGGGGTTTCGGTATTTTTTGTCTTATCTATGCAAAATAACTTATAAAGATTTGTATCATTTTTAATCATATAGCAGGCAATTCATGTATCTGATACGGCAGGTTATGTATTACCTACTTGCAAAACTTTATAAATTGTGATAATATGATATTGTCAATGGAGGCGATAATGTGGAAATATCTATTAACATACAACCAAATTGTATTGATACAGAAATTGTTATAAATTGTAGTAGTATTACTGCCGAAATAGAAAGCATTATCGCTGCACTTCAGCTTGCTGACAATCGAATTACAGTAACAAAGAACAATGAAAAACACCTGCTTAGTATATCAAAAATTGCATATATTGAATCGGTTGACAGAAGAACATTTATTTATACCGAAAATGACTGCTATGAATCAAAACTGAAACTATATGAAATAGAAGAAAGATTTCATGATAATTTTTTACGTATCAGCAAATCCTGTATTGTACAGTTAAAATATATATGTTCTCTTAAATCAGAATTTGACCGTAAGATACGAATTACACTTGAAAATGGTGAACAGCTCATTGCATCGAGGCAATATGCTGTTGCGCTGAAAAAAAGACTGGGAGTAAAGTAAATGGATAAGAATTTTTCAATCTTCAAATTTTTTTCACAGATATTTACAATATATGGGATTACTACAGCATTATTGAATATTTTCTGTGTTATGTTTGGTGAGTCGGCATACAAATTTTCTACAATTTTTTCTCTCAGAAGTGCAGGTGTAGGAGTTACTACAAGCTTTCAATTTCTGGTTGCGTTATTCATAATCACTGCAATAAGATTTATTTTTATGACAGATGTTTTGATTAAAAAAATGCCCCTTGTTGCAAGGATAATAGCTTTGTTTTCTGGAGCATTTGCAACAATAATTGCATTTATTTTTATATTTAACTGGTTCCCATCCGATATGCCGATTGCTTGGATCATGTTTATCATATGCTTTATGATAAGCTGTACTGTAAGTATAATAATATCTGTAATAGCAGAGAGACAGGAAAATCGTAAACTTGATGCAGCATTAAAACGATACAAGGAGGAGCAGTAATATGGAAATGATGATATCTGCAAATAACATTGTAAAATCATTTGGCAGTAAAAAAGTTCTGGACGGAATAAGCTTTCATGTCCGAAAGGGACATATATTTGGGCTTCTTGGTCCATCGGGAGCAGGTAAAACAACATTGATAAAAATTCTCACAGGACAGCTTAAACAAGACCTTGGAATAGTCGAAATAAATGGTCTTGACACTAATAACCTTACAGGTGAAGACCATAAGAAATTCGGAATCATGATGGACAATTTTGGAATTTACGAACGTCTGAACTGCTATGAGAATCTGAAAGTATTTGCAGATATATATGGCATTAAAAAAGACTGTATTTTAAATACATTAAAAAAAGTAGGTCTTGCGGGAGCAGAAAAAACGACTGCTTCAAAGCTTTCAAAGGGTATGAAAAGCAGACTTCGACTTGCAAGAGTATTTATGACAAACCCTGATATGATATTCCTTGACGAACCTACAAGCGGTCTTGACCCTGCAACTGCTGACGAGATACATAAAATAATGCTGGCGGAAAAAGAAAAAGGAAAAACAATTTTTCTTACAACGCATACCATGCCGGAAGCGGAAAAACTTTGTAATGATATTATAATAATGCATGATGGAAACATTATAGAACATGGCAGTCCGGAAGAAATATGTCGCAGGTATCATCATCAACGTATGCTGAAAATACATCTTACAAATGGCACTGATATAC
This sequence comes from uncultured Ruminococcus sp., assembly GCA_947177205.1. GTDB lineage: Bacteria > Bacillota > Clostridia > Oscillospirales > Ruminococcaceae > UBA3855. Next base: position 2,569 of record CAMWTO010000127.1, on the reverse strand, counting down.
AGCTTCCGTATAATGAAAATACAGCAGATAAAGTTGCAGAATTAATAAGAAATGGTCATGTGGAAACAATACATACAACCGAACCAAATCTTGAAACTGTATTTATGGAACTTACAGGAAAGGAGCTTGCAATATGAAAAATATCAAAGCTGTATTTACAAAACAAATCATTGATACTATGAAAAACAAAACTGTTTTTATTCAGTTCCTGATGTTTCCGATAATGGCAATCATTATGGAAAACGCAGTGAACTTAGAGAATATGCCAGAACATTTTTTTGTAAAACTGTTTTCTGTAATGTTTATCGGAATGGCACCGCTCACCTGTATGTCTTCTATTATTTCGGAAGAAAAAGAAAAAAATACTTTGCGTGTGCTTATGATGAGCAATGTAAAGCCGTGGCAGTATCTTGTTAGTGTCGGCGCATACATTTTTATAATGTGCATGATAGGTGTGATTGTATTTGCAGTACTTGGAGAATACAAAAACGCAGAACTTATCACATTCATTTTTTCAATGCTATCAGGAATACTTTTGTCAGAACTCATTGGTGCAGTGGTCGGAATTTTCAGCAGAAATCAAATGACAGCGACATCTTTCACAATTCCGATAATGATGACATTTTCATTTGTTCCCATGCTGTCAATATTCAATCAAAACATAAAAAAATTTGCAGAAATCATTTATTCTCAGCAAATAAGTGAACTTATAAATAGCATAAATACTTCCGAAATATCTGCAAAAAGTATTATTATTATTTCAGCAAATTTTATTCTCGCACTTGTATTATTTACTGTTGCTTATAAGAAAAAAGGACTTGAATAAGATTTTTACTTAAATTCATCCATAAGAATGGGTAAAAACAGCCGGATTCAAATATTAAAATCCGGCTGTTTTTATAAGTATAATTTTATGCGTTCTGGGAATTTTCAGAAGAATTTTTGTTTTCTTCTTCCAAACGGCTTTCACAGCGGTTCAACAGTTCCTGTGCCGCCGGATCATTTGTCAGGTCACAGATCACGTGCAGGAAAAATACAGCATCTTTCCAATTCTTCTTCTCGACTGCCTGATCGGACAGGGATGTCACTGTGTGCATCACTTCTTCCCCTGCGCCGTTCGGGATTTCGTATTTGGCGAACGCCGCAAGCACTTCCTCACGGGTCGGCGGTGCAATTTTTTTGCCCATTAACTGAGATACGTTCTGCAATTCCCCACGGACTGCCGGATGATTGCAGAAAATCATGCTTTCAAAATAAAACGCAACAGCACCGTCATAATCCTTGATTTCCGTGCAGTAATAGCCCATATTTGTGTAACATCTGGATAATGCATAAGAAGACGTGCACAACGGAAGCGTTTCTTTGATCGTTTCCAGGAGCTTTTTGCGTTCGCCCATTAATTTATAAATTTCTGCAAGTTCAAATCTTGGATCAGGGCAGACAGGATTATATCGGATTGCTTCGCTGAGCACCGGGATTGCCTCATCCAGACGGCGGACTTCCACAAGATTATACGCATGAAGTCCCAGATAAAGCATCAGGTCAAATGGTGCCTGGAGCAGATTCTTTGTCGGATGGTACAACTGATAATATAAATTCGATTCCAGAAGATTGTGAAAACTGAAAAATCTGGCTGTTTCCGTTTCTTTAAAATTCTCCCTAATATGTTCATAGAGTTGTTTTGTCAATGTCAGGGATTTGGCAGTCTGGTTCTGTCTGGTCAGTCTCCTTGCCTCGCCGTAAACGGCATCCAGACGACGGCTGCCGATGCACAGCACCTGATCCATGTATGCTTTCTGTTCCTGCGACATACTGTTCATGGCAAGTTCCACCAGTTCGTTGGCAATTTCCTGCTGATTCTGTGCTGTATAATGCTCTGCCTGTTTTTGCAGAAACAGGACATCCTGTTTAAAATCTCCCGTCAACTGTTTTCTGACGGATTCCAGAATTTCATTCTTTTCTGATTCAGTCATTGCTTCTCCTCGCTTTTAATTTAAAATTTTAATATTTAAATTAAATTATTAATTCAATTATGATTTATTATTTTTATTTTTTTTCGGTCGGGGAGACCATTCTGTGTAACCTTGAATGACCGGTTCATTCGATGGCACTCTTTGATAAGAAGTCGTATCCTGTCCGAGTTCGTTCAGTGCAGACATCACATCTCCGGCAACCGCCTGCGGTGCTTGTCCTTTTTCCTGAGAAATCTGATTTTTTGCCGGCTTTTCTGTCATATTGCGGAAATCTCCCACAGATGGGATCATCTGCGGATTCATCTGATTCATGTCATCATCCGGAAACGGAATCAGCGGCTGACCGAACAGGGATGGAGGCTGCGGATAGGGCTGTTGCGAATAGGAATTTTCCATAGCGGCGGATGTCAGATCACTTGCGAGGTCTGCAAGTTCCCTCACAAATTCAGCATCATCCTTCCTGTCAGCAAATAACTTCATAAGATTCAGCAGCAGTAATGTCCCGCCCTGGGGGTCATTCATGAGCTGACTGCGGATAGAGACACGAATGGCGTCCCGTTTCATAGCTGGCATAATACTTCCGTCCTTTCTGATAC
>CAMWTO010000126.1 GCA_947177205.1 uncultured Ruminococcus sp. | reverse complement strand
CGTTTACAATATTAATATATGATTATTATTGTATGCAGCTCGCACATTGTTTTTAAAATTTTCAGAACAGCGTGCTTGTCCTGCTGTATTTTTATTTATTTTTAATTTTTATCTTCCGATTTCCGGATTTAATTAATAATTTTAATTCTATTTTAAATCTAAATGAGCAATACGCAGGACCTCCATGCAATTTTAAGAATATCAAGCAAAATTTTTAAAAAATTCTAAAAATCAAGGGAGGTTATGCCTACATGATCATTGCTGTGATTATTCTGGCAATCCTGTTAGCCGTTTCTATTGTCATCGGCTACACAAAATTCCAGTCCGCTGAAAAAAGTGGTTTTGACCGTGGTGTCGCACATCGACGGCAGGAAGAAGAAGCTACGATTGGTTCTGCAGAACAGGAAGCACAGAAGAAAATCAGAATTGCCGATTCTAAGGTCGAACAGGCAGAGCTGACGCTCGCAAAAGCAAATCAGAAACTGGAGGAAGCAGAAGAAAAGGCGGAGAACCGCAAAAGAGAGGCTCTTGTAGAAGCCAAGGACGAAATTTACAAGCTCCGCCAGGAAGCAGAAAAAGAAATCCGTGACAGAAGAAGTGAGATTTCCAAACAGGAACGCCGAATTCATCAGAAAGAAGAAACACTTGACAAAAAAATTGAGGGTCTTGAACACAAAGAAGAATCCACACAGAAAAAACTGGAACAAGCTGAGGCACTCCGCCAGGAAGCCGAGGCTGTTAAAAGCGAACAGCTCAGTACACTCGAACGCATTTCCGAACTGACCAGGGAACAAGCAAAAGAATACATGATCCGGGTTCTGGAAGAAGAACTGGTTCATGAAAAAGCGGTTAAAATTTCCTCTTATGAACAGCAGATCAAGGAAGAATGCGAAGACAAGGCAAGAAGTTATCTTTCTCTCGCCATTGCAAAATGCGCATCAGATCAGGTGTCTGAGGCAACTGTTTCCGTTGTTGCTCTGCCGAGTGACGAAATGAAAGGACGTATTATCGGACGTGAGGGACGCAACATCAAGGCATTGGAAGTCCTCACGGGTGTGGATATTTTAATTGATGACACACCGGAGACGATCACGCTCTCCTGTTTCGATCAGGTACGGCGTGAAATTGCCCGGATTGCACTGGAACATCTGATTGCAGATGGCAGAATTCATCCGAGCAGAATCGAAGAAACTGTTGAAAAAGCAAAACGTGAAGTGGAACATCGGATCAAGCAGGAGGGCGAAAAAGCCGTTATTGAAACAAACGTTCACGGGCTGAATCATGAACTTGTAAAATTATTGGGACGACTCCGTTTCAGAACTAGTTACCGTCAGAATGTGCTCACACATTCGGTTGAAGTTGCCAATCTGTGCGGCGTCCTGGCAGCGGAACTTGGTGTGGATGTGAATCTTGCAAAACGTGCGGGACTTCTGCATGACATTGGCAAGGCACTGACTTCCGAAGTTGAGGGGTCTCACGTCCAGATCGGTGTGGATGTATGCCGGAAAGTGCATGAGAATCCGGAAGTGATTCATGCGATTGAGGCGCACCACAACGACGTTGAACCACGCACGGCAATTGCGTGTATCGTTCAGGCGGCGGATGCCGTTTCAGCGGCAAGACCTGGCGCAAGAAGTGAGAACTACGAAAGCTACATAAAACGATTGGAAAAACTGGAAGAAATCTGCATGTCCTACAAGGGCATTGAAAAATGTTATGCTGTACAGGCAGGACGTGAAATTCGTGTGATGGTACAGCCGGAGATTATCAGTGATGAAAAGATGGTATTGACGGCTCGTCAGATTGCACAGCAGATTGAAAACGAAATGGATTATCCGGGACAGATCAAAGTGAATCTCATTCGGGAAAGTCGGGTTGCAGATTACGCTAAGTAAGAAATCAAAGGGCGGCTTTTAGCCGCTCTTTTTATTTATTTTTTAATATTATCATATTGGGAGGAATTTCTATGCCGAAAACGGCAAAAACTATTTTCAATACGACAGAAAAATCTAATTTTATTCTGAATATGAAACCAGAAGAATATCACGGCTATAATTTAAAAATTCTGTTGGGATTCCTGATTCTGATGCCCTTATTCTGCATTCCATTGGAATTTGCCAATGTTTATAGTGTTCCGACAATGGCGCTGTCGATTACGGGCGTAGTTGCCATTGTGTTTGTATTGATCGGCTTCATGAAAAGCGAAACACCAAAAAATTTATTTCTCCCTGCCGGAATTCTCGGCGCAATGCTGATCTGGGGACTGGTCAGCCTGTTTAATGCGCCCTACATAGGACTTTCCCTGTTCGGCGAGGATGGTCGTGGCGAAGGCTGGCTTGCCAGTCTGTTCTACGCAGGATTTTTCCTGCTTGGCGCACAGCTTGGAACGGATCAGAACCGTTTAAAATTAATCAATGGCATGTTATGGATGGGACTTGCCGAATGTCTTTGGAGTTTCTTGCAGATACTCCCGGTTCATTTTCCGTCTTATTATCAGAATCTTGAACCGGTATTATTATTTGATTTGTTTCTGCCGTCCGGTCTGACAGGCAGTCCGATTTTTCTGACAATCCTGTTATCTATGCTGCTGATCCCGGCAATGCTCGGGGAAATTTTCTCAGAAAAAAAATCACAAAAAATTTTCTATTGGATTTGTTCCGTCTGTTTTGTCATAGTTTCTGTAAAAACGCAGTGTCTGCTTGGCATCTGTGCACCAATTGCCGCTATTCTGATTGCAGCAATCTATGGAATCACAAAAAAATCCGGGAAATCTGCCATTTTTTCACTCGTCACAACACTCCTTGCATTTGCCGTCGGACTTGGCTTATCCTATATAGCACCGTCGATCAATCACAGCTACAGCCGTGCAACGGGCGAAAATGTCCAGATCGAAAATCAATTTGTTCTGTATGACGGCGCAATCATCTGGGAAGACAGTTCTTACCGATTAATTGCAAGCGGCTACTACATCCCCAACGGTGCTGAAAACCCGAACGGCAGTTTTGAGATTTCCAGCATCCCGGAAACTTATCAATTTCTGAACAAGGGAACAGCAAATATCATCCGGTTATTCCCCCTGACCGGAAGCGGACAGGACAGCATGGCATATGTCCAGAGATATCAGGATGCAGACATCGCATCTAATCCGAATACGTTTGACAGATGTTATAATTATTATCTGCATCTTGCCGGAACAACGGGAATCCCTATGCTGATTCTATTTATATTCTTAATGGGACTTGTCATCATCCGGGGAATTTCTGCTTGCCGGAAATCCGGAAACTGGATGCATTTCGGAATCTTAAGCACAGTTATTCTCTATTTGCTCATGATGTTTCTGGGAACGAGCTGTATCACCGTTGCGCCGCTGTTCTGGATGTTTGCCGGAATTTGTGTCAATCTGAAACAGGCAGAATAAATTATTAAAAATAATAAAAACCAGAAAGGAGATTTTATTCATGCATTCCATTTCGATTTCATTTCCGCCGGGGAGCGCCGGACTGGAAAGCCTTGTCACGGAAACAGAATCCTGTTGGGAAATTCTACAGAAAGAAACTCGCCCGATTTTTATTTACGGCATGGGCGACGGCGCAGAAAAAATTATGGGCGTGTTCCGGCAGTATCATATTACAGTTGCCGGAATCTTTGCAAGTGATGAATTTGTCAGAGGACATTATTTTGCAAATTTCAAAGTGCATAAATTATCTGAAATTGAAGAACTTGTAGACGATTTCGTGATTGTCCTTGCGTTCGGGACGAATTATGCAAATCTGATCCAACACATCCGTATGCTGTCCAGAAAGCACACGCTTTATGCGCCGGATGTCCCCGTCATCGGCGAGGGATTGTTTACTTATCAGTATTTTCTGGAACATCTCCAGGAATTTAATGCTGTATACCGGATGCTTGCCGATGAAGAATCCCGGAAAGTGTATCTAAATACAATTCAATACAAAATCAGCGGAAAAATCCGATATTTAGAGCCAATTAATCATGATCCGGAAGAAATTTTCCGGACAGTCCTGAAACCGACCCGGAATGAATGTTTTGTAGATCTGGGCGCTTATACAGGCGATACCATCCGGGAACTGCTGAATTATACAAACCGGAAATATTATTCCATCCATGCCGTTGAACCCGACAGGAAAAATTTCAAAAAACTGGAACGCTATGTAGAAAACACACAGCTCCCACGGATTTCGCTGCACCATTGTATTGCCTGGTGCAGAGATACACAACTTCCGTTCCGGACAAAAGCCGGACGGCAGTCCTGTCTTGCGACAGACGGCGAGTGCTTCCCTGCCCGGAGTGTGGACAGTTTTGTACAGAGTGACCCTGTGACATTTCTGAAAATGGATGTGGAGGGATTTGAACGGGAGGCAATCTGGGGTGCATTCCGGACAATCCGCCGCCGCAGACCGAAATTATGCGTGTCTGTCTATCATAGGAATCAGGATCTGTTTGAATTGCCGCTTCTGGTCAGGATGATCCATCCGGGCTACAAATTCTACTTCCGGCACAGACTGTACATTCCTGCGTGGGATACGAATCTGTATGCAATTCCGGAATAAAGTGACATCCTCCCCCGCCTAAAGAGGCGGGGGCTTCCTCTTGCAAAAGCAAGCAGTCGGTTCTCGTTCGATAGTACCAGTGTACTAAGCATAAGCGAGCTATCCCTGTGTGTCCCACGGTTCTGACAAAGAAAGATTATGCAGAAACGATTCGCATACCCTCGTTTCAGATATTGATTGCTGCGTTCACATCCCTATCATGATGCGTACCACATTCCGGACAATCCCAAGTCCTGACAGACAAATCCTTTACAGCCTTATTTCTGTAACCACAGCAGGAGCACGTCTGACTGCTGGCAAAGAATTTTTCCACTCTGACAAGCTTTTTTCCGGATTCTTCCAGCTTGTACTGTAAAAATTCTGTGAACATTCCCCAGCCATTATCCGCTACAGATTTACCGAAATGCAGAGTCTGTGCCATTGCCTGCATATTCAGATTTTCGATACAGATACAGTCGAAAGTATCTGCAAGCTTTCTGGAAAGTTTATGCAGGAAGTCTCTTCTTTGATTTGACACTTTTTCGTGAAGAATTGCCACTTTTACACGCTGCTTATTCCGGTTTGCAGAGTCTTTCTGCATCAGAGAAAGTTTTCTCTGCTCTCTTTTCAGTTTCTTTTCGGCTTGCCTGTAGTATCGGGGATAAGCTGGTTTATTTCCATTGCTGTCCCTGTATAATTCATGCATGGAGAAATCCAGTCCGAGGAAGTTGTGCAGTTCCTGTTCCTGTACTTGGTTCTCGTACTCAAACAGAATACTTGCATCATATTTTCCGCTTGCTGACTGACTGATTGTCACAGACTTAATTTTGTATCCTTCCGGAATCTCTCTGTGCTGTTTGATTCTGACAAATTCTATTTTTGGCAGTCTGATGTACCCGTTTTCTATTCTCACACTGCCATTCTGATGATTTGTTGTATACGAATTTTTGCTCCTTCGTCTTGATTTGAATTTTGGAAATCTGAATTTAGAGTTACTAAAAAAATTGTTGTAAGCCTTTTGCAGATTCATTTGTGTATTGGAAAGTGCCAGACTGTCTACTTCTCTCAGCCATGGAAATTCCTCTTTGTACTGTGCAGGAGTATTATTCAGTTTCTGCTTTGTCTGCTGATAATGATTGATTTTATCTTCCAGCATTTTATTATAGATAAATCTGACACAGCCAAATGTTCTGGCAAACAAAATTTTATGTTCTGTATCTGGATAAATTCTAAATTTATAGGCTTTGTTAGCCAATTTTCTCACCTTTCTTTCCTTGATTTTCAATATATTTTCTAATGATTTCTACTGGTGCTCCCCCTGTTGTCAACAAACAGAAACTTTGATTCCAAAAGTATTCTTTCCACAGCTTTTTTCTTATCTCCGGAAACTCTTTCTTTAGCAGTCTACTGCTGGCACTTTTATAACTGTTGATGAATTTACTGATTTCTGTATTTGGATGTGCTCTAAACAGAATATGAACATGGTCTTTGTCATGATTCCACTCTTCCAGTGTAATATGATATTTTGGAGAAATATACTCAAAAATTTCTTTTGCTCTTTCTGATATATCATCATCAAATACTTTTCTCCTATATTTCACTACCAATATCAGATGATAATGCAAAAGAAACACTGAATGTGCATTACTATCCAATTTCATGATAATTCAGCCTTTCTTTTTATTTCGACTGAATGTATTATATCATATTTTTTAGTACTTGTCAAGCGGTTGGACGCAAGAAACACGGAAATCAATTTTCATTAAGAATCCTTAAAATTATCTTCGAATCCAGTAAGC
>CAMWTO010000125.1 GCA_947177205.1 uncultured Ruminococcus sp. | reverse complement strand
GTCATTAAAAATTGCCTAATGTACTTTAATAAGCTACATAACAATTACTATCATCTATAACTAATAGGAAAAATATTATGACGTTTACTATAAATTTGAAAGTAAAATAAATTATTTTAACAGGAGGTGCGGCATTATGCCAATCAGAATTCCCGAAAATCTCCCGGCATATCATACGTTAGAACAGGAGCATATTTTTGTTATGCCAAAAGATCGTGCGGAACATCAGGACATCCGTCCGTTAAGGGTGTTGATTTTAAATCTTATGCCGAAAAAAATCGAAACAGAAACACAGTTGATGCGTTTGCTCAGTAATACGCCGCTGCAAGTCGATGTGGAATTATTACAGGTGGAACATATCTCCAAGAATACGGCACAGAGCCATCTGGATGCTTTTTATAAGACATTTCCGGAAATCCGGAATAATTTCTATGACGGTATGCTCATCACCGGCGCACCGGTGGAACATATCCCCTTTGAGCAGGTGGATTACTGGGACGAATTTTGCAACATTCTGGATTGGACAAAAAAGCATGTGTATTCTACAATGTATATCTGTTGGGCGGCACTGGCAGGATTGTATTATCATTACGGCATTCAGAAACGGAAGTTAGAAAAAAAATTATTCGGGATCTTTCCGCACAGAGCCGAAACAGATACGCCGTTATTAAGAGGCTTCGACGATGTGTTTCCCGTGCCGCATTCCAGACATGCCGAAATCCGCCGGGAAGATATTGAAAAGCACCCGGATCTGCATATTCTGTCTTATTCACCGCTCGCCGGGGTGTTCCTAGTAGAGAGCAAGAACGGCAGAGAATTTTTCTTGACAGGTCACAACGAATACGAGCGTGATACACTGAAAGAAGAATATTTCCGGGATGTGAAAAAAGGCTTATCTATTGAAGTGCCGTTTAATTATTTTCCGGGTGATAATCCCAACTGTGAACCAGTGTTCTCCTGGCGATGTCATGCCAATTTGATGTATTCCAACTGGCTGAATTACTGCGTGTATCAAAAAACGCCGTTTTATCTGGAGAACCTGGAAAATTTGGAAAATCTGGAAAATCCGGATTAAAGATCCGGTTGCAGAATTTTTGTAAAAAATTCTTCTGTGGCATAGTCCGGACTTCGGTTGTAGCGATCCAGTCCGTACAGGCAATTGCTGTCCCGGATGATGTAATTTCCCTGTTCCCGGCACGAGAACGTGCAGAGAAATCCTAATTCTTTCAGCACGGGAACGCTTTCTTTGCAGATAAAGCCATAGGGATAGGCAAATGCAACTGGCGCTTTTCCCGTTTCCGTCCGGGCTCTCTCCTGGAGTTTTCTCAGATCATTTCGCAACATGTTCTGATACTGTTTCGGATCTTCTCCGTACATGATCGAACAGCCGGCTCTCTGTTCGTTGCTGTGTAACTGATATGTATGACTGCCGATCTCAATTCTGCCGGATTGTTCTAATATTCTTACATCCTCCCATGTCAGATAGGAGTACCTGTCGACATGGGGGTCTTTTTCTGCCGTTTCCTCCGTATAATAACCCACGATGGAGACAACGGCGCACATGTTATATTCTTCCAGCAAGGGCAGGGCAATGGATAAATTATTATAAAATCCGTCATCAAATGTCAACACTACCGGATGTTCCGGCAATTCTCCTTTTCCCTCTGTGTAGGCATACAGATCCCCCACGGAAACAGTCTCGTAGCCATTTGCCCGGAGATAATACAAATCCTGTGCAAACTGTTCTTTTGTAATCTGATAATCACCATTCGGAGAATCCGTGATACTATGATACATGACAACAGGCAGAAAAATGCCTTCCTGGAATGTTCCGGATGAGGGGACAGATTGATACAGGGAACTTCCGATTAATCCCAGGATTATCAGCATTGTATCGAATAAAAGAAATAATTTGAATTTTTTTGTAAATTTTCCTGTCATTTTTTTCAGATGGATTACATGATAATTAGAAAAATTCTGCCCCATGACAGCTCGCCTCCAGGTTGTTTTTATTTTTTGACTTTTTGCTAACTATATGCAGAAAATGCGCTTGATTTGCCTGTCCGGAATTTTAATTATTTTTATTATCTTAATATTCATCATAATTATAAAACATTTCGCATATAGTATGATAAAAGCGTACATACTGGAGGTGAGATGTTGCGTCGTAAAAAATACCATGTTCTGCAAAAATGCACGGTATTCGGAACAATTGCCTTATTACTGACCGCAGGTGCAGGCTGTCTGGTGCAGTATGTGCCAGTATTGTCAAGGGCAATGTCTGAAAAACTGAATCCGGAACAGGATCAGGATTTTTCTCTGGAATTTGATCAGGATCTAAAGCAAGATTCAAATCAGGATTCCGGATTATCCGGTTTTTATGAATTATCAGAATTATCTGAGGAAGAACTCGAACATATGCCCGATTTGCTCCAGCCTGATTTTTATCTGTCCCAAGGCTTTGGGATTTCGGAAGATTCTGAAAATTCCGGATCAGATTCTGATTCTCAGAAACAATCTGTGTTTTCAGAACAGAAAACCGAAAAATCAGAAAAAAAATCCGATCCTGGCGCAAAACCCTATCCGGAAGAATGGGATCCTACCGGCGGTATTGTCGAACAGATGAATTATGGATTTTATTCCGGAACAAGATTCTTCCAGCTCCGTAATGCCGGACAGGTACAGAACAAGACAGCGCTGTCCAATCAGGCATTGTATGCAGAGAGCCAGTTATTACCGGAATTCCAGATTGCATTTGACGGCACACCTCAGGTATTAATTATGCACACACACACAACAGAGAGCTTTGAACCATATGAACGGGAAACGTACGATTCCAGTTTTAATTACCGGACAACAGACAGTTCTAAAAATATGATTATGGTCGGGGATGCCATTGCGCAACAGCTCGAACAAGCCGGGATTGGTGTTATCCATGATACGACAATCCATGATTATCCGTCTTATACCGGATCTTATGAACGTAGTGCCGTCACTGTCCAGAATGCGTTGATTCAATATCCGTCTATCAAGATTGTCCTGGACATTCATCGGGATGCAATCGGCGGTGATGGTGTCATCAAACAGCCTGTTGCAGAAATTGACGGCAGAAAGGCAAGTCAGGTGATGATTATCTCCGGATGTGATGATGGCACAATGGATATGCCGGAGTATCTCAAGAATTTCCGGTTTGCCTGCCTGTTGCAGCAGCAGATGGAAGCAGACTATCCGGGGTTCACAAGACCAATTTTGTTTGATTACCGGAAATATAATCAGAATCTGACAACCGGCAGTATTTTGATTGAAGTCGGCTCTCATGGGAATACGCTTGATCAGGTGGAATATGCCGGGGAATTAATCGGCAGTTCACTTGCCAGGGCTTTGGAATCCATCCAACAATCAGAAGAAGAATAATTATTTATCATAAATTAAAAATTGATCATGCAGAAATGGAGCGCAGTGAATTATTATGTTAAATTTGAATTTAAAATTAAATCCGGAATTCCGGAAAATCCTTGCCGGACTTGCCGTGCATTGTATTTTCAGCTGTTGTGCGTTCGGAGCTGTCCGGGTCTACCAGAACGGCTATAATATCATGCATCATGATCAGCTCCGGATGGCAAGTGTTTCCGTTGAGGAAGATACAACAGAAATCCGGATTCTGCACAAGACCTGGAAATTTGAAAAATCCGAGAAAATCCCGGATGACGGCATGATTTATTATCTGGTGTACCTGCTGACGGATCAGCATCTCCAGGGGTGGGCCATGTTACTGGATTGGCTTGCCTAAAAATGAAGCAGGATGGCTTGTTTATAAATTATTCATAAAAATTTTAAAAAAAATTAATGATTTTCCTCTTGCAATTTTTTGAAAATTATGTTATACTATTCTAGTACTGTGGATGTGCCTGTAGTTTAGTTGGATAAAACAGAGGACTCCGACTCCTCAGAGCGCAGATTCGAGTTCTGTCAGGCACACTGGTACGGGATGTAGCTCAGTTTGGTAGAGTGCTTGGTTTGGGACCAAGATGCCGCAGGTTCGAGTCCTGTCATCCCGATAAAAATACACTTGCCTTTTTGGCAGGTGTATTTTTTATAGCTATAAATTATATAGAGATCACCTCTTTTGCAAAAAGCTGTTGCTGCTGCGGATGAAAAACTGCAATTTTTGCATTCCGGAAAGCATATCTGCATTGTGTATCCATTTTTTTCGGATATTGCAGCCGTAATTTCTGATACATCCCGATTTTCTGATAATTCAGGCTTGCATAGGAAAATTTTAAATGCTGGTATTGATTTTTTAAAAAGATAATGTGTCTCGTGTCTTTCGTGAAGAAAAAATTTTCCGCTTCTTCTATATGAGGCTGATAACTATGGTCAGTGATACCATCTGTCCGGATCAGATGAAAATCCGGATAGTAATAGAACCAAAGATTTTCTGCATCATCAATATTCATTGCATAATATTCTAAAATTCCATATTTTTCAGCATCCCAGATCATCTGCCCGGCATCATCCCAGATGATCAGACCTGATTTTCCGATGGGATGTTCCCACCCATGATGACCGCCCACCATGCCTTCTACAAAATAACTCGTGATGATACGACCATCTGATAATACAAAATAATCACTGATACCGTCTCCCAGACAGAAACGATGATACAGATTTCCCATTCTGTCAAGGAGAACGGCATTTTTTTGTTCGCCTGCCTGGAAGGAATAATGACTTGTGGAGCTGACAAGCAATAATTTATCCTGCAAAGGTTGGACAAATTGAAATTGCATACTGAATTTTCCGAGAGAATAGAATTTCTCTTGTAACAACATACCGGAATCCCAGTCAATCTCTAATTCCAGTACAGAATAATGGATTTTATGCTTGCTGTTTGTTTCGTTTGCTCCATAGAGCAAATAAATTTTTTCATCATAGCCAATCAGCAGATTGATGAAGCTCTCTTTCCAGATCTTGTATTTCTTCTGTAAATCCTGTATTGCAATGGAATTTTGAAACCGGATGTCAGACATTCTATCACGCCTTTCCTGGATTTCTGATTTTTATAGTTTTTTATGTTAATTTTTATGTCAAAATTATTATAACATAAGTAGAGTTTTCTGTCAAGGGTGATTCATGTTTTGTGCAGGATGCTGAATATTTTAGAAGTCATTTGTGCAACCGTCTAAATTTTGAAAAGTATCTTGTTTTTAGCAGTGAATTTTGTTATAATAATGTATAAGTATTAAAATAAAATATATGAAATAATTTGTTCATGATTTGACAATCGGACGTGTAATAATAGTAAGAAATATTAGGAAATCATTTCAACTATAGAACTATGGAGGAATGAAATTGATGGCAAACTATCAAAAATATGTGGCTGTTTTTTTAGTCGGAGCGTTCTGTCTGTCCTGTGTGAAGCAGTGTTTGCAGACATTTCCTGTGTCTGTCCGGGCGGATGATGATAGCAGAAAGCAGGTCGTTATCATCGGCGATGGCATTTCTACACGTGCCGGACTTGCACAAGGGGAATTGTCCTATCCTGAAATTCTGGAAAGTACAACGGAAATTGCAGTTCAGAATTTTGCGCAGGAAGCTTATACAACAGATCAGATACTTTCCTGTCTGGAAGATCCTGAAATTCAGGAGGCGCTTGCGCAGGCGAATTTGATTCTTGTCACAGCTGGGATACACGACATTATGACGCCGTTTATTTCCAAGGCACAGGAATTTATGGAAGAATTCGGATTTGTCCATTTTGAGGACATATTCTCGGCGAATTTATCAGATTATGGCATTGAGGATGAAACGGAATTGTTATATTATGCCAATGAACTGACCAATGCTGCAAAGCAGAACCGGGATACAGCAGAGGAGAATCTGCAAAAAATCACAGAAAATCTTTTGCAGTATGAAAATGCAGAGATTGTGTTTCAAACGGTTTATAATAATTTGAACACTGTCCGGAATTATAGAAAACTTTCTCTGAAACGCAAACAGGCATATAACAGCATCAGCAATCCGATTACAACAATCATGGAAAAAGCGTTCAATGAGCATCTGCGTTCCATAGCACAGGAAAACGAAAATGTACAGGTTGTGGATACATTCTCTCTGTTCCAGGGAAAAGCCTATCAGTATGTAAATTTGGACGATCTGGACGTTCATCCGAATGCAAAAGGACATTCCAAGATTGCAGATGCTATCATAGAAGTGACAGGACTGGAACGGAAAGAGATTCCCGATCCGAGTGAAACAGAGACAACAACAGAAACAATGAGCACAACGGCAAGCATGATAACAAGTTCAGAAACCGCAAGTACGACAACAAGTTCAGAAACCGCAAGTACGACA
>CAMWTO010000124.1 GCA_947177205.1 uncultured Ruminococcus sp. | reverse complement strand
GGATCGTCTGATTTGCCTTTGCAAGCTGATCTGCAAGTGTCTGATACTCCTGCTCCGTGTAGGTCTTTGCAGGTTGTTCCTGCTGATTTTCGGACTTTTCTGCCGGAGCTGTTTCCGGCTGTTTGGTTTCGTCTGCCATTGCTTTTTCCTCGCTTTCTTGATTTTGGGTATAAAAATAAGACCCTGCGGTCTTTTTAGCGTTTATTCACCCAGTAAAGTTTTTGCAATTTGATTCATAACGTTGCAAATCTCCGGATATTCCTTGTTTGCACAGTCCTCAAATTTGATTTTTGCCATTTCTTCCAATTTCGAAATCAAAATTTTTCTGATATTTGCGTCAAATTCATTCTCATTCATGCTAAGACTCCTTTCGGGTATTAAAACTTCCGTAATTCTGTTCTCTGAAGTAATCTCGTTTCTGTCCGGTTTGCTGGATGAAATCACGTATTTTGGCTTGTTTGTCTTTCACAAGGGAGTTTGAGAAATTCAAGGATTCCTGCATAATCTGCTTTAAATCTAGGTCATCAGTTTCATCAAAAGCAGTCTGGAATGCTATCTGTTCACGCTTTGCAGCACGGATTTCACGCTCATAACGTCTCTGAATCTGGGATATTTCGTACTGAGAATATTTCTCGCCGTTGTACTCAATATTCTTTTCGTCCAATTTTTTTAGATCCGACTTGCTGTAAACCGGCTTAGAATAGCCCTCAAAGAATGGAAACCAATCATGGCGGCAATTCCATCCGAAAATGCCGTCACCTGTACCATAGCCGACCTGCCGGAGTGACAGGACTTTTTTGCCGCTGATTATCCGTCCGGCATTCTTACCAGATAAAGAAACAAGTTGCCCCTGCCATTTGGCGTGATCTGGTCTAGCTCCGGAATGTGCTGTAACTTCCATCAGATCGCATCCAGATTCTTCAGCGTTCATCCTGCCAATCTTACGGCACGTCTGACCAATTCCGGTTAGAACAGAACGCCTAACCGCTACGTCAATTCTGTCTGTGTGTCCAGACGGATAAAGCACTGTCGCACCGTTTTCAGCAGTCTTTTTGATTGCCTGTCGGATGGCTTCCTGATAATTGAATGCACCGGAGCTGACCTGCATGTAAGCCTGATTGCAGGCATTGAAATAGGCTGTCTGGGCTGTGATCGCAGTTGTTAAAGTCAGATTCTTCATGTTGCCGAGCGTCTTCCTGTAACCTGCTTCCAGAGTCTGCCGCATGGCAGGGGACTGCCGTATATCCACCGGAGTCAGATCGTTTTCACGATAAATTTTGTTGTCAATTTGAACAGATTCTACACCTGCATCTTCGAATAATACCTTGACATGCTGTATTGTAGCATCTGTTTGCTGCGCAATCAATGCCAGAATGTCATCATACAGCAAGCCCATTTCCTGGAGCTGTTCTATCTGGTGCTGTGCCGTTGCTGTGACCATTCCTGTCTTTAGGATTCGCCGGATGATGTCCGAAATAATGGCATCTTCGAGCTGTTCATAAAGTTTCAGAATAGCATCTGTACAGCTCTCATAGTAGTCAGGAGACAGCATTACGGACCTCTGAACAGTGTATCAGACTGCGGAATATAGTTGCCTGCCTGTTTTTCGTCGCAATGGAAATACCATGCAATGAATTTTTCTTTTGTCAGGATTCCGGCACTTACCATCTGCAAACGCCGCTGAAATTCCTTGTCGGTATCTTCCAGGACGCTGTCACCCCATGTGCAGATCAATTTTGATTCAGACTGTGAAAGTCCGAAATATCTTGCATAGTAATTATAACTGTACAACAGATTTTCAAGCATAAATTCAAGGTTTCTCTGGATTGCTGCCACCTGCGTATAGGAACGCTGTCTGGATGTCCTGACTTCTTCGGCGGTTTTCTCAACAGTCTGCGGATCAGAAAGTGTTCCATAAGCCAGACCACAGTTAAATTCAATCCGCTGGAAAATCCTGTTCAGACCGTTGAACAGCGAAACATCACGGATTTCAGGTGAAAATGTCTCAATAAAAGGCTTTTCATTCAATTGAATATCATAAGTTCGGAACATCCGTTCACGACCTTTTGGCAGGATCGGCTTGCCGTTTGGGTTATAACGGAAAATATCCTCTGTTGCATCAATCGCCCTTTCACCGCTTTCAAATTCCCAGATAATCCGTTCCCATTGTGCGTCCGCCTGATGAATCAGATCTTCGGCATTCTCATACACAGAAATGCCGAGCGGACTTTCCGGGTCAACCGTATTTGCAAACGGCATTTTGAAATACGAAAACAGCGGTTTTTCTACATTTTCAAGTATTGTCAATTCTTTCATGCTGTTCCATTGCGGCACTTCCGAGAATGCACACAAAGCACCCAGAGAAGTTCTATCACTGCTCCGACAACACTTGTTTTCGACAGTATACAGTCGATTTTCAGGGTCAAACTGATGATATTCAAGTCGTGTATAACAGTATTTTCCAATGATAAGCTGTTCTGGGAAAACTGCTGCTGTGATGGTATCTCCTGAAAAATCCACTGCAAAGAAACTTTCTGGAAGTACTGTATCAACGTAAATTCGCCCATTTGAAAGATACGGCTTGACAATAACTCCGCCCATTGCACAAGCCTGTTCGATCATGACGGATAGCTTTGGAATCAGCTTTTTAAACTGTTCCGATACATACCCATCTCCGTCAACAGTGATTTCTGTTTCTGCAAGAACCAGGCGTGAAAATTCCCTTGCAATCGCAGAAGCAAGACACAAACTGATAATCCGGCTGTTATTCCAGGAGGCTGTATTTTTGTATAGATCACGCCACTTTTGTACAGATAGTTCCATCTGGGAATTTTTGATAACCTGTATTCCCAAAGCCGTTGAAACCATGTCAGCACTTATCATATTTCACACCTCATTCCTGCAAATTTTTTCTTAGAATCCGACTCATGGCAGTATTTACAAAATACCGCATATCGTCCATAGCATGGTCGTTTTCTTTAATTACCGTGTCTTTTTCGTAAGACTTTTTGTCGTCCCAGCGATACAGGGAAAATTCCCTGATTATATCTTTACAACATTCACAAATCAAGATTTTATCATGTTCGAGTAATGTCATTGTGTTCCGGATGCCGTCAATGACGCTGTTATTTGCTTTGCGAATCCGGAATTTTCCATGCCGTTTTATCGTTGCAATAAAACTGGAAGCGGATGGATCAATTATCACATGGCGAATGGGATAGCCGTCCCCAAGTTTTTCAAGTTCTGCATAATACTCCTCATCCGTCAACTGAACGCCTTTTTTACGCCCGTCGTGATAATATTCTCTGATCCTGACTGCTTTGTCTTGTTCCAACGCCCATAAGCCCATAGAACAGGGATTCAGCGTGCCATAGTCGATTGATATATAATAATCAGTAGCATTTGAATCGTCATATTTTTCAATCACATGACGATTTTTATCAAATACTGTGCCATATACAAGCCCCTCAGCCAGAACCCACAAGCCTTTGATATATCTGTCATAGAAAACACCAGAGTACAGCGTTGTCGTCTTTGCGATTTTCTCCGGTGTCATGATCGGATTGTCCTGCATTTCAAAATGCAGATGCAACACATCCGGACGTTCTCCTGCATCCGTTTGTAGAATCCATTGTTTATAGAACCAGTGTTCCGGACTGTCAGGGTTGCAGTTAAACCAGAGTTTCGCATTTTCAACGGACAGCGTTCTTGCGATTGCTTGATTGACAAAGCTCTCCGGCTGGAGTGCGACTTCGTCGAACAGAATCCCGTCTAACGTGATACCCTGCACCAGTTTATAGCTAGATTCATCCTTGCCGCCGAAGATGTAGAAATAATTCTCATGACCGCCGCCGGAAATCGTCAGAACGTGCTTACTGCCAATATATTTCAGCGTATAATAATAAGTGATGTCCGTCATCTGCTGAATCGTCATCAGAATATTACGCTCGGTCGCTTGCACGGTATTTCCACAGAATGCGAAATTTTGATGATCGAACTGCGACATTGCCCAATGCACAAAACTGCACGACATTGCCGCCGTTTTGCCGGATCGAACAGAACCGTCACAGATCAGGGCGTAACTGTCAGGCTGATAGCACCAGCGGAAAATTTGTTTTTGTTTTTCAGATAATTTCTGAAAAATCATAACTTCACCTCGTGAAATAATCTAATATTAAAATTATTGATAAAACAAAAGTCAGAACATTTGTTTTTATTTTTTGAGTTCGTTGTGTTTCAAAATATATGTCGCTAAAAAATTTCAGGTTATATAAAACACGAATCAAAAAATTTATGGGGTGTACCCTCTTACCATATCTTGTTTTTGCCTTTTTTTGTTAATCTTTGTACAATTATAAAAAATTATAAATATATAATATTTAGTAAATGATTAATTGTTTTCCTCTAGTGCTTTTAGCAATGCCGGCAGTTCCTGTTCACCGGTTGCACCAGCCTGCATTGCCTGTTCTTTGAGTTTCAGTTCACGTTTCTTCAATGCAAGTTCCATTTGTTTCGGAGATTCTCCGGACAGCTCTAGAACTAACTCAAATGCTTTCAGATCACCGTCTAGCGACTTCTCCATTAACATTGTAATAATTTCTTCAAACAATTCCGGATGCTCTCGCAGTCGTTTTTTTGTTGCACTTCGGAAGCTCCGGGAAATACCAGATGCAATGCCGCCCTTTGCTCCATTTGTTCTCGCCGCTTCCTCGCCGCTTCGAAATTGCGTTGCCTTTCCTTTTTTTAAGTTTTCATCATTCAAATACCACCACCTCAGTGCAAAAAGATAACACAAAAGCACCTGATTCTGATCAGATGCTCTTGTGCTGTTAGAAATTTTCATGCAAATTGAGCAGGATTCCACAAAATCCTATGTTACCAGTATAGCACATCCTTAACTGCAAGTCAATGCAAAATAGTGCAAAGTTTGTCCAATGCAGCCTTATGCTTATAGTGGATATTCCGGACGCTGTAATTCATTTTTTCAGCAATTTTTTCAAATGTTAGATATTTTAAATATCTCCAAACAAGAATTGTTTGCAGATCCGAATCCGGAATTTTTTCAATTTCTGATGTAATTTCTTCCCGGATTCTCACCAGCTCGGCAAGTTTTTCCTGTGTCTGCCGTTCTGTCTCAGCAAGACGGATTAAAGCATGTTCTGTGCCGTTGCCGTAACTACTGAATCCGGAACTTGAAACGCTCCTGGAGAGTCGCTGCGCAAGATTCCTGTCATAGGTCTGCTTGGCAAACCACGCCTGCGCATTCCGTTCTGCATGAAATGCACGATTCAACCATGCAATTTTTTTGAGCTGTTCACACGTCATTTCCGTTCCTCCTAACATGTAATAGCAAGACTTTCTTTCAGAGCATTGTCAATCCGGTGCATATCAGATCTATCCAAAGTAACTATGTACTGCTTGAGCCTGTCGACCGAAATTGTCCGGATCTGTTCCAAAAGAACACAGGACGGCACTTTGAATCCCCTGGCAATTGGGACATGTGTTGGCAGATGTTTTTTTGTAGCAGAGGATGTAATCAATGCCACAATCGTTGTTGGTGAATAACGGTTGCCTGTGTTGTTCTGGATCACGACTGCCGGACGGATGCCGCCTTGTTCCGAACCGACGACTTCGCCGCAGTCAACGAAAAACACATCTCCTCGCTTAACATTTCTGATATTCCGTTTCATAACTTGTCCACCTCTGATACAGCAAAGAACATCCTTATGTATAATAAAAAAAGATGTTCTCTGTCGTTTATATGTTTTGGTTGCAGAGGACGGAATCGAACCGCCTGCCTCAAGGGTATGAACCTTGCAAGCTGCCATTGCTCTACTCTGCAGGAAAGTGCCTCTGAAGCAAATACAGAGGCTATGAGAGGGGAAAAACTGCGTTCGCCGTTTGTTCCTGTAACAATTATATATAATTCTTGCAAACAAGTCAATAAAATTCCAAAAAACATGGAATCAAAAAAACACCCTTTGACAAAAAAGTCAAAGAGCGTTTTTGCTTTCCCCAATAAGAAGATAGTTTAATGATGCATGAAACAATGCAGAAAGTTTTATGATGGAAGTAATGTCTGGTTCTGTCTTGTCCAATTCCCAACTAGAAATTGTTCTATGGGACACATACAAAACTTCTGCAAGTGCTTTCTGAGTCATGCTGCTTTGTGTCCTTAAATATCTGATTCGCTGTCCAACTGTTTTTATTTGCATGCATATCACCTCATGTTTTCAGATACGCAGCACAGCTCCCCCTCTTGCTTACAATTATACCATTTTTTTCACGGCAAATCAATACATTTCTTTTCAGTAAAGTAAAAATTTTTTAGTATCATGTAAAAGGGTTCGGGCATTTCCCGATTGGCAGAGCCAACAAAAAATTTTTGAAA
>CAMWTO010000123.1 GCA_947177205.1 uncultured Ruminococcus sp. | reverse complement strand
CTTCCTATATTTATTATAACAAAAAATCTGACAACTTGCAAGTGTTTTTTGAATTGTTTTTCTGTTTTTTTCAAAAAAATTGCATTTTTGTAGATCTGCACAATTTTTTTTTTATTTTGTAGTAATCTTGCATAAAAAAGAAAGCTTCACTTTTATTTTTTATCCGAATATTAAATTACGCTCAGATTATCAGACGAAATTCTCCGGATTTTCGGAATCCTGCATAAAAAATATTACAGATTTTCGTCAGAATCAACAAAAAATGCAGAAATTCCCTTTCAGGTCTTGCATTTTTCTGTGTTCTGTGCTATAATAAAATTGTTCAGGTCTTTTATTTAAATTATTTATTAAATATTTTATACCTGATTGTCCAATTTGCATCAGACTTCGGAATATAGGTGTGCGGGCCCTGTGCAATGTTTCACTGTGAACCATGTCAGGCGAGGAATCGAGCAGCATTAAGCGGATGAACTCATGTGCCGCAGCAAGCCTGCACACCTATGTTCCGAATTTTTTTGAGTAAATTAATTACAAATTATCTAAAATTCCGGAGGATTTCACAATCGCATGTATCAGGCTTTGTATAGAAAATGGAGACCGATGCAGTTCCCTGACGTGCTGTCTCAGTCTTATATTACGACGACACTTCAGAATCAGGTCAGAAATCATACCACAGCACATGCCTACCTGTTTACGGGTTCTCGTGGCACGGGTAAGACTACCTGCGCCAGAATCCTTGCAAAGGCTGTCAACTGCGAACATCCGCTCCCTGATGGCAATCCCTGCCTGGAATGTCCGTCCTGTCGGGATGCCGATCAAGGCATTCTCCCGGATCTGATTGAAATTGATGCCGCATCCAATAACAGCGTGGAAGACATCCGGGACTTGCGTGATGCGATTGTCTACACACCCCAGAAATGCGCTTTCAAGATCTATATTATTGATGAAGTACACATGCTTTCTGTGAGCGCATTCAATGCGTTGTTAAAAATCATGGAAGAACCGCCGGCATATATCAAATTCATCCTGGCAACCACGGAAATTCACAAAGTCCCGGCGACAATTATTTCCAGGTGTCAGCGATTTGATTTCCGGAGAATTCAGCAAAAGGATATTATAAAACGTCTGCTGTCAATTGCAGAACAGGAAAAAATCCGGATCACGGAACAGGCTGCGGCATTGATTGCCAGAATTGCAGACGGCGGGATGCGGGATGCTATTTCGCTCCTGGATCGCTGTGCGGCTTATGATACAGAGATCACGGAAGAAGTCGTTTCGGAATCTGCCGGCACTGCCGGAAGAGACTATCTGACACGGATTCTGCGGCAGCTCCATGAAAAGGACATCCCCGGCGTTCTCGGTATCATTTCAGAATTACATGAAAATTCCAAGGATTTGCAGCAGCTTTGCGAGGAATTAATCCTCATGCAAAGAGATCTGATGTTACTTAAAGCGACAGGCGATGCCAGTCTGCTTCACAGTATGCCGGATGAAGTGCCCATTCTCCAGGAGATCACAATCGGACAGGACATGCAGAGAATTATGCAGATTCTGGAAATTCTCCAGTCTTGTCGGGAACGGATGACAAAATCCGTCAGCAAGCGGACAGAACTGGAATTATCTTGCATCCAGATCTGTCAGAATCTTCCTGTGAATTCAAAAACATCCCGAAATCCTGGGAATCCTGAACCGGATGCCGGTCAGATTCATGAGCTTTATGCAAGAATTGCACAACTGGAACAGGGACAAGCCGGAAATTACAGGAATCCGAATTATCTGGAAAATCTCGAAAATCCGGGCTATCCAGAAAATTTCAGAAATTCCGGAAATCCGGAACAGAGACAAGCATTCCAGAATTCGCAAATATCCCAGAATCCCCAGAATTTTCAAAATTCTCAGCCAACACAAATATCAATGGCAGATTTTCAACCGCTCATGCAATGGTCGGATATTCTTGAAGAATGCGGCAAAATAAATCCGGCTGTCATGGGAGCACTTGCCGGATCAGAAGCAGTGTTTCATGCGAACATGATTCTGATTACAGCGCAGAATCCATTGTTCCTGACGCTGTTCAAACTGACGGAGAATGCAAAATCCCTGGGTGATGCCGTGGAACATGTCATGGGCAGACGGTATGTGATCCGTGCCAGATGTGCGCCGGGCGTGACGAAAGCCGCAAGCTTTGAGGAAATTTTAGAAAAAGCTAAAAACAGCGGTATTCCTACGACTGCTGTGTAATAAATTTCAGATTTAAATTTTTAAAAATCAAAATTAATTAAAAATTTAAATTATTATAATTATAATTAAAAAAGGAGTTTTTTTCATGAGAGCAAGAGTACCAAGAGGCGCAGGCAGTACCAACGCCCAGAACATGAACGCAATGATCCGCCAGGCACAGAAAATGCAGGACGAAATTACGGAATTACAGGATGATATTGAGGCACGGGAATTTCCGGTGACGGTCGGCGGCGGCGTGGTGGAACTTGTCATGACCGGCAAGAAGACCATCAAGACCCTGACCATCAAGCCGGAAGTCGTTGATCCGGAAGACATTGACACACTCCAGGATTTAATCATCAGCGCTGTCAATGAAGCAGTCGGTCAGATTGAACAGACAACGGAAGACGAAATGAGCAAGATCACAGGCGGCGTTTCCCTGCCGGGTCTGTTTTAAGCCGGATGGCAAGTCATGACGCACTGCCGCTTGTCATTCTGACAGAACAATTTGCAAAACTGCCGGGCATCGGAATGAAGACTGCTGCCCGGCTTGCTTATCATGTCATGACAATGCCGGCGGATGAGGTAGAAGCATTTGCACAGGCACTGCGGAATGCAAAACAGACCGTCCATTTCTGCAAATGCTGTGAGAATTTAACAGATTCAGAATTATGTCCGGTCTGTGAAGAGGAAAGCCGGGATCACGCAACGATCTGCGTCGTAGAGACGCCGAAAGACATTTCCGCATTTGAGAGAACAGGCGAATACAAAGGGGTGTATCATGTGTTACATGGATTGATTTCGCCATTGAAGAACGTTCTCCCGGATGATCTGAAAATCCGTTCCTTGCTTGCCAGAATTCAGCAGGGCGGCGTCCGGGAAGTCATTATGGCGACCAATCCCACCGTAGAAGGTGATGCAACGGCAGGTTATCTTTCTCAGTTAATCAAGCCCCTGGGCGTGAAAGTCACAAGATTGGCATTCGGACTTCCTGTCGGGGGAATTCTGGAATATGCAGATGAAGTGACGCTTTATAAAGCACTGGAGAACCGGAATATTATGTAATCCCTAAAATTTATAAAATTTTAATTTGGGCAATTTTGTTCCTGTTTTGGGCAGATTGCCCAAATTTGTTTAAAAAAATTCTACATAAAAAATCCGGAAAATTCATGGATTTCATAAATTATTCACAAATTACAGTTTGTTTTATGCTATAATAATATTATATTTCGGCATGTTGTTTTAAAATAATCTGCCACCCCGTTCGCAAATTCCAAATTTAATAATTAAATTTAATATTAATTATAAAATATCTTGAAAGGATGAGATCGAAATGAATTCTAACGCAAAAAATATGAGTAACCGTGTGAAAGCCATTGCGGTTGCTGCACTGATGTGCCTGTCTGCTACGGCAATGGCGATTCCGTCTGATGTCAGAACAGATTCCATGATGAGCATCTCTGCTTCTGCGGCATCCCAGTCCCTCGCTGTTGGTGATACTTATAAGGGCAATACGGCAGATGTTGCAACAAGCGGACTCAAGACTATTACATTCAATGTAACGGCTGATTTCACCGGCAATCTGTCTTATGGATTCGGCATCGGCACGGATGCTTCTCCCTACTGGTTTGAATACGACGGCAAGTCCTGGGTGGATACCAAGGGCGGCACGGTAGAAGTACCGGGCGTGGAAGTGCCTGTGACTGCTGGTCAGGAAACGGCAATTACGATTGATGTTTCCAGCCTGAGCCTGAAATACAAGGATGAATATGATTCCAAGTATGATGGCACATTCGAGTTCAGAAATTACTACGGTGGTAAAGTAACTGTGAATTCTGTGACTGCCAATGGTGCAAGCACACCCACAACACCTGGTACCCCGTCAAATCCATCCACTCCCTCTAATCCGTCTACACCGGCATCCGGCAGTACGCTCACGGACGTAAAAGGCGCAAATACTTACCGGGCAAAGACGGCTGATCTGGCTGCCAGTGGTATCAATAATATTACCATTGTTCTCGACACAGGCAGTTATGCCGGCAATTTCTCCTACGGTTTCGGTATCAGCATTGCTGATTCCCCTTATTGGATGGAATATGATGGTAAGTCTTGGGTAGACACCAAAGACGGTACAGTAGAAGTTCCCGGCACGGATGTCGCTGTCAACGGCGGTGAAGTGACAATTGTCATTGATACTTCCAAACTGGCACTGAAATACAAAGACGAAAACAATTCCGAGTGGGACGGCGAATTTGAATTCCGGAATTATTACAGCGGCGACAATTCTGTGACAATCAAATCCATCACCGCAAACGGCACAGCAACGCCAACACCTCCAACCCCAGGCCCGAATCCTCCTGACAAGCCAACGGATGATCATCCGAATGCAATCAAAGATGGCAATACCAAAAATCCGACAAGTGGTTCTTATACATTCAAGGATAATGGCAACGGCACTGGTACAATGACTGCCACACAGGCTCGTCAGATTGAATTTGAAACACCTCTTATACTGACAAAGGGTTATGATGAAGAAACTTATGCGGCAGAAGGCAAGACACCGGTTGAAGGCGTTGACCCAATCAACAGCCACAAATTCTCCTATTCCAGCTTCGGTATTGGCAATGTCGGTTCTACTGTGACAATTGAATCCCTGATGGCAACCATCCAAAGTGACAAAGACGTCAAGACATTCATGTACGGCGGTGGTATGAACGTTGAGAACGGTTCTCCGGCAGATACCGAAAGCGCTAAGAATGCGGCTGGTGTTGCATCAAGCAAAGATGCTGGCTACTGGTACAATGACATGGGTGAAGACAAGGCAGAAGAATACGCTGCTGCCGGTGTGAACTTTGGCATTACACCAGGAAACGGCTACTTCCTGAGTTCTGAGGACAATCAGCTTGGCTCTTACTTCAATGTATTCTGGGATGTTCCGGAAGCAGTCAAGCCTTATGAGACATCCGGCGACATTTCCTTCCAGTACTGGTACGGTGTGGAAAATGCCGAAGAATACACCGAAGTGGAAGCAGTTGACCTGGTCGGCGGTGTTCTGACTTACACAGAAAACGTGACATTTGATTACACAGGTTCTAAAAAGACAGATGTCAATAAGGAAATCAAGGCAGGCGACATGTCCGGCGAACTGACTTTTGCAGATCTCGGCGTTGCGGCAAATCAGGACGTACACGCAGTTGTCTTCACGGTTTCTGCCGGTTCTGATCTGGATAAACTGGTTTACGGCATTGGTGCATCCGTGGGCGAAGACTGGAAACAGTGGTCTCCGGAAGATGCCGCATGGGATTACGTCGTTCTGAATTCCAAGTCCGGCGATATGCAGATTGCATGGATTGTTCCGGATGGTGCGGATCTCAATGAAGAATACGGCAATATGCAGTTCGGTTACTGGTACGGCGGCAAGGGTGAAACCAAACTGGATTCTGTGACACTCAAATCTGTAGAAGTATTCTATAGCGAGTCCCAAGAATCGTCTGAATCATCAGAAGAATCTTCAGAATCGTCTGAATCATCCGAAGACTCGTCAGAAGACAGCAGTGATGTCGAACTGCCGGAAGCTAAGCTCTGGGGTGATGCAGACTGCAACGACGAAGTGGATATTATTGATGTCATTCTGATGAACAGAGTTTATGTTGGTGTTGACAAAATGACACCGCAGGGCATTGCCAATGCAGACGTTGACCTGAGCGGCAAGATTGAACTTACTGACAGTCTGAACGTTCTGCGGCTTCTGGTGGATCTGCTGACACAGGCAGATTTCCCGATCAAAGGTTAATCCATCAAATTATAAATCACAACAGGCAGGATTTTAAAAAAATCCTGCCTTAATGCAACAAGAAAAGAAATAATGAAAAAATTTTTTAAAATTTCTTTGATAATGATTCTTTTATTAGTATCCACATCTTGTGAGACTATCGACTCTGAATTTGTTGATGATAGAGATGGTTATGAGAATGGTTATCAGACAGAAAGTTATTCATTAGAAAATAATCTTGATGAATCCTATACGATTGAATATACAGAAAAACTCGGATTTCCTGATAATAGTGTAGAAGTTGTAATTTATGATTCAGAAGAAAAAATAGCAAATTATAATGCTTGTGATTATAAAAATTTCAGTGAATTTAAGCCCCAGGTATTGTTATATTTATGTAGTGATGAGAAAAACAGTTTTTACTATATTGGTTGCGAAATCACTAATTATATTTCTGTATGTGGTGATAACGATTTTGGATTCAA
>CAMWTO010000122.1 GCA_947177205.1 uncultured Ruminococcus sp. | reverse complement strand
GCTGGCACAGACTATGTTGCTGCTGGTGCTGTAAAGGGTTTTGACGGCTGGATCCTGATTTCAGGATAATTTCGTAGAAATCCATAGAAAAACTGTAAAAAATGATAATATTTTTCTGATAATTATAGTAATCTGCTATAAATTTTGAAAAACCGCTTGACAAATCCGAAAAAAAATGATAAAATAAAAATAACAGATAACTGCTTGTAGAATATCCGGCATTTTTTTGCAAACAGGGTTCTGCGCAGTTCCAAGCCCCGTAAAAGATTGGGTCAGGGTGCATGTTACATCCTTCCGCACCGTGCGGCAGAAAAACATTCTGTTTTTCATAACATAAAAATATTCTGAAAGGAAAAAACGAAAATGAAGAATTTTAGCTTTAAGAAAGCAATCGCAGCCGTTGCTGCAATGTCTGTAGTTTCTTGTGCTACATTGCCATTTGTTTCTCTGGAAGCTTCCGCCGCTGACGGATTTGAGATCACCATTGACCAGAAAACAGTAACACTTGAAGAACTGGCAGGCATGGATTATAAAGTGCCGATTTATGTCAGAATGAATGAGGGTCATCCGGGTCTGAATGCCCTGGAATGTGGTTTCAACGTAGATTCCAGATGTCAATATGAAGTTATCAACAAGGCTGAGAAAGCTTTCACACTCGGTGGCGAGATGGTGAGCATGTCTGTAACTCATGCATCAAACACATATGAGGGCGAGTACATCACATGGATGGCATGGGCTGCTGATGCTGATGACGAAGATGCAACCAAAATTGTCCTGATTATGGTAGAAGTTCCCCAAGACGCAAAAGCAGGCGACCAGTATGACATCAAGTATCGTTCTGCCGGTATCAATCCGAAAAATCCGACAAAGGCAAGCCCGCACCTGGTTAAAGACAAGGCTGGCACAGACTATGTTGCTGCTGGTGCTGTACAGGGTTTTGACGGCTGGATCAAGATCGATGGTGAGCCTGAACAGACAACAACAACACCGCCTGAGACAACAACTACTACCACAACCACAACAACTACAACCACGACTACAACTACAACCACGACTACAACTACATCCACAACAACATCCACATCTACAACAACGTCTACAACTCCGAAGGAGACAACAACGACAACAACGTCCACAAGTCCGACAAAGGATACAACGACGACAACAACATCCACAACACCTGGCAGCACAACAACATCCACAACAACATCAACATCTACATCTACAACAACAACTACAGGCAAGCAGGGCGACAATGGTACTAAGGCATCCAACAAGACTAACACTTCAACAACCAAGAGCACAACAGCCTCTACAACTGTTGCATCTTCTCCGAAGACTGGTGTTGCTGACATTCTGCCGATTGCAGGTATCGCAGCAGCCGTTGCAGTTCTTGGCGGCGTAGCAGTTGTTTCCAAGAAGAAGAATGATGACTAATCTTGATTCTGAATTTTCAGTTTCAAATCAGAATTCTGTAATGTAAATCAAAAACAGTTCCCTGTTCGCAGGGGACTGTTTTTTATCATACTATTATAATTTATAATATATATGATGGATGATTTTAAATTCCGGATCATAGAAAAATCCGGCTGAAAGAACAAAATCTCTCAGCCGGATGATATTTTTAATTAATTATTCCTGGTTTTTCTGGTGCATATAATATGCAAGCGTCATCAGACTGTCCCCTAAATGGACATTTTCCACAATAATGTCTGGATTGCTGATTTTCAGATCAGAGTGACTGAAATTCCAGAACCCTGTAATCCCCAGACGGATGAGTTCCTCAGTCAGTTCCGGTGCATTGTCTTTCGGAATGCAAAGCACGGCAATTTCCGGATGATGCATCCGACAGAAATTTTCTAGCGATTCCATTGGCATAATGGGCAGTCCGGCAGTGGAAGTTCCTTGGATCAAAGGATTTTTGTCGAACAGACCAATTAATTTACAGCCACGTTTTTCAAAATCCATGTGGGATGCAATTGTCTTTCCAAGGTTTCCTGTTCCGATCAGGATAACGCCGGTCTGTTGGTTTACGCCAAGAATATCGCCGATTATCCGACGGAGATCCTCGACGTGATAGCCGTAGCCCTGTTGACCAAAACCGCCGAAATAATGAAAATCCTGTCGGATCTGGGAGGCGGAAACGTTCATTCTCTGGGCAAGTTCCCTGGAAGAGATTCTCTGAATGCCCTCCCGTTCAATTTCCCCTAAGAATCTGTAATATCTGGGCAGACGCCGGATGACAGGCGTGGAAATGGGCTGTTTTTCTGATTTTTCTATCATAGACATAAATTTAATTTTTTATTTTAACTGCATCAGTGCAGAAAGTCTGGTGTTGATTTCTTCCAGGAATTCTCTGGAATTTACCTTGCGCTTGTTTTCCAGACTGGACAGCAGATATAAATCTCCCGTCATGACGCCGTCTTCAATAGTCTGAATGGTTGCCTTTTCGAGCATGTCCGCATAGTGCATCAGTTCCGGAATCTGGTCGAGTTCGCCACGTTTCCGGAGTGCACCGCTCCAGGCGAAAATAGTCGCCACGGAATTGGTGGATGTTTCCTCGCCTTTGAGATGTTTGTAATAATGTCTCTGGACTGTGCCGTGTGCAGCTTCGTATTCATAGACGCCGGTCGGAGATACCAGAACAGAAGTCATCATGGCAAGAGAGCCGTAAGCTGTGGAGACCATGTCGGACATGACATCGCCGTCATAGTTCTTGCAAGCCCAGATGTAACCGCCGTTGGAACGAATCACACGAGCAACAGCGTCATCAATCAGGGTATAGAAGTATTCAATGCCGGCAGCAGCAAATTTTTCTTTGTATTCAGATTCAAAAATTTCAGCGAAAATGTCCTTGAATCTATGATCATATTTTTTGGAGATGGTATCTTTGGTAGCAAACCAAAGATCCTGTTTCAGATCCAGTGCATAATTGAAGCAAGCCCTT
Source organism: uncultured Ruminococcus sp. (assembly GCA_947177205.1). Classification (GTDB taxonomy): domain Bacteria; phylum Bacillota; class Clostridia; order Oscillospirales; family Ruminococcaceae; genus UBA3855. The sequence goes on along the minus strand of CAMWTO010000122.1, from coordinate 3,566 downwards.
GCAAAGCCGGCAATGCTGTCATCCCGGTTGTGCAGTCCCTGAATAATGCCGTTACCTGTGAATTCATGAATCAACTGACGAGTTTCCTTACCGTCCTTGTCTGTGTAGACGAGTTCTGCCTTGCCGCCTGCGGAAACCTGCATTTCGGTATTTTTGTAGACATCACCGTAAGCGTGACGGGCAATCGTGATCGGCTTTGTCCAGGTAGGAATATACGGCGTAATGCCTTTTACCAAGATCGGAGTCCGGAACACAGTGCCATCTAGAATTGCCCGGATTGTGCCGTTGGGGGATTTCCACATCTCGGAGAGATGATATTCCGGCATTCTTGCGGCATTGGGCGTAATGGTTGCGCATTTGACAGCAACGCCATATTTTTTCGTTGCTTCTGCGCTGTCAAACGTAACCTGGTCTTTTGTTTCCTCACGGTGATTCAGACCCAGATCATAATATTCCGTGTTCAGATCCACATACGGCAGAATTAAAATATCCTTGATCCATTGCCAGAGGATTCTGGTCATTTCGTCGCCGTCCATTTCGACGAGAGGGGTTGTCATTTTGATTTTGTCCATGGGAAAATTCTCCTTTTTGATATTATATTTTTAAATATGCAAATAGTGATCTGCTGCCGGGTCAGCAAAAATAACTTTGATCTGATCCGGGATGTACTTGTTAATTTCCTGTTCAAACATCGGATAGACGACTTCCCGGCGATTCCCGAACATGCCGCACCCGAATGCGCCCAGAATCAGAATATCCGGTTCATGATCCGCCGCAAGCATGATAATATTTTCTATCCGGTTCTGCATGATCGCATTTAATTTTTTTCTGGAAAAGAAAAATCTTGCAAAATTCCGGTTCACCGCCGGACATGTGATAAAATCACACATCCGGGGAGAATCCAGAAAATTCCCCGCATGATCCCGGATGATCGGGACATGTTCAGAATAGATTGCATAATTGGTATAATCCGGCAGGACATGCGCACGGTTGTGCTGATAATATTGTTTCACTGTCCGGATTGTATAATATAACAGACTTGCACGGCAAAGCGCTTCTTCCTGGGCAGTTCCTCCCAGGATGTAAGCACCGCCGGGGAACATGGCATTTGCGAAATTCAGCGCAATAATTTTCTGATTTTCCGGCTGTGCCAGAATCGCCGAAATCGTATCCGATTTCAGAATGTGATCTTGCAGGATGAATTTTTCTTTTCTCTGCACAGGATCAGAATAGCCGCCGTCAAATAATTCTGAGTGCATTTGCAGATTCTGATTTTTAGATTCCTGAAATAATTGATCATTCTGAAATTTAATTTGCAGGGGATTCATAAAATTTAGAATTTAAAAGTTATTTTAAATTCTCACGGGTGTAATCCAGAAGACCGCCTGCAAGCATGATGTCTTTCGTTCTGCCGGTCATCTCGCACAGAACCGGGATTTCCTTGCCAGTTGTCTTGTTCAGAATTGTGAATTCTGTTTCGCCGTTCTGGATCTTCGCACGGATGTCCGCCAGTTCCAGTATATCGCCTTGCGAAATTGTGTCATAATCTGACTCATTGACGAACGTCAGCGGCAGGATACCGGCATTGACAAGATTTGCTCTGTGGATTCTTGCAAAAGATTTCACAAGTACAGCTTTGATGCCCAGATATAACGGCGCAAGTGCAGCATGTTCTCTGGATGAACCTTGTCCATAGTTAGAACCGCCTACAATAATGCTCTTGCCGAGTTCTTTTGCTCTTGCCGGGAATGTCTCATCGCAGACAGTGAAGCAATGCTGAGAGATTGCCGGGATGTTGGATCTTAACGGGAGAATCTTCGCACCGGCAGGCATGATATGATCCGTTGTAATATTGTCCTCGACTTTGAGAGATACCGGCGCTGTGATGGATTCCTCCAGGGGAGCAGTCTCCGGATAAGGCTTAATATTAGGTCCTCTCAGAATTTCTACACTGTCGGCTTCTTCCTCGGATGCCGGGAGTGCAATCATATTGTCATGTACGGTGAACTTCTCCGGGAGAACAAATTCCGGCATATCGCCGATTTCTCTGGGGTCTGTCAGATAACCCGTCACGGCGGAGATCGCTGCGAGTTCCGGAGATACCAGATAAATTTGTCCGTCCTTTGTCCCGGAACGTCCCAGGAAGTTCCGGTTAAATGTTCTCAGAGAAATTCCGGCGGAATTCGGGGATTGTCCCATGCCGATACAAGGACCGCAGGCACTTTCCAGGATTCTTGCGCCGGCATCAATCATAATAGATAATAAACCCATGTCCGCCATCATATTCAGAACCTGCTTGGAACCGGGTGCAATTGCAAGAGATACATCCGGATGCACGGTCTTGCCTTTGAGGATGTGCGCCACTTTCATCATGTCTAACAGAGAAGAATTGGTGCAGGAACCAATGCAGACCTGGTCAATTTTTAATTTGCCGATTTCGGCAACGCTCTTGACATTGTCCGGAGAATGTGGACATGCGGCAAGCGGTACAAGTTCAGAAAGATTAATTTCGACAATTTCATCATAGACAGCGTCATCATCCGCTTTTTGTTCCGTCCAGACTTCTCCTCTGCCCTGTGCTTCCAGGAATTGCTTTGTAATTTCATCAGACGGGAAAATAGAAGTTGTCGCACCGAGTTCAGCGCCCATGTTCGTAATTGTCGCACGTTCCGGGACGGAAAGTGTCTTTACGCCCTCGCCGCAGTACTCAATCACTTTGCCGACACCGCCCTTGACGGACAATCTTTTGAGAACTTCCAGGATCACGTCTTTCGCCGCAACCCACGGAGACAGCTTGCCAGTCAGATTGACTTTGACGATCCTGGGGTATGTAATATAATACGCACCGCCACCCATAGCAACAGCGACATCCAGACCGCCTGCGCCGATGGCAATCATGCCAATACCACCGCCGGTTGGTGTATGGCTGTCAGAACCGATCAGCGTTTTTCCGGGGATACCGAAACGCTCCAGGTGAACTTGATGACAGATCCCGTTGCCGGGTCTGGAGAAATAGATACCATGCTTTTTGGCAACAGAGCCGATAAAGCGATGATCATCCGCATTCTCAAAGCCGTTCTGGAGCGTATTGTGATCGATATAAGCAACACTGCGTTCCGTGCGGACACGTGGCACGCCCATTGCCTCAAATTCCAGATATGCCATAGTTCCGGTAGCATCCTGCGTTAATGTCTGATCGATCCGGATACCGATCTCTTGTCCTTTGACGAATTCACCGTCAACGACATGTGCTTTTAAAATTTTTTCTGTGAGTGTCAAACCCATGTTCATTCATCCTTTCTGGAAAATTTCTAATTTAATTATATACCAAAAAGCAGAATTTGTCAACCGTCTGGGAAATAAAACTTGTTTTTCAAAAAAATTCTGTAAAAATCCCTGCATCAAAGCATTTACTATGATGCAGGGATTTTATTTTCTTGTTTACCAGATAATTTTTATTTTGTTGAATTAGTTATATCTTCATTCTTAACATTAGATATTTTTTCTTCAATGTGGTGGTTTTCCTTTAAGTTGCAAAATTCCATTAAAGATGAGTATGATATGTT
>CAMWTO010000121.1 GCA_947177205.1 uncultured Ruminococcus sp. | reverse complement strand
GTATAATATTTATATTATTTAAGAAAAACAGAGCAAAATCCAGAAAGGAGAATCTTCCATGATTTTTATCACTGGAGATATTCACGGTGAATATGATATTCATAAGTTTTCAGTTAGACGATTCCGGCTGCAGAAACAGCTCACACGCTCGGATTACATGATGATCTGCGGTGATTTCGGTTTATTATGGAACGGCGCAAAGTCAGAACAATGGTGGCTGCGGTGGCTCGAAAAAAAGCCGTGGACGACACTTTTCATTGACGGCAACCATGAAAATTTCGACATGCTCGAATCCTATCCCATTACGGAATGGAACGGTGCACAGGTACATCAAATCACAGAACATATTTATCATCTCTGCCGGGGAACTGTTTTTGAACTGGAGGGAAAACGTTTCTTTGCATTCGGCGGTGCAGAGAGTCACGACAAAGTTTTCCGGAAAAAAGGGGTTTCCATCTGGGAAAGAGAAATGCCAAATTATCACGAAATGAAACGAGGACGGAAAGCACTCGAATCCATTCATTGGAAGACGGACATTGTGCTCACACATTCCCTGCCGCAGCATATTCAGAGAGATTTATTCGGCTGGGACTGTTATCACCGGAATGAGCTGACAGATTATTTTGATGAGATTGATGCAAAGCTGGATTTTAAATTCTGGTTCTCCGGACATTATCACATGTCGATGCCATGTGATGACAAGCATTTTTTGGTCTATCATGATATTTTGTTATTGACAGAAAACGGCATGGAGTGTGTCTATTCTCCGAATTATTAATTAATTAATATATTAATATAAGGAATACTAAAAAAGCACACCGGATAGGCGTGCTTTTTACATGACATGTTGATTTATTATGTGAGTTCGATTTCCACATCATGACATATAATCTCGATCACTTTTCCAGGTTTCATAAATCCTTCGCTGAAAAATGATTTAAAATATTCTACTTCACCACTGGATACTTTAAGATCAATTAATTCATCTTCCTCAAAATCCACATTCTGCGATTCCATTTTAAAAAGTATAATATGATTAAATTTTATCGTACAAGTGTTTTTCTTCTGCCAATTACCAAGGTTTAATATACAGACAGCACATCTTTTTTCAAAACAGTAAGAAAATTTCACAACAACAGAATCATGCAGATTATATAATGCGCATAGACTTTCTAAATTCATTTCTCAATTTTTTAATCCCTCTTAAAAATATCTCTTGTATAAACTTTATCTGCAATATCATCTAAACGACTGTCATAACGGTTTGCAATTACCACATCACTATGCGACTTGAACTTGTCCAGATCATTCACGACAAGACTCCCGAAGAACGTTTCACCGTCCCGGAGTGTCGGCTCGTAAATAATCACTTGTGCGCCCTTTGCTTTCACACGTTTCATGACACCCTGAATGGAACTTTGCCGGAAATTATCAGAATTTGATTTCATGGTTAATCGATATACACCAACTGTGACCGGTTTTTCCTTGCTGCTGTCATAGATATTATTATCCCCATAACCGTAATAGCCGGCTTTCCGGAGCACCCTGTCTGCAATGAAGTCTTTCCGTGTCCGGTTGGATTCCACAATGGCACGGATAAGATCTTCCGGAACATCGGCATAATTGGCAAGGAGCTGTTTGGTATCTTTCGGCAGACAATACCCCCCGTAACCGAAACTCGGATTATTGTAATGTGTACCGATTCTTGGATCCAGGCAAACACCCTGAATGATCTGCTGTGTGTCAAGCCCTTTCATTTCGGCGTAAGTATCCAGTTCATTGAAATAAGAAACACGCAACGCAAGATACGTATTTGCAAATAATTTGACCGCTTCCGCCTCTGTGAATCCCATGAACAGCGTGTCAATTTCTTCTTTAACTGCGCCTTCCCGAAGCAGTCCGGCGAATATTTGCGCCGCATTCATCAGTCTTTCATCCTGCATATCCGTCCCGACAATAATCCGGCTTGGATATAAATTATCATAGAGTGCTTTGGATTCCCGCAGAAATTCCGGACTGAACAGAATATTTTCCGACCCGGTCTTCTTACGGATAAATTCCGTATAGCCCACCGGAATTGTGGATTTGATTATCATAATTGCATTGGACTGATACTTCATCACAAGATCAATCACTGTCTCAACTGCACTTGTGTCAAAGAAATTCTTTCTGCTGTCATAATTTGTTGGCGCAGCAATGATGACAAAATCCGCATGGCTGTATGCCTGTTCTGTATCAAGCGTTGCCGTCAGATCCAGCTCTTTTTCCGCAAGATATGTTTCAATATAGTCATCCTGAATCGGAGATTTTTTCTGATTGATCTGTGCGACTTTTTCGGGAATGACATCCACAGCGTAAACTTTGTGATGCTGTGCCAGCAGCACAGCTAAACTCAGCCCCACATAGCCCGTACCGGCTACAGCAATTGTATATTTTTTCTGCATAATAACCCCTCACATCTTTGGCAAAATTTATGGTAACCCGGATTTTATTATAATTTATATAGTTTATATTGTAACACAATCCAGATAATATTACAAGTCTTTTGTGAAAGAAAAAATCAGGAAAATTCAGAGAAAATATGAAAAATTCTATCCGGATTTCGTTTTTATCAGTTTCCTGCTATCATCTATCATAAAAAGCAGGCATAATTTTTCATGCCAGATCATAATTTTTTACTAATATTAGATATTTTTTAAATTTTTGATTATGTAGGTGAGAATTTATGACAATCCATAAAAAAGAATTGCTTGCCAGAGTCGGTGCAGTTACTTCCGCTGTTGCCCTTGTCATTGCCGGATCATGGTATACTGTCCGCCGCATGGAACAGTCTGCCAAGCAAGTCAGTTCCGCTGCAAGCAACGGACAGGTGATTATCTTGGATGCCGGACATGGCGGCATGGACGGCGGATGCACATCTGCTGCCGGTGACGTGGAAAAGAATATCAATCTTGCCATTCTCCTGGACTTGCGTGACATGCTCCGGGCATCCGGCTACAGCGTCCTGACAACCAGAGACACAGACAGATCCATTCATGATGACGGCGTGGAGGGCATTGCCAATCAGAAAAGTTCCGACATGGACAACAGACTGGAGCTATTCAATTCCGTTCAGGATGCCATCTGTATTTCTATCCATCAGAATCAGTTCACAGATCCGCAGTACAGCGGCGCACAGATGTTCTATTCTGATGCGAATTCTAAAAATGCCACTCTGGCACAGACGCTTCAGAATCAGTTTGTCAGCTATTTACAGCCGGATAATCAGCGTGAAACCAAGCTTTGTGGCAAAGAATTATTCCTTTGCTATTACAGCAAAAATCCTACTGTCATGGCAGAATGCGGATTTTTGTCCAATCCCGAAGAAGCCGCATTACTTATCACAGAAGATTATCAGCAAAAAGTCGCCTTTACGATTTATTCTGCTTTAATTCAGTATTGTGCAGAAGCAGGGATATGAAAACTATTGACAGCTACAACAAAATATGATACAATCATAATATACATAATATAATAAAATATAAAATTCACAATCAGACAGCAATCGTCTAAATCTATTACAAGGAAAAAACATGAATATCAAACATCAGACAGGCATCTTCTCTGGAATTTTTATAATATTCCTGCTGTTTCTGTTATTTGCCGGGACAGCATGTGCTGCTCCGGCAGATCCGAAAATTTTCTCAGAAACGGAATGTATCACAAAATCTGAAGAATCTACAGAATCTATAGAACAGAATTCGTCTGAAATTTCCGAGGAAATTTTTACAGAAAATTCCACAGAACATTTGGAAAGTTCTGAAACAATTTTAAAAAATTCAGAAAATCGTAAAAATTCTGCGATTTCTGATATCATAGAAATTCCGGAAAGCGTTCTTCTGGAAGATGTCCCTTATTATTCCCAGGAAAATATCCTTCCTACCGGGTGCGAAATTATTAGTGCCAAAATGCTTCTGGAATATTATTCCCGGAAAGAAACAGAAATAGAAGAAATGCTTTCTGTAATTTCCTGCCAATCCTTCCATACAGAACATGACAGACTCTATGCACCGCACCCCGAAGACGCTTTTATCGGCAATCCTTACAGCGAATCCGGCTATGGATGCTTTGCGCCCGTCATTGTCCGGATGCTCAATCATCTTCTTCCACAACAATACCAGGCTGTGGACACTTCCGGAACGGATTTGCAGGCGCTTGCACAGACTTATCTTCCACAAGGGATGCCAGTTCTGGTTTGGGCGACCATTGGCATGTGGAATCCGTCACCAACTTCCACCTGGTATTTGTACAATTCCAGAGGCTATGCAACGGATCACCAGTTCCAGTGGCTTGCAAACGAACACTGCATGGTGCTGATCGGTTATGATACAGAATATTACTATTTTCAAGATCCCTACGAAAGCAATGGCACAATGAAATTCCGGAAAGATATTTCCGGGAAACGCTACGAAGAAATTGGCAGCTACAGCGTTGTGGTAATTGAAAAATGATCCAGTAAATTTAATAATTTACATAATAGAAAGAAGTTTGATATTTTGGCAAAAAAAAACAATTCCCCCAGAATTCAATTCGTCTGCTCAGAATGCGGCTGGACGAGTTCCAAATGGAATGGCTGCTGTCAGAACTGTGGTGAATGGAATACACTTCAGGAAATCGCCCCTATCCTACATAATTCTATAAATTCGGGGTCTCTCTCTGATTTTTCTGGGAAGATATGTGCGATTTCCCAGATTGACACGCAAAATGAAATCCGCTATAGCACAGGTTCCGGCGAACTCGACAGAGTGCTTGGCGGTGGTCTTGTCAAAGGTTCTATTGTATTATTAGGTGGTGAACCTGGTATCGGGAAAAGTACACTCTTGCTGCAAATTTGTCAGTTTCTCGGCGAAAATTACAGAATTCTGTATGTTTCCGGTGAAGAATCCGGCAGACAGATTAAACTTCGTGCGGAACGTCTGCATGTGATATCTGAAAATTTATTTGTCCTGATTGAAAATAACGCCCAGACCGTCTGCGACGCCATCCAAGCCGAAAAGCCGGATGTTGTCATTATTGATTCTATCCAGACAATGCAGATTGCAGACATTTCTTCCACACCCGGCAGTCTCGTGCAAGTCCGGGAATGCACTAATTTATTCATGCACACAGCAAAATCCCTTGAAATTCCCATGTTTATCGTGGGACATGTCAATAAAGACGGTGCGATTGCAGGTCCGAAAGTCATGGAACATATTGTAGATACTGTCCTGTTCTTTGAGGGAGAACGCCACATGAGCTATAGAATTCTCCGGGCAGTCAAGAACCGTTTCGGCTCTACCAACGAAATCGGCGTATTTGACATGCAGGAAAACGGCTTGCAGGAAGTCGAAAATCCTTCGCAAATGCTCCTGTCCGGTCGTCCCGTCGGCGTTTCCGGGACTTGCATTGCCTGTGTCATGGAAGGATCAAGACCAATTTTAGCAGAAGTACAGACGCTTGTTTCCAAAAGCAGTTACGCATCCGCCAAACGAACTGCAACCGGCTTTGATTATAACCGGATGTCCCTGTTATTAGCCGTTCTGGAAAAACGTTTCGGACTGAGTTATGCAACGCTTGATGTCTATTTAAACATTGTCGGCGGTTTTAAATTAGAAGAACCTGCCGGAGATCTCCCGGTTGCGCTTGCATTATACTCCAGCATCACAGATAAAATCATCCCGGATTCTTTAATTGCGATCGGCGAAGTCGGACTTGCCGGAGAAGTCCGCAGTGTATCGCATATTCTACAGCGTGTCGAAGAAGCAAGCCGGATGGGATTTGCAATCTGCATCATCCCCAAGCAATCCCTTTCAGCAATCCCGAAAATCCCAGGAATCCGGATTTTTGGCGTGGACAGTCTCCGCCAGGCGTTTACTGTCCTTGCCAGACTCGAATCTGAACAGCAGAATCCCCCGAAATAACGCAAATTATTTTATTTCCGGATATAACATTTCTTCCAGTCCCATAGAGCCTCTTCGTAATTTTTAAAATAACGATGCAAAAATTCATCCCCGTTGTCCCACGCTCTTTTAAAACTCTTTTTGCTGGAATAATCATAAATCCAATAATCGCAAATATTCCAGCTGCAATAAATTTTCCGATAACCGCCCTTACCGCCTGGAATGCCCTTACTTCTTCGCACAGCACGATTTGCGAATGTCTTCGGCTTCCATCTGTCTTTTGTTGTACGGGAACAACGATTACGGAAACGATCTTTTACTACAGGAAATTTTTTATAACTGCGACTCATAATTTATTCACTCCCTTATTACCTGATATAGCAAAAAATCGCTGAATATAACAACATTCAGCGATCTCCTTTCTATTATGGGTCATCGGGGACTCGAACCCAGGACCATCCGGTTATGAGCCGGAAGCTCTAACCAACTGAGCTAATGACCCAATATTAATAATATACAATAAAAGAGCGGAAATCCGCTCTTTTATCATTACTGTGCCGGCACTTATCTAAATTTCCAGGTCGTCGCCAACCAAGTATTTTCGACGTGAAAGAGCTTAACTGCCG
>CAMWTO010000120.1 GCA_947177205.1 uncultured Ruminococcus sp. | reverse complement strand
ATCCTGCTTGCTGCTATGACAATGCTTGCTTACAACGGCTGTGGTGCATCTGATCTTGCCATGAAAAAGTCAGATACTCCGGCAGAAAACAATGCAGTCATGAATGCAGATATTGCCGAAGTCGCAGGTGCTGAAGCCGGGGAAGCAGTTCCGGCGGCTGTTCCGGAGGGAGAGTATTTTGCAGATGCGGATGCATATGATGCAGATGCGTATGATGATGCAGGAGATGCAGAATTGGCAGCAGATGGCGTTGCCGTTATGGCGGATGTCATGAAAAGTGCGGCAGGTGATGTCTCCGGAGATGTTCTGAATGATACACCGGAAGAAATGCCGGTTGAAGTGCCGAAGGAAGTCATTCCGGACGAAAATTCCCGGATCGGGATGCTCACTGCCGGAGAGTGGCGGGATCATGACAATTGGGGATTTTTTGAAAATCTCGTCAATACCGGACTTGTGGAATTTCCTGGACTTACGATTGATCTCACCAGACGAATTGCGGTCACTGTGACAGATCCTGAAGGCAATCCCCTGCCCAATGTATTTTTGACACTGGAACAGGAAAATTCCACGGTTCTCTGGCAATCCGTGACGGATCAGAATGGCATAGCTTATATGTTTGAATCTTCTGGAAATCCCGGAACAAGAATTACAGTACGGCAGGATGATGTCATCCAGGTTCTGGAGCTGAACGAAATTTCAGAAAATCCGGTATCTGATAAAGACGAACAGGGAAATCCACTTGCCACAAGCCGAGAATATGCTGTTACACTTGACACAGAGAAAAAATTATATCCCAACACGGAAATTATGTTTATTGTGGATACAACTGGTTCTATGGGCGATGAAATGCTGTTCCTGCAAAGTGATTTCAGTGCGATTGCAGAAGAAACAGGAGACGAACATACCCGATATTCTGTGAATTTCTACAAGGATGAGGGAGATGAATATGTGACAAAATGTTCCGGCTTTACAGGAGATGTGCAGGCAATTAAAAACCAGTTATGCGCAGAAAGTGCATCCGGCGGCGGCGACGAACCGGAAGCCGTTGCACAGATCCTGAGCGAGACGCTTTCCGGTGATATGTGGGGACAGGATTCTGTCAAGATTGCATTTCTGATTTATGATGCGCCGCCGCATTCCGGCACCGAAGATGTGTTATGTCAGGCAATTGCAGATGCATCCGCAAAGGGAATTCATTTGATTCCGGTGGTCTCGTCCAATGGTTCGAGAGAAACAGAATTATTCGGCAGAGCTTGTGCGATCTGCACCAACGGCAGTTATGTATTTTTGACGGATGATTCCGGAATCGGCGGATCACATCTTGAGCCGATTATCGGTGATTATGAAGTAGAATCTTTGCATGATATCCTTGTCCGGATCATCCAGGATTACAAACAGTCCTAAATCAATTATTTAGAAATATTTAAAAATATTTAAATTTTATTTAAGAAGTTTTAAGAATTGGCGATTCCTCTTGTGATTGTCATTTACATATGTTATGATAGAATAAATAAAATTATTAGATCTGAAATATAAAGCAGGAGGAAACGCATGAAGAACATGAAATATCGAAAAAATTCTGAGAAATCCAAAAAATCCGGATTGCTGCTGTTTCTGTTGATTGGTATGCTCACAGGCGTCGTTTGTCTGATGCAGAGAGACTTACAGGAAAAACAGATGCCACGGGTTGCCATTCCGGAACAGTTGCTCCAATTCGCCGAGAATTATCCGGAAGCACAGGAATTTGTGCAGAATTATCCGGAAGAGTATGACAAAAAACATAAAATTAATTTGAAATCCGAAGTGACACCCGGAAAAATTCCGTTATTTCTTCAGTGGGATGCACGTTGGGGCTATACACCTTATGGAGATGGCTGGATCGGCGACAGCGGATGTGGTCCGACCTGCATGGCAATGGTTGTTTGCGGACTGACGGGAGACACAAAACAGAATCCCTTAACAATTGCCGCATTCTGTGAAGAACAGGGATATTATATTCCGGATGTCGGTACTTCCTGGGATTTGATGACAACAGGAGCGGAACATTTCGGAATTCATGGGACAGAAACAGAAATCACAGAACAGGAAATCCTTGCACAGCTTTCTGAAAATCATCCCATGATCTGTTCTATGTCTCCAGGAGATTTCACGAAGGGAGGACATTTCATCGTTCTGACGGGAATTACGGGAGACGGAACAATTCTTGTCAATGATCCCAACAGCAGAATCAACAGCGAAAAACAATGGAGTCCGGAAGTCCTGATTCCACAGATCAAGCATATCTGGCATTATACAAATTAAGGCAAGCAAAATTTGCATAAAATTATTGACAAATATTTTCTTTTGTGCTATAATATCCCTAATGCAACATTATTTTATCATAATCAGTGCTAATTATGAGATATTGTGAGATATTAAGATATTAATTAAGAAAATTATCAAAATTATGTAAGGAGATTTTCTGTCATGCGGGTTTCTGATCTGGTTTCTGAACTTCACAATTCGACGAAGGCAATTCTGATTGCCTGTTCTGCTTTCCTTGTTGTCACGGCATCTGTCCTGCTGTTCCTGATGCTGTTCCCGATTCAGGCGAAAGATCCTGCCGTGAATGCGGTTGTGTTTACAACAGAAACAACCAGTACAACGACAACAGCACAACTGGAAGAAGTTGGCTTCACCACGAAAGAACCGCTGCACACGCTCTCCACCTGGGGCGTTTCCATTGAAACCATACCGACAACACGAAAACCTGACCCGACAACAACAGCCTGGTATGATGCCATTTTTACGAAGAAACCAATGGGTTCTGATGCCGATTTTCATTCTGATTATAATTATCACCAGCCGGGACAGGATTTTATTACAACACAGCCGGTTGATCCGGATTCTGGAGAATCCGATATCCCGTTGACGGATTCTTTCACAGATTCCCCTGTACAGACTGTCACAGAGGTACAGCAACAAATCCCGGATGTTCCTGCTCCGACAGATGCACCGCCGTCCGTTGTGACAGATCCGCCCGTGACTGCGCCTGCAAACATGGATCACAGCAATTCGGATGGTTATGCAGCAGAACCCCAATCGCCTGCGCCGTCTCCTGCACCGACCCCCTCCCCTGCTCCGGCTGAACCGGATGTTCCTGCACCAGATCCGGTACAACCGGTTGCCCCTGAAATTTCAGAATAATTTTAAAAAAATTCTGATTTCTACTTGACAAATTCCGGGAAATCATTTATAATAATTAATATTAATCATAATTAAATTCTAAAAATTTTAAATCTTCTTCGGGGTAATGTGCAATTCATAACCGGCAGTGATAGTCTGCGAGCCTTTTCGGCTGAACTGGTGCAATTCCAGTACCGACGGTAAAGTCCGGATGAGAGAAGCATTTTTTGTTGATTTTTCAGAAACGCCCTGATTTTTCAGGGCGTTTTGTTATTTAAAATAAATTAAAATTAAGAGGTGAAATCTATGACAGAAAATGATTACATGCATCGTGCGATTGATCTGGCTCGGAACAGTATCGGTTTTGTCAATCCCAATCCCCTGGTTGGCGCTGTCATTGTGAAACATCAGAAAATCATCGGCGAGGGATGGCATGAACGCTATGGCGATCTCCATGCAGAACGGAACGCACTCCAAAACTGCACGGAAGATCCTGCGGGATCTGACCTGTATGTCACGCTGGAACCATGCTGTCACCAGGGGAAGACTCCTCCTTGCACGGATGCTATCATAGAATCCGGCATCCACAGAGTCTTCATTGGTTCGGATGATCCGAATCCGTTCGTTGCCGGCAAGGGAATTGAACAGCTCCGCCGTGCCGGAATTGAAGTGATTCCGCATGTCTGCAAAGAAGAATGTGATAAATTAAATAGAATCTTTTTTCACTATATTACAACAAAAACACCTTACTGTATGATTAAAATTGCGATGACCGCTGACGGCAAGACGGCAACCCGTGCCGGTCTTTCCAAATGGATCACCGGAGAATCTTCCCGGCGGCATGTCCATGAAATCCGGAAACAGTTTTCAGCGATTATGTGCGGCATTGGGACTGTCCTGGCGGACGATCCGACATTGACGTGCCGGATTGAAAATCCGAGCAATCCGATCCGGATTGTCTGCGACAGTCATTTGCAGATTCCCTTGGACTGCAAACTTGTCCGTACGGCAAAAGATGTGCCAACTTATGTGGCATGTTGTCATGTTGATCCGCACAAAGCGGAAATTCTGGAGAAAGCCGGTGTGCAGATTCTGGAGATTCCTGCGGAAGACGGACACGTCAAGCTCCGTTCTCTGATGCGAAAACTTGGCACACTGGAAATTGACAGCGTTCTTCTGGAAGGCGGTTCAGCGTTGCATGAATCCGCACTACGTGCCGGGATTGTTCAGCATATGCAAGTTTACATTGCGCCGAAGATTTTTGGCGGTGTTTCGGCAAAACCTGCTGTCGGCGGCATTGGTGTTTTTGAAGTAGAAGAAGCCTATCAGTTAAGCTCTCCGGAGATCCGGACGTATGGCAATGATGTATTACTGGATTATGATATTCTGAAAAATTTACAGACGGGAGTGTGATAGATACATGTTCACAGGCATTATTGAAGAAATCGGAACAATCCGGCATGTCCGGACGGGAAAACAGTCCTGCGTTCTGACAATCTCAGCAAATAAAATCCTGTCGGATCTCCGGATCGGTGACAGTATTGCCGTCAACGGAACTTGTCTGACGGTCTGTCAGTTTGATTCCAACGGATTTTCTGCGGATGTGATGCCGGAAACCATGCGCCGGACAAATCTGGGGAAATTAATTCCCGGCAGTTCCGTAAATCTGGAACGTGCCATGTCTGCAAACGGACGATTCGGGGGGCATATCGTATCCGGACATATTGACGGAACGGGAAAAATTATGCAGTTCCGGGAAGAAGATAATGCTGTCTGGGTGAAAATTTCTGCCAATCCGGAATTATTGTATTACATGATTCAGAAAGGTTCTGTTGCGATTGATGGCATCAGTTTAACAATTGCGGAGCTGACACAGAATCATTTTTCTGTCTCCGTGATTCCGCATACCCGTCAGCAGACGACATTATTAGGCAAGAAACCTGGGGAAATTGTCAATCTGGAGTGTGATATGATTGCCAAATATCTTGCCAAATTTCAGAATCCGGAAAATTCTGAAAATCGTAAAAATCCCAGTTCCATTTCTAAAACATTTCTTGCGGAACACGGCTATTTTTAAAAAATTTAAAAAATTTTAAGGAGGTTTTTATCATGAAAATAAATACCATTCCGGAAGCGCTTGATTCTCTCCGAGCCGGGAATGTCATTGTTGTCATTGATGATCCGGATCGTGAAAACGAAGGGGATCTGATCTGTGCGGCACAGTTTGCCACGACAGAAAATGTTAATTTTATGGCAAGTCAGGCAAAAGGGCTGATCTGTATGCCAATGGCTCACGAATATATTCAGAAATTAGGATTACACCAGATGGTTGCAGAGAATACAGATAATCACTGCACAGCTTTTACAGAATCCATTGACCATATCAGCACGACCACCGGCATTTCAGCGGAAGAACGTGGCTGTACTGCTCGGATGTGTACAGATTCCGGCGCACGTCCGGGTGATTTCCGTCGCCCCGGTCATATGTTCCCATTAGAAGCAAAACCGGGTGGCGTTCTGGAACGTAACGGACATACGGAAGCGACCGTCGACCTGATGCGCCTTGCAGGACTGGAACCGTGCGGGCTCTGCTGTGAGATTATGGCAGAAGATGGCACAATGATGCGCACGACAGAATTAATTGCTTTTGCACAAAAGCATGGTTTAATTCTTACAACCATCAAAGAATTACAGAAATACAGAAAACTGCATGATATGTTTATAAAACAGGTTTCCAGTGCGAATCTGCCGACAAAATACGGAAATTTTCGGATTTACGGCTATCAAAATCAGATTACAGGACAGGAACATGCTGTGCTTGTCATGGGCAATGTCTCCGACGGTGAACCTGTTCTTTGCCGTGTCCATTCTGAATGCCTGACAGGTGATGTATTTGGTTCCTGCCGCTGCGACTGCGGACAGCAGTTAGAAGAATCTCTGAAACGAATTGCTGCTGAAAAAAGAGGAATTCTGGTGTATCTGCGCCAGGAAGGTCGTGGCATCGGATTATTGAATAAGATTAAGGCATATGATCTCCAGGAACATGGACTGGACACCGTCGATGCCAATATTGAATTAGGCTTTGCGCCGGATCTGCGTGACTACAGTGAGGGTGCACAGATTCTGAAAGATCTGGGAGCATTGAAACTGCATATTATGACGAACAATCCGGATAAAATTTCAGATCTGTCAGAATATGGTATTGAGATTGTCAGTCGTGAGCCGATTGAAATTGCACCCAAAAGGGAAAATCTGGACTATCTCCGTACAAAACAGGAACGCATGGGGCATCTGCTACGGCATATTTAACATAAATTTAAAATAATATTATGTTAGATTTATAAAAAATAATAAATTTATAATTACCACAGAAAGGATTTTTGAATTA
>CAMWTO010000119.1 GCA_947177205.1 uncultured Ruminococcus sp. | reverse complement strand
AAAAAGCATCATGCCGGAGCATCATGCTTTTCAGAAAATTTAATTTAATTTATGATCGCCAAGCCATTTTTCAATCAAATCCGCAATTTCCTTGTTGTTTTCTTCCTGGAACATGAAATGACTATTGCCATTGATCCGTTTCGAGGGCAATTCAATCACAGTGCAGTCACCGCCGTCCGCTGTGTACTGTTCCGCAAACGCTTCCGCATTGGCTAATATCTCCTGCCAATACATCGTAGACGCAAGTTCCGTGTCGCCGTTGGTGATATAATCCCCATAATAGATCACAATCGGAATTTTCGCATCCAATAATTTCTGATACTGCGATGATCCGGCTTTCGGGACGACAATGGGCTCAATTGCGACAATTGCTAAGAGATTATCTGTGGACAGATCCCATGCAACGGAACATCCCTGCGCATGTCCCATAAAGATCGCTTTATTGCCCGTCATGGTCTTGACATCATTCATGACTTCGCCTAATGCCTTAGCCATCACAACTTTGTCATAATCCCCGGTGTTGGGCGTCGCCTGCCGCAGAAACTGATCCAGGGATGTTTCATCATCCGGAAATTGTGAATTTTTGTTGGTTTCTCCCAGATTTTCTCCGATTCTATAATACGTGTACCATGCCTGATCGCCCGGCTGATATTTTGTTGCCGTTTCCGGCTTTTCAAAATCTTCATCTTCTGTGTCGATTTCTCCATACCACATGTCAAGATCTGTATCCCCGGAAATTTCAGATGCTGCCCCGGCTGCGCCCCTGCGTGGCTGATCCACCAGGAAAGCGCTATGCCCGTTTCTCATAAATAACGTGGAAAATCCCTCACGCCCGTCCGGCGTTGTCATCCAACAAACTCTTGACTGCCGGTAGCCGTGCAGATACACAATTGGATTGCCGTTATTCTCCGCCGGGATCTGATAGAACACATTCGCATGATCAATATGCGCCGTATTTCCTGCTCTGGTTTCATCCTTCCAGCTCTGCGCCGGATCGTAATCTCCGGATACAGCACTTGTCACCACGCCGCCGGACGAAAATACGCCCTGTCCGACGATCGTCAATGCCTGGAATGTATCGGATGTGGCAGTTTCGTTTTCTGAATCCTGATCTTGATCCGAATTTTCCAGATTTCCGGAATTCTCTGGATTCTCTAAAGATTCCGTCATTTCCGGATCTGCCGAATCTGCGCCGGAATCCGGATTCTGCGCATTGCATCCCGTTGCTGTCAGTATCAGGACAGCAAGAAAAATTCCTGCAAATTGCCAATTTCTGCTTTTCTTCTTGTTTTTCATCTTTTTCATCATATTGCCCTTTCTCTGCAAAATACTGCATCACAAAAATTGTTTTCCAAACTTATCTTTATTTCTATATCATCTGATTATGATCTAATTATAACATATTTTATTTTCAAATACAAGAGCTGTTCTTATTTTTTACAAAAAACTGATTTCTACGCCGGAACGTACAGAATTTATGCAATATTATAGCTGATATACTCCACAATACCGCCGATTTCTGTAATGATAATCACAGAACCATTGGTGCTTGAAATTTTCTTTTCTCCCTTGAAATCCGCAGCCGTTCCGATGTCATAACCCTGGACGGGAGCAATCCCCGGAGAAGTAATGTCCACATTTCGGGCAATTTCCTGATCTGTCCCCCGGAGCGTTGTGAGCGTCATGCCGTCATAACTATAGACAACATCCTCACCATCGCCGTAACAGCTCGGTGCTTTCAAGGGTTCTTCCAGCGGCTTGACATTGTTGACGAATGCCGTAGCATCACCGCCGATTGTAATCACGTGTCCCTGATAAAGCACTGTCAAAGCATCCGGATCTGTCGTAGAAGATTCTGTCGCTTCTGGAATTGTCTCATTTGGTACTTCGGAATGCGGATCGGTATTCTGACTCGTATCTTGATTTGGATCTGTATTCTGACTTGTATCCTGGCTCGGATCTGTATCCTGATTTTGCTGATCGGAACCGGAATTTACATCCGGATTTTCTCCATGGATTTCCGGATTTTCATGATCTGTGACATTTTCTTCGGCGGAGGATTCCGCATTGTTTTCAGATGCTGTTGTTTCAGAATTTTCCGTATTTTCAGTATTTTCTGTTTCCGTCGAAACAGCCTGTATATTTTTTTCTGTTCCGGAATTTTCCGCAGAATCTTTTTCAGAATTCTTTTTTGCATTTTTCTTGGAACTCTTCCCGGATTTCTTTATGGAATCTGTCCCGTCTTCTCCGTTCAAGGTCTCTTCGTATTCAAAGGCACTGCTTGTACCACGGATTGCAGGAGAATTTTCTTCCGCTTCTTTTTCTTTTCCGCATCCGGTTAGTACAGCGAGCAATCCAGCGCAGAGTAATACACATCTCAGACTTTTTAATTTTTTCAGATTTTCTGAATTTTTCTCACTTTTCATAAATGCATCATTTCCTTTCTATCTTATTTTATGATCCGTTTTATTATTTTATATTATCATCCATGAATATAATAATTTAATACCAGTGCCGTCAATCCATGATAACTTTCTGATCCCTCCGGGACGCCGTTCACTTTTAAGGATGTGTCCATGACAGTGTCTGCCACTTCGGAGACAATTGCTGTGGGGAGCACTTCCTCATGCCGGTGGAGCTGATAATAATCTGCCGGCACAAACGTATGCATGTCTGTTTTTACGTTTGGATTTAATTGTTTTTCAATCCGGTAATATTCTGTCCATGCCGCCTGATCCTCGCCGAAATCCAGTTCCAGCCAGTTCAGCATATTAATATAGCCACTGTAACGGAAATCCGGATTTTCGCTCGTCAGACACGCCCGAAATGCATAATATCCCGCTTCATCTTCAAAGATATTGCCTTTCAAATGCGTGTATTCATGACAGATTGTGCTTGGCAGATTAATTTCATAGACAACCGGATTGTAATTCGCCTCCATGGAAAACGGATAGTAAATCCCTAACAATCCCTGTTGTGTAAAAAAATAAGAATTCCGGATCGGTTTGGCATCCGGATAAGTCCCCTGATACTGCGGAAATTCCTGAGATAATCTTCGCATACATGCTTTTGCTTCTGTCATGAGATCCGTGTTCCCGGATAATTGGAAATGCCCCGTTTCATCCCGTTCCACCTGACCGCTCAGTATATTGACTTCTGAAACAATTAATTCATAAGCTTTCAATACCTGTTGATTTTCAAATTCCGTCGTTTCTAATGTCTGACTTAATTTTGTCCCCTGATATAAAATCAAAAAATGAAACGTCACGACAAAAAACACCCATGTGAGAATCCATCCGTAAAAACGTCCATAAAATTTTGCAATGTTTCCCCGTCTGCGTTTTGCAAAAATCATGAACAGGATGAAACTCATCAATCCGGCAAAAACTAATACAATTCCGGCAAGGATCATGTGTTCTCCAACGGAAAAATCCGCCATTCCGGAAAGACTGCACCAGAAATCTGAAATTGCCGGAAAAATCGTTGCAATGTAAAAATCTACTGCGGGTGTACAGAATCTTGCCAGAACATTCACCAGAATCAGAAAAATCCAGATGCCAAACATAATTTTTGTGGATGTTTCCAGATGCAGTTTTTTCTTCAAGTTCAAATCACTCCAAATTATTTTAAAATTATGATAAATTATTCCTGATTTTCTGCATAATTCTTGAAACAAATGTTTAAATCTACATTTCCTGCAATCCCTGGGACAGTCCCATCAGAAGCATACTGCCAGATCTGATAATTGTAATAATAAGTCGCTTCAGGATTGTATTCCGCAAGCCAGAAATCATAATTTGTCAATTCTGGGAGCTGTAATTTTAACAGGGATGTTCTCTTGTTCTGGTAAATCATGGGAGTATATCCGGCTTGCCGGATTCTCTCGCAGAACGTCACACAACACGCCGTGAGCGTCTCCGCCGTCATGTCATCCGTCCGGGCTTCTGCATCAGAAATCACTTCCCAGTCATAGACAACAGGATATTGCAGTTCCATTCCGCCAAGCAACTCCAATGTCATTTCCGCCTCTTCCAACGCCTCTTCCGGGGTGATCGCCTGGGAATAAAAATACACGCCGATGTCAATTCCGGCATCTCTTGCTCCCTGGATGTTCTGCCGGAAATATTCATCTTCCGTGAGAACGCCCTCTGTATAACCTCTGCGTCCGACACGAATGAACGCAAATTCTACGCCGGACGCTTTCACTTTCTGCCAGTCAATCTCTTTTTGATGATAGGACACATCAATACCAAATCGGGAAATAATCTGATTTTCTTCAAGATAATAAACCCTGTCATTGCGGGAAACAAATTTTTCATTCTGATAGGCACATGCCGGAACATCTGCGAATACTGGAAGCCATCCTTCCGGAGAATTTTCCAGAAAAATTTTTTCTCCCGTTGTTTCATAAATTTTTTCTTCCGTTGCCGGAACGACTGGTAAATCCACGTCCAGAACGTCCCCCGGATCAGGTTCTTTCCGCTGTTTGCAAATTAAAATGACAAACACAACAATCAACAGCAGAATCACCAAAAGCAGGAACACTCCCATAGACTGCACGCCTGAAAGTTTCTTCAACTGCATCACTCTTTCTAATTTATTTAAATATTAAATATACTATTATCATACCATAAAATTCAGGATCTGTAAAGCAGTTTTTTGATTTTTTATTTTTTTAATATTTCCCATAGCAGAAAAATCCCGGCATGAAACAGAATTCTCACGCCGGAATATTTTGTTTTTCTGAAATTAAAATAAATTTAATTAATTAGAAATAACACTGAGCAAGATACCTGCCGCAACGGCGGAACCGATCACGCCTGCTACGTTCGGACCCATGGCATGCATCAGCAGGAAGTTTGTCGGATCTACCCTTGCGCCCTCTTTCTGGGAGATTCTTGCCGCCATCGGAACAGCGGACACACCAGCTGAACCAATCAGAGGATTGATCTTGCCGCCGCTGAGCCAGTTCATGATTTTTGCAAGCACTAATCCACAGCATGTACCCAGGGAGAATGCCACAACGCCGAGAAGCAGAATTTTCAAAAACTGCCAGTTCCAGACATTATCATAAGTAGTCGTTGCACCGACGGAAATTCCAAGGAAAATCGTGACAATGTTCATCAAAGCGTTCTGTGCGGTATCCACCAGACGGGAACATACACCGCTTTCTTTCAGGATATTGCCGAACATCAACATGCCAACGAGTGACGCCGCTGACGGTACTAACAATGCAACAACGAGCGTTACAACAATCGGGAAAATCATCTTTTCTGTCTTAGACGGTGTCCGGAGCTGCGGCATCTTGATTTCACGTTCTTTTTTCGTCGTGAGCAGACGCATCAGCGGCGGCTGAATCACGGGGACTAATGCCATATACATGTATGCTACTAACGCAATTGTACCAGTATTCATCGTAGAATCCGCACCATCCAGTAATTTACTGGATACATAAATCGAAGTAGGACCATCCGCACCGCCGATAATGGCAATGGATCCGCATTCTGCGGCAGTCATCCCCAGATAAGAGGCTGCCAGGAATGTGAAGAAAATACCACCTTGAGCAGCTGCGCCGAGCAGGAAGCTCTTCGGATTGGCAATTAACGGACCAAAATCCGTCATTGTGCCGATCCCTAAGAAAATCAGACACGGATAAATTTGTAATTTGACACCTAAGTATAATTTATCCAGCAATCCGCCGTCATGCAAGATCATCCATAACCAGTCCACACTTTGTTCCATATTCCAGTATTCCGCATGGAATACCATGTCTTCCGGATTGACTGCAGGCAGGTTGGATAAAAACATACCAAAAGAAATCGGCAATAACAGCAATGGCTCAAATTCCCAGACAATTGCCAGATACATGCAGCCAAATGAAATCAGAATCATAAATAGCTGTTCCGGTTGTGACAAGAGCGCATTCAGACCGCTGGTGTCCCACAATCCGCCCAGAATATCTTGTAAAATCTGCAACATAACCTTTAAAAACTCCTTTCTTACTCGTTAATCCGTTCAGAATGGTGAAACGTTCTGCCGGCGTCCATCCATTGCCCAGGCACTGCGACCACTGAAGCTCTGGTTTTTCGGGACTGCCTTGACGGACTTGACTTTGTAGGTCTTGCCGTCCTGCTGACTCATCATGGCAACGACTGCGGAAATCACGGCAATCACTTCTTCGTCATCCACAGATCCGGGAGCTGTGGCATTGCCGGAATTCACCGGATTTTGCTTTGCCACTGCCGGAGCAGGTGCTTTCTTCACAGGTGCAGGGGAATTTTTCGGTTTTTTCTGCTCTGCAATTGCTGTCTCTTTTGCTTTCTGTTTCGCATTGATGGATTCAAATATCTTGCCGAACAAGAAAATAATCACAACCAATAATGCGAGTGCGGCAATGACAATACCCAGACCGACAAGGGTAATGCCCCACCGTTCGGAATTGTCAAGATGCTTGTTGCCGTCGATTCCCCCTGCCAGCAGGATCATATGATTTGCCAGTAATAAAGGATTCATAGATGTTTCACTCTCCTAACGTGATAATAAAATAATAAAAAAATCTCAGATACTTTTATTA
>CAMWTO010000118.1 GCA_947177205.1 uncultured Ruminococcus sp. | reverse complement strand
TCTGACGGGAGCTGTGCCGGGCAAGAACCCCGCAGTTCAGTGCTTGTCCTTTGCGTGAAATTTGCCCATCCCAGATTTAAAATTTATTTCTAAATTAAATTTAATTTCAATTAGCTATTGACAAACAGAAAAAAATCGGCTAAAATAATTATATATTTTCTAAAAAAGGCGGTATCATGAAATGGGTATTTTAACAGCCATTTTCGGTTCTTACAGTGCGAAAGAACTCACTCGCATTGAACCGATCAAAAACAAAGTTCTTGAACTCGAAGAAGAGTATAAAGCTCTCTCCGACGCAGAACTCAAAGAAAAAACAATTGAATTCAAAGAACGCATCAAAGAGGGAGAAACACTGGATGCCATCCTGCCGGAGGCGCTGGCAGCCGTCCGGGAGGCTGGCGCAAGAGTCCTTGGCAAACGTGCATTTGAAGTGCAGATCATTGGCGCAATTGTACTCCATCAGGGGCGTATTGCCGAAATGAAAACCGGTGAGGGTAAAACGCTCGTTGCCTGCCTTGCCGCCTATGCCAATGCGCTCAGCGGTAAGGGCGTTCACGTTGTCACAGTCAACGACTATCTGGCAAAGACACAGTCCGAGGAAATGGGAAAAGTTCACAGATTCCTGGGTCTGACTGTCGGCTGCATCCTGCATGGATTAACCAATGCGCAGAGAAGAGCCGCTTATGCCTGTGATATTACTTATGGTACAAACAACGAATTCGGTTTTGACTATCTGCGTGACAACATGGTAACTTACAAGAAAGACATGGTACAGCGTGCTCCGAATTTTGCCATTGTCGACGAAGTAGACTCCATTCTGATTGACGAGGCAAGAACGCCGTTAATCATTTCCGGACAAGGCGACAAATCCACGGAATTATATACGCTTGTGGATAAATTCGTCAAGACACTCACGCCGATTACGGTTGTCGAAATGGATGATAAAGTCGATCAGGAAGAAATCAGCGAAGACGCAGATTATATCATTGATGAAAAGGCTAAGACAGCAACAATTACAAGACGTGGTGTGGAAAAGGCAGAGAAACATTTCCATGTAGAAAATCTGATGGCACAGGAGAATTTAACGCTCCTGCATCATATCAACCAGGCACTGAAAGCCGTAGGTGTAATGAAAAATGATATTGATTATATTGTCGAAGATGATGAAGTCATCATTGTGGATGAATTCACGGGACGGAAAATGCTCGGCAGACGGTTCAATGACGGGCTTCACCAGGCAATCGAAGCCAAAGAAGGCGTAAAAGTGCAGAGAGAATCCAAGACACTGGCAACAATTACATTCCAGAATTACTTCCGGCTCTATGCAAAACTTTCCGGTATGACCGGTACAGCTATGACCGAAGAAGACGAATTTAAAGAAATTTACAAGCTGGATGTGATTGCCATCCCGACGAACAGACCCGTCCAGAGAATTGACCACCCGGATCAGGTCTATCGTTCTGAAAAAGGAAAATTTTTGTCCATTATTGACCAGATTGCAGAATGTAACAAAAAAGGACAGCCTGTTCTGGTCGGTACAGTTTCTATCGAAAAATCCGAAATGCTGTCGCAGTTATTGAAAAAGCGTGGCATCAAGCACGAAGTTCTGAATGCGAAATATCATGCAAAAGAAGCCGAAATCGTCGCACAGGCAGGCAAGCTCGGCGCTGTCACCATTGCGACGAATATGGCAGGACGTGGTACGGATATTATCCTCGGCGGTAACGCAGAATTCACATCCCGTGCAGAGCTTAAAAAATTACAGAAACCAAACGGCGAACAGCTTTATGATGATGCGGTCATCAATGAGGCGATTGGCTTTGCGGACACAGAAAACCCTGAAATTCTAGAAGCACGTGAAGTTTACCGGAAACTTTACGAAAAATATGATGCCAAAGTCAAGGAATCCGCAGTAGCTGTCCGGGATGCCGGCGGTCTGTTCATCATTGGTACGGAACGGCATGAATCCCGTCGAATTGATAATCAGCTCCGTGGTCGTTCCGGTCGTCAGGGTGACCCGGGTGAAAGCCGCTTTTTCCTGTCTGTCGAAGATGACCTGATGCGAATTTTTGCAGGCGACCGGATGGAGAATGTCATGAAATCCCTGAACGTGGAAGAAACACAGCCGATTGAGAGCAAATGGCTCACGAAAATTATTGCATCTTCTCAGAAAAAAGTGGAGGGCAGAAATTTCAGTATCCGTAAAAATACGCTCAATTATGATGATGTCATGAATGCACAGCGTGAAATTATCTACAAACAACGTGCGCAGGTTCTGGATGGCGAGGATCTCCACGAGTCCGTTCTCAAAATGATGGAAGAACTTGTCACGAGCGTGACAGAACAGTATCTTGCAGAAGAAGACGTTCAAGAAGGTTGGAATCTGACCGGACTGCGGGATTATTTCTACGGTTGGCTGCTCGGTGATGGAGAGCTTGTCTATTCTGAAGAAGAATTACTGACACAGACAAAAACAAGTATCGTGCAGTATTTAACGGACAGAATCAAAGCAAAATATGCCGAAAAAGAACAGCTCTACGGAGAAAAAATCGTCCGTGAACTGGAACGGGTTGTCATGCTCCGTGTGGTTGATACAAAATGGATGGCACACATTGATGACATGCAGGAACTCAAGCGAGGTATTTCCCTGCGAAGTTACGGGCAAAAAAATCCGGTTGTTGAATATCGTTATGAAGGCTTTGAAATGTTCGATGCCATGATAGAAAGTATTCGGGAAGAAGCCATCCGGATGCTGATGACAATTCAGGTGCAGCAGAACGAAGCACCACAGAGAGCACAGGTGCTTCGCCCGAACGCACCGAATGCCGGTTCTCCGGAATTAAAGAAAAATAATAGTTAAAATTAATATTTAGCAGCTCCCTGCGCTGATCCGGGGAGCTGCTCTGCTAAGGGGTGAGCTTTTTTAAAATTATGAATTATATGAATTTTGCGGCATTCTATGATCATCTCACGCAGAATGTCAATTATCCGAAACGTGCAGAGCGACTGGATTTTTTAATCCGGAAATATCTCCGGACAGAAACGAACGGCAAACTTCTGCTGGATCTTGCCTGCGGAAGCGGTTCACTCAGTGAAGCGCTTGCCCTGCTCGGCTATGATGTCATCGGTGTAGATAATTCACCGGAAATGCTCAACCAGGCAATGCAGAAAAAATTCCGGAGCGGTCTGCCGATTCAATATCTTTGTCAGGACATGCGGGAACTTGACATGTTCGGGACAATTGATGTTACAGTGTGTATGCTGGACAGTCTGAATCATCTGAATTCCCTGGCAGATATTCAGAAAGTATTTGCACGTGTTTCGCTGTTCGCACAGCCGGGCGGATTATTCATCTTTGACATGAATACACTCTATAAACATCATGAAATTTTAAATCATCAGATTTTTCTTTATGACACAGAGGAAGTGTTCTGCGTCTGGGAGAATCATTTAAAAAATGATACCGTGGAAATGCAATTGACTTTTTTTGAAAATTCCGAACAGGATTCCTGTTATTACCGGACAGACGAATTCATCACAGAAACGGCATATCCCACGGACAAAATCATACAGGCATTAAAA
This sequence comes from uncultured Ruminococcus sp., assembly GCA_947177205.1. Taxonomy (GTDB): domain Bacteria; phylum Bacillota; class Clostridia; order Oscillospirales; family Ruminococcaceae; genus UBA3855. The sequence continues at coordinate 3,021 of CAMWTO010000118.1, read as the reverse complement.
AATGCCGGACTGGAATTGCTAAAAGTATTTGATGCAGATCAGAATTTAGACACGCCGGAAATACTGTCTCCTGTATCAAAACAAACACAGCGCATTTTATGGATTGCGAGGAAACCTGTATGAAATCCGGATTCTGGAAGAAACACCGGAAAAAAATCATAATCCCTGTTATTTTCATAATTTTTCTGATTGCAGGATTGTACAATCAACTGAAAATCCGGTACTATACAATAGAATCTGAAAAAATCTCAGCGCCTGTCCGGATTGTGCTTGTCACGGATCTGCATTCCTGCCAGTATGGCGAAAATCAGCAGGAATTAATCCAGGCTGTCGCAGAACAGAATCCGGATCTGATTGCCCTGTCCGGTGATATTTTTGACGATATTCTGCCAGATGCGAACACAGAATATTTCCTGAAAGGCATTGCACAAGATTATCCCTGCTATTACGTGACAGGCAATCATGAATATTATGTCAATTCAAATCTTTATCAGAAACGAATGCAATTTTTAAAAATGCATGAAATCAAAATCCTTGCCGGTACGGAAGAAACGCTCACGGTCAACGGACAGAGACTAACAATTTACGGAATAGAAGATCCTGCCGGCGGTCTGGTTTCTGAAAAACAGCTCCAAGATGTGAAAAAATCATCAAAAAATAATTCTGATTTCAAAATTCTGTTGTCACACAGACCGGAATTATTTGAAACTTACTGCGCTGGAAATTTTGATCTTGTTCTATGCGGTCACGCACATGGTGGACAATGGCGGATTCCGTTCCTTGTCAATGGATTGTATGCGCCGGATCAGGGAATTTTCCCGGAACATGCCGGAGGATTATATCAAAATCAGAATTCTGCAACAACTATGATTGTCAGCCGTGGGCTTGCCAGAGAATCGACTAGAATTCCCCGGTTTTACAACCGTCCGGAGCTGATCATGATAGATTTAAATTAAAATAAATTTTTAAAAAATTAAAACAGGAGCGTGATTTATCATGTCAAATAGCATTCACAGAGCAATTTCCCAGGACGGTAGTGTTGTCGCATCAGCGATTAATGCAACGAATCTGGTCAATCAGATTGAAAAATTTCACCATCCGTCCGCTGTTGTCACGGCTGCCCTGGGCAGGCTTGCCATTGCGGCATCCCTCATGGGATATGGACAGAAAAACGAGGAAGACCGGCTGACAATCCGGATTGACGGCGACGGCGCAATCGGCAGTATGATTGCTGTCGCTGACAGTCATGGGAATGTCAAATGCTGTGCGGATCAATATATTGTTGAAATTCCTCTGAATTCCAAAAATAAACTGGATGTCGGTGGGGCAGTCGGAACTGGAACATTATCTGTTATAAAAGACCTGGGACTGAAAGAACCTTATGTTGGGACAATCCCGTTAGTTTCCGGTGAAATTGCGGAAGATCTTGCGAATTATTATGCGACAAGCGAACAGATTCCGACTGTTCTAAGTCTGGGCGTTCTGGTTGCGCCGGATCTGACGGTACAACATGCCGGCGGATTCCTGATTCAGTTGCTGCCCTTTGCGGATGAAGCATGTATTCCAGTTCTGGAACAGAATCTTGCCAATATGCCAAGTTTCACACAGATGCTTAGCGACGGGATGACGGCGGATGAGATTGCACTGCGCTGTCTGGATGGATTGACGCCGAATCTGCTTGACAGCGCACAGGCAAATTATGTATGTGATTGCAGTCGTGAACGGACTTCTAAAATCCTGATTAGTATCGGGCGTGAAGAATTGCAGAATCTGGCAGACACGCAGGAGACAATTGAAGTCTGCTGTCATTTCTGTGACAAAAAATATCAGTTCACGCCGAAGGAAATTCTTTCGCTCATAGATCCGGATTCTAATTAAAGCATAATTATATAAAAAACCCGGTGTTTTGCGCACCGGGTTAAAATTTTGTAAAATTATTTTTATTATTTTAATTCGTCACATAGTTGACAGCATTGTCAAAGTCTGCGCCGCTTTCCGTGGATACAATTGTCAAAGCTGATTTATCATATTCCAGTTCAATGACAAATCCGCAGAAACCGGGATTATTATTCAGATCCACCGTCACTTTGACCGTGTCGCCCTGCTTGGCGGCAACACTGTTGATTTTTAATGCAAAATCCTCCTCAGGGAAATCATCCTGTGCTGTGACTTCACTGTTGACGGCTACTTCCCCATTAATGCAGACAGGATCCCACTTCACAACATCCCAGCTTGCAATGTCTGTTTTCTTAAATGTTATCGGATAACTGCCGTCTGGAATGCCCTCATTGACCTGGAATTCAATCGAAAGGAATTCACCGTTAAAGAAAAAGTCGCTTTCCTGGGACATGTCAAGCCAGTAGGCATTGCAGACATCCATAGACGGTGTATAAGAAGAAACGGCTTCTGTCGGTTTTTCTGCTGGAGCTGTCGCAGGCTTCTCCGTGACGTTAATCACTTCCGTCTGCGCTTCCCCTGCGGCATCCGTCACTGGCTGACCGGCTGTGTCCGTCACTTTGACTTGTTCGGTAACGTTGACCACTTCTGTCTGTTTTTTTCCTGCGGCATCCGTCACCGGCTGCCCGGACGCATCTGTCACTTCTACATGTTCCGTTACATTGACAGGTTTATCGGGTGCAGTCTCCAGGGAAGATTTGGACGCATCCTGTTCCGAATCAGAATTAGAATCAGAATCAGAATTCTTTTCGCCCTCTGTGGCATCTTCTTTAGGTTCTTTTGCATCACTGCCAACGCCATTGCCATAGGAGAATTTCAACGGCTGTGTCATATCCGCAAGGCCAAGTGTTTCCGTCGGTTCCGCCGGCACGTCACCGGAATCTTCTTTTTTATTGCAGCCGAAACATGTAACAGAAACAGATGCAAGCACAAGAGCGAGAATGGCTTTTTTCACATCATTTCTGCATTTGTTTTTTGTTTTATTTTTATTCTTGATCGCATTCATAGCAGATACATTCCTTTCAGAATATTTTTTATTCACTATCTATTATACATGCTTTTGAT
>CAMWTO010000117.1 GCA_947177205.1 uncultured Ruminococcus sp. | reverse complement strand
CATGATTGACTTCCTGGAACATACAGCACCGATCCGGACGGAGGAAATCACGCCGGATTCCCTGATCTGCGAATTTATCGGCAACGGACAATTTTGTTATTCCTGATTTTGGATCTCAAAATAATTTTACAGATAAAAAAGCCCTTTCACAGGGCTTTTTTATGTTTTAAAATTCATAATTTATTATAAAAAATTATAAATTGCTTTTTTTCTTTTCCAGAAGTTTAATCAGATCATCAATGGAATCCGTCTGTGCAATATCTGATTTTGTCCTGGATACGACAGAATTTGTCCGTGAACCGGAAGTTGATTTTGCGGTATCTGTTGATTTACGATCTGGTGCATTAAGAATATCATCAATGTTCGGACTAATACTCCGATATGCCGGCTTCTCTGATGATTTCGGAACAGGCTTCGGCATTGTTTTCTTCTCCTGTGGAATGACCGGCACAGATGATACAGATTCTGTTGTGGATTTCTCAAAGAAATTCTTTTCCGGAATGGGTCTTGTGGTGGATTTTGATACAGGATTTGCGGAAGAATTCGTCTGATTTGATGCTGTCGGCTGTTCCGGTTCAGGTTTTGCAGATTTCTGATGCAGATCAGAAGTTTGATTTTGATTCTGATTCTGAATTTCCTTTGCTTTCGCTTTGATCTCATCCGTGGAATATACTTGCGTTACCGTCTTCTTCTTTTTCGGAAGCGGTTCATTGAGCACTTTCAAAGCCTCCTGTTCGATCTCCTGCCGACGGAATTTCATGGTTTTTTCCCGTTCCTGAACGGCTTTCTGATACGGAGAATTCTCATTCACAGGCTTTGCAGAGAAATTTTCCGAAATTGTGGATTTCTTTTCTTGCAAGGAATCCTGTACCGGTACTTCATCCGGATTGTAGAGCGGTTGCTGTGCTGCTTTCTTCTTTTTCTTTCTGGGTGTTGGTTCGGACTGTTCAAACAGAAATTCTTCATCCTCCATGTCATCGCCGTCGCTCTTTGCCATTTTCACAAGCAGCATAATAATTAAAATCACACAAGGCGCAACCAGGAGCGCCATTAATCCGGTCATAGAAGTCGTAAATTTCACATATTGATATAATTGCGTGCTTGCCCATGTGCAGATGGCAAAAATATTCGTTCTTGGAATCACAAAATCAGTCCCCTGTTCCTGGACTGTGCCGGGATAATAATTCACAGCACCGTCCTCCATTTCTTCAATCCGGTAAATATTTCTTACCGCAAGTGTGCCGTCCGCCAAATAGCAGAGCACTTTGTTGCCCTCGTGAATTTCCCCTGTAATTGCTGCCTGTGCGACAACAAGCGACTGTGCCGGGATGTCGGGCATCATTTCGTTAGAATCCTGCAAATAGAGATAATATCCTGCAATTTTCGGCACACGCCCGCCCGAAAAAATCAGATTCGATGCAATTGTTCCGGCAACGACAAGCATTAAAAGAACCACAAGCAGACCTGCAAATACAGAACCATGCTTTTTTTGTTTCATAAAATTCTGCTCCTTTCCTGCGTTCAGATAGATTATTCTAATATTATACCACATCGGGAAACATTTTGCAAGCATTTTCTCACAGAAAACAAAAAAAATTAAAATATCAGGATTTTCTATATTTGCGATACCAGTTACCGCCAAGGGATTCAAACTGATTCTTATATTCGACGGAATCGCCCTTGTAACTGATTTCCGTTTCAGGGATCTGATCTGTATAGACAATCGCAACAGTTTCCTGATTCCGGATCAGAAGATCATCTACAATAAACAGGATTTCTGTATCTTGACCGGATACATTCCGGATTTCAAAAATCACACCGTCATCCATGATAGAACGAATCGTATTTTGCAAATCCGGAGAATCAATTGATTCCAGATCCTGCAAAGCGCCGTCACAAACTGAGAATAGCAAATCCGGATTTTTCTCAAAATATTTTGCAATCCGGACAAATTCCGTTTGATGTTCCTGAAAATAATGCAAAGCTTCATCTTGCGGCGACGGTCGGACAATCCGAAAAATCAAAAAACCAACCATACCAACTATAAGAAGAAGAATCACCAGAAAAACAATCAACGGAATATCCAATTTTCCCGTTTTTTCCACGCCTGCAACAGAATTCAGTTCCCATTTGCAATGCAAAAATTTCATAATGACATTAAAAAGCCTTTCTGAAAAATTTAAAATTAAAATTTTAAAAAAAGACGGCAGAAAACCGCCGTCTTTTCAAATCTCAAAATGATAAATCCATCCTATCCGGATCAGCCGATCATGCTTGCAACTTCTGCTGCGAAGTCATCAGACTTCTTTTCGATGCCTTCGCCAAGCTCGAAGCAGACATAGCCAGTGATCTCGATTGCAGAACCAGTCTCTTTTGCCTTGCTGTCCACATACTGCTTGACAGTCATCTTGTTGTCTTTTACAAAAGTCTGTTCCATCAGGCAGAGTTCAGAATAAATCTTGCCAAGCTTGCCCTTAGCAATGCCAGCTCTTACCTGTTCCGGCTTTTTCATCATAGCAGGATCTTCTTCCATCTGCTTCATGATGATTTCACGTTCTTCCTCAATTCTGGAATCCGGAACATCCTCACGGACGAGATAATCCGGATGCATTGCAGCAACCTGGAAATCGCAGTCTTTCAGAGCTTCCAAAACAGCCGGTGCTGCGCCTGCTTCTGTCTTTGCAGCTGTCAGAACGCCAGCCTGTCCGCCCTGGTGAACGTATGCAACAACAGCGTCGCCCTCCAGTCTTGCGAAACGACGGATCTGAATATTCTCACGAACAGACAGGAACAGTTCCTGCAAAGCCTCGGCAACGGTAACAGAACCGCCGTCAATGACAGTTGCTTTCAGTGTTTCCACGTCAGCCGGATTCTGTGCGATAACCGTCTTGGCAACGCTCTCTACGAATTCCTTGAATTTGGGATTCTTCGCTGCAAAGTCTGTTTCAATATTGACTTCCACAACAGCGCCGATCTTGTGATCTTCGCTGACGAGTGCCAGTGCCAGACCTTCCGCAGCCACACGACCTGCTTTCTTTGCCTGTGTGGCAAGACCTTTCTCACGAAGGAGCTGTACAGCCTTGTCTTTATCGCCCTCAGCTTCTGTGAGTGCCTTCTTGCAGTCCATAATGCCTGCGCCAGTCATCTGACGCAGTTCGTTAATATCTTTTACAGTAATAGCCATAAAAAACGACCTCTTTTCTGTTAAAATTCAAGTAAAATTAAAATAAAATTTTTATAAAATTTTAAATTATTCCGCAGCAGCTTCTGTTTCTTCTGCAACGGCTTCCACAGCATTTGCAGCTTCTGCCTCTGCAACAGCAGAATCCGCACCCTGTCTGCCCTCGATGATAGCATTGGCAACAGTGCCTGCAATCAGCTTGACAGCACGGATTGCGTCGTCATTACCCGGAATGACATAATCTACTTCATCCGGATCGCAGTTTGTATCCACGATAGCAACGATCGGAATGTTGAGTTTCTTTGCTTCAGCAACAGCGATTTTTTCTTTGCGGGGGTCAACGATGAACAGCGCACCGGGGAGCTTCTTCATATTCTTGATACCGCCGAGGAATTTTTCCAGTTTCTCGATTTCGAGATTAAGCTTAATTACTTCTTTCTTGGGAAGGAGTGCAAATGTGCCATCCTCAGCCATTGTGTGAAGCTGTTCCAGTCTCTTGATTCTCTGCTGGATCGTCTTGAAATTGGTCATCATACCGCCAAGCCATCTGGCATTCACATAGTGCGCACCAGCACGGAGTGCCTCTTCCTTGATGGATTCGCTTGCCTGTTTCTTTGTGCCGACAAAAAGAACTTCCTTGCCGTCAGCGGACAGATCACGGACGAAGTGATACGCTTCTTCCAGTTTCTTGACAGTCTTCTGCAAGTCAATGATATAAATGCCATTGCGTTCTGTGAAGATATAGGGAGCCATTTTTGGGTTCCATCTTCTTGTCTGGTGACCAAAGTGTACGCCTGCCTCAAGCAGTTGTTTCATAGATACTACACCCATTGTAGATCCTCCTAATAAAAAAATTTGGTTATTGAATCCTCCGGCTGCTGACAGCAAGCAATCCGGAAAGAAGATCACATCCGGACACCTGGCTTGCGGAAATACAGCCGTGCGAAATCCTGATTATTATAACATATTTCGGAAAAAAAAGCAAGTCCTGAAAAGCAAAAAACATACACAAATTTTTTCTGTTGAAACCGGTAAAATTCAACAAAAATCAGCAATTATTTGCATTTTACAAATTAATACAAATTATTCTTCATCGCTATCATCACTATCCTCCTCATTCTGCCGATTTTTCCGATTTTTCAAAGAAATTGCAGTGCTGATCCCGATCAGAAGCAGGGCAACCACGGCAAGAATCACCCAGAGAAGAATATTTCTGTTATCTTCCGTTGCCACAGAAGCAGTCAAATCAAGATACATCAGTTTTTGCAGAAATTGCATAAAAAAACCTCCATTTCTGATTCTGAAATAATTAACATGAAATTATTATAACATATTTTTGATTGCCCGTCAAGATTTTCAGAAAGATAATTAGTAAGATAATTATGAAAAAGACTCTTGTCAGATCTGAAAAATTATGCTATAATAAATAAGAATTTTTTATTTTTTTAAGAAAGGAGTATTCACAATTCATGCAATCTGCATCAGAGAGCTGTTCACTTTGTCCTCGTCAGTGTCATGTAAACCGGAATGAAACATCAGGATTCTGCGGAGCTAAAAATCAAATCCGGATTGCCCGTGCCGCTCTGCATTTCTGGGAAGAACCTTGTATCAGCGGCGTGAATGGGTCGGGCGCTGTATTCTTTTCAGGATGTAATCTGCAATGCTGTTTCTGTCAGAATATGCCAATTTCTTCCGAAAATTTCGGCGCTGAAATCTCCGGGGAACGCCTTGCAGAAATTTTTCTGGAACTCCAGGCACAAGGCGCACATAATATTAATTTAATTACTGCCGGACATTATCTGTTACAGATCATTCCTGTACTGGAAAAAATTAAGCCGCAGCTCCGGATTCCGGTTATCTATAATACAAGCAGTTATGAATCCGTGGAAAATTTAAAAAAACTCGACGGCTTGATTGATATTTATCTGCCGGACTTCAAATTCTTCGATCCGGAAACCGCACGAAATTACGCTAATGCGCCGGATTATCCGGAAATTACTGAAAAAGCAATCCTGGAAATGCTCCGACAAACTGGTAATCCCATCTTTGAGAAGCATTTACTGAAAAAAGGCTGTATCATTCGCCATTTGGTGATGCCAGGACATCGGCAGGAATCCATCGCATTATTAAATTATCTTGCCGAAAATTCAGATTTTCATAAAAATCAATTTTTGCTGAGTTTAATGGCACAGTATACACCTATGCAAAATTCTGTCTATCCGGAATTGAACCGGAAAATTACCAAAATGGAATACAACAGCGTTTTGCGGACAGCGCAGGATCTGGGATTTTCCGGTTATTCTCAGGACAAATCCGCCAGTGAACAGAGCTACACGCCGGATTTTAATCTGGAGGGCGTTTTTTCATAATTTTTAAGATTTCCTGTGAATTGCAATCACAAAACCGTCCATATTATTGCCGGATACTTCATAGTAATCCCTGTTGTCCGGCACACGGAACGTTGTGACTTCACTGCCCATGTCGGCCGGAACATAATACATATAATAAATTTTTGCGCCGTCTGCAATGACAAGCTTGTTTTCAAGCGTGTAATTTTTAATTACCTGGAGAAATTCTTCCAGACACAAATGATGTTCCCGCATGTAGAGCGCCGCCGGAACACCCACATACCGGAATGTCGCTGTCCGCCGCTCTGTAATGGTCTTATCAAAAAATTCAGATTTCTCCTCCGGATAACGCAGTATAAAGCCGTATTCTGCGGCGTGTTCCGAGAGCCAGGTATAGTCTCCCTCCGGTTTATACGCATAGGAACTGCCTGTCTCCGGGAAAATCCCGACAGTAATCGTTCTGCCCATCTGAAAATCCGGATCTGTGGAATCCGGCTTGTAACCGCCGATCATGCGCAGATCATGATGCTGTGTATTCTCATAGAATGCCGTGAACCAGGCATCCATTGCCTGCGCTGCCGTTCTATCCAGACCAACTTCCCAGTCAGATGCTGTATAAGGTTTCAGACTTACATTTTTTGCGTCGAGGATGCTCTTGATGGTGACGAAATTCAGATCCGGAGAAGTACCGTCTGCAATTGCCTGGTGATCGAATTCACAGGGATGTGATGCATTAACAAGAAGCAGACTGCCCGAATGGATTTTCGCTGTTTCAAGTGAGACATTCATATAAGTCTGTTTCTGAGCAGATTTATCAGAAATATCAGAGTAACTGGAATGATTCATGTTTCCCTGTTCGGGCGTGTCAGATGCTTCCGGATTCTGTTTCTTTCTGGAACAACTGGAAATACCTGTAATCAGCGCAATCAGGAGCAGAACCGGGATGACAACTGCAACCAGAATCCGATCATAGCGGATCTGATGATTCCGGAATTTCGGGAATTTTTTCGGAATTTTCTGATTCAAATTATTTAAATTAGATTTCAATTCTGGATCATCCTTTCAGAAAATTAAAAATCACGATTTTATTAT
>CAMWTO010000116.1 GCA_947177205.1 uncultured Ruminococcus sp. | reverse complement strand
TTTCCTATTTTTCTTTGCCCTTGTGACAAGTATAATATCTTTTTTCAGAAGTTTTCCAAATATTTCCTTCGTTAGTGAATCCATCACAGCTTTATTTCTATCATCTATATTGCCCGAAGTAAGACAGAAAGACAGAATCAGTATTGTCATAATTTCACTTAATGAAATTCTTGTTCTGGGTACAACCGCCTCTTTATCCATCAACAGTTTGTTTCTGCAATACTCCTCATATGCCTTGCAAAAATCATCTGTATCACAAAAAATTGCTATTTGTTCCATAGAAAAAACCGCCTTTCTGTTTTTGAGTCTGTAGTTATTCTCATTATAACAGATTTTGACGTTTTTTTTCTATCTTTTTTCATCGAACTCACGTTTTTATTATGGTAAGGAACTAAGATTGAAGAAACAAGTTAAAGAATTGGAAAAACAGAAAGAGGAGTTGCAGTCACAGCTTGATTTTATCAGCAGTCAGATGCAGAACATTGTGGAGCAGGAATGCCAAAGAAGAAGAAAACATGATGCAGAAGTAATTGCAAGCTATCAACAGTATTGTGAAATTAGTCCTGATAAAATTGAAAACACTGTTGCAGAACAAGAAAACGTTTCAACGACAACAAGAAAGAATATTTACCAGAAATAAGAATATGATGACTTCTGGTTTTTAGAAATGGTTTAAATACGAAACATTGTCCACGTTAGGCTTTTCCAGATGTGGACTTTCCATATATGTTTTTCGTGGCACAATCAAATACTAAATAATCGAATACTAAGCCTATATATGAGCAATTGTTGACAGAATATATGTAATGGCTCTGTAATTTTTCAGGGTCATTTTTTGCTATAAATAAATATCAAAAATATTACATAGTATTCCACGTTTTTGTATCTCACATTTGGATAGAAAACAGCATGCAGAAAAAATAAAAAAAGCAGATGCAGAAATGACTTAGATGCGATACTTCGTCCACGTTTAAGTTTTCCACATATGTGCGGCATCTGTTGATTTTATTATCTGTAATGATCATTGCAGTTGCATTTATAATACTGAGAAAATTTGGTAATTAGTAAAAAAAAACAGAAAGTCTGCTCTTGATTTGTCAAGGGCAGACTTGATTTTTGAAATAATGTCAATCGTAATCCCACTGACTTTAGATGGTAGGTAGTTCACAGTTAAAATAAGATTTCTCTCAGCATCTTTTCTGTAAGTGCTTCCTCAATCTTAACAGGTGTCAGTCCGGCAAAAGGCTCATTCACAACGCTCTGCACGAGCTCTGCCAGGAGCGTGTCATCAATGCCGGAGGAATCTACCTGAATGGGGTCTAATTTTAATCGCTTCACAAATGCCTGGTAAGCCTGTGCAGCTTTCACGCCGATTTCTTCGGGATTCTCAGCACCAGTATATTCAGCACCGAGCAATTCTCCGATTTTCCGGACTTTCGCCGGAACAGCCGTGCTGATCGCTTTCAGGACAACGGGCGTATCATATGCGCAGGCTGCTCCATGAATGATATGCAGTTTTGCACCGAGGACATGGGCAATGCTGTGTCCGACATGTGCACAGGCATTGTAGAGCATCCAGCCACCAATAGAAGCTGCATATTGCATTTTTTCCCGTGCTTCGCAATTTTCCGGTTCTGCCAGTGCAACCGGAAGATATTCTACAACGGTTTCCAGCATTTTTTCACAGATCAAATCTGTCATCGGATTGCTTAAACTGGATGTATATGCTTCATAGCAATGCGAAAACGTGTCCAGACCGGTCAGCAATGTTAATCTGTAAGGCATGGTCATTGTCAGTTCCGGATCGAGTACAGCGTATTCCGGCATGTTCTCCAGGCACATGATCGGCATCTTGACATCATGTTCCGGATCGGATACAATTGCACCGTTGGACAGTTCCGAGCCAGTTCCGGCAGTGGTAGGGATTGCAATCAGACCGGAGCAATGCTGCATTGGCTTTTGGGCATATTCCAGGACAGAACCCGGATTAAAACGGAGAATGTTAATGCCCTTGGCGGTGTCGATACTGCTTCCGCCGCCGATGCCAATCACGCAGTCACAGGATTCAGCCTTGCATAACATGGCACCCTTTTCGATCAGATCTGCCGGGGGATCTGGTCTGACATCCGTATAAATCACAGAACTGATCCGGGAAGCCGCAAAAGATTTCCGGATTTTGTCAAGCACGCCGTTTGTTTCAAGGATCTTATCACAGACAACAAATGCTTTCTGATAGCCTGCCTGTTTCAGCAGTTCGCCGATCTGGGAAATACAGCCTTTTCCGTTAAGAATCCTGACGGACTGCACAAAAGTAAAATTCAGCATAAAATCTAACTCCTTATTATATTTTTATTTTATTTGCTTTTTTGCTTGCTTTCTGGTTTCTTCTGGTAATCAGGTATAATTCATTCTCCATTGCCATGACTTCCTGCATCGGAATCGGCTGGAATAACTTGCGCTTCATGACAAATTTCGTCCAGAGAACGCCGTACACTGACAGCAGAAGAAATACTGCGCCACATAGCAGGAAAATGGATTTTTTCGTTTCCGGATTGCCGTCAATATTCCAGATCATGAACAGATTTCCAACAATTCCCACTAATGGCATCAGAATCCCCAATGGTGCTTTGAACGTTCTGGGGACTTTCGGCGCACGTTTTCTCAGAATGATCACGTTAATATTGGAAATAATATAAGAAATCATCCAGAATACACAGCCTGTCAGAATCAGGAATGAGAGCGAATCCGCCGAGGATAGCCCCGTTGCATTAATCAGGATCATCACGGCAGCAACTGCCAGGATTCCAATATAAGGAGCACCTTTTTTGTTGCGCTTCTCGAAAATCGCAGGAAGCAATCCGATTTTTGCCATCCCTGCACAGATATATGGCAGGGAACTCATTACGGAATTCACCGTGCTGACAACTGCAAAGATAGAGACAACGATCATCCAGACAGAGCCTGCACTTCCAAGCATGTTATTGCCGTACAGGATATGCGGAGATGTGTTTTCAGCCAGTTCTTCCCATGGGACATAATTGTGCATGCCAAGGACAACCAAAATCTGCATGACTAATACGATCAGGAGACTCAGCACCATCCCACGAGGGACGTTCTTTCTTGGATTTTCAACATCCTTTGCAACGGGAATGATAAACTCTGCACCCAGGAACAGGAAAAATGCCAGTCCCACAAGCGAAAGAATATCTTTCGGCTCAGAAGACAGCACCCAGGGTTGCTCAACAACTTCCCCTGTGCCGATTCCGAGAATGCCAAGCACCCCCATAATCACCAGGGATGCGCTCAGTCCGTAAGCGACAATATTCTGGATTTTAGCGAACATATCCACGCCGTTGAGATTGACAATCATCAGGACAACCAGCAGAATCACGCAGAATACGCTTGACGGGATGCCCGTATGAAACACGGCATTGATAGAGTTGCCGAACATAGCGCATTCCGCACTGCCGGTAAGGGCATTGCAGACCAGATAACCGCCCACCATTGTCACGAGGGAGATAAAAGGTCCCATACATGTGAGCGTATATTGTGCAAGACCGCCGGTAAGTGCCGGCATGATCGCATTCAGTTCCGCCATGCTCAGTGCCGTACAAATATTAATCCCACAGGCTATGCACATGGCAATGATGAAGCTGACACCGATCGCTCCTGCACCCTGACCAAGAGACATTAAGCAGCTGGTAGCGACAATCAATCCCATTCCTGTAGCAATGACAGATGGTAGTTTTAGTTTTGATTTATTCAACCGTGACACATCCTTATTATCTTATTATTTGATTATTTCAAAGCGTCGATGCCGTCCTCTCCTGTCCTGATCCGGATAATATTGGAAACCGGCGTAATGAAGATTTTTCCGTCGCCAATGTGTCCGGTGTAGAGTTCTTCTTTGATAACTTCCAGAACGGACTCCAGGACATCATTTTCAACCACAAGCATAATATGCTGTTTCGGAAGAAGTTCCATTTCGACATTTTCCTTGATTTCATATTCATGCGTGCCTTTTTCGACACCGCACCCGATCACCTGCGTGACCGTCATTCCGGAAACGCCGACTTTACTCAGCGCACGTTTGAGATCTGCAAATTTCGTCATGGATGTGATGATCTCGATTTTTGATGCGTCCATCATAATAATTTTCCCCTTTTTATTACTAAAATTTACGAAAAAAGAAAATAATGCCTGCACGCCACAGCAGGAACAACCTGCCGTGGAAAGCACAGACATCATTGTCTATTTATAGTGATTGTATGATGAGTAAGCAATAAGATTATTCACCCATTGTTTCCAGGACATAGGCACACGCTTCATCCAATGCACGGAGCGCCCAGTCAAAATCTTCCTTTGTTGCCCAGTAGTTCGGGTAAATTCTGCATACTGCGTCATTGTTGATTGTAAACATCGTGCTGACGTGTCCCACAACGGACATGTGCTTGCAGACTTCTACCGTGTAGTAATCGCCGTTCTTGTTCTGACCGTATTCCAGACCGATCATGTAGCCACGTCCACGGACATCTTTGATGACATTCGGATATTTTGCCTGGATTTTCCGCAGACCATCGAAGAAATACGGCGCATTTGCACGGATTGTCCCAGGTACGTCGGCTTCAATCATGAATTCCAGACATGCCAGCGCAGTGATGCCGGAAATCTGGTTGTCCTGATACGTCGCCGTATGGAAGAATGCTGTCTCATCGTTGCCATATGCTGCCATGTACAGTTCTTCAGATGCCAACACACCGCCTGTCGGCACGAGACTGCCGGACATTGCCTTTGCAAATGAAAGTGCATCCGGCTGTGCTTTATCGCCGTAGTACTGGTGCGCCCAAAGATAACCGGTTCTGCAGGAACCTGCCTGTACTTCATCCAGACAGAAATACACATCATATTTTGTACAAAGTTCTCTCATTTTCGGCAGATAATCATCCGGCGGGACATTGATACCGCCTTCACCCTGAATCGGTTCGCAGAAAAATGCAATGATATCCCCTTTTTTCATTTCTTCTTCTGCCGCTTTCCAGTCGCCGTATGGCACATGACAATAGCCGGGAAGATCAGGACCCTGCCACATACGCCATTTGTCCTTGCCACCTAGATTGACAGTTGCCTGTGTCTTGCCATGGAACGCATTGTTTGTGGAAAGCATTCTTGTCTTGTTCTTCTTTGTCCGATATGCTGCCAGACGCACCATTTTCAGGAGCGTTTCATTTGCTTCCGCACCGCCGCAGCAGAGAACTGTCCGGGGGAGATACGGCGTAATCAGCGACATATTATGAGAAAATGCCGAAGTCGTCTGATGGAGCATGAGCGGATCCATCGTAATCAGGTGAGAATCCAGGTATTTCTTGACTTTCTCAATGACAAACGGGTTGTTCAGCCCCAGCAGTGCAGGACCAACAGAACCAATGAAGTCCAGGTGCTTCACACCGTTGACATCCCACCAGTAACAGCCCTCAGCCTTGACAGCGACATCACCGGCACCAATGTCAAGTGCTGCCTGTGTCCGGTACTGGTTATTGTGCTGAAGCTGGAGCTTCCTTGCAAGTGCCACATCTTCTGCACTCTCCATACTCAGGGATTCATCCGCAGAGATGAAACCGGGATAAAGCGCATTTGCATCTTGTTTTTTCTCAAAGTTCGGGTAACTCATCACAAACACATCCTTATTTTGATTGAAATTTTTATTTCAGCAGATTTTCTGCTTTTTTCGTGTTTATTATAGCATGAATCAGGATGAGAATCTAGTAAAAATGAGACATGGCTTGAAAATCTATTATTTTATCATGGTAATTCGGTTCAGATAGTGAATTCCGTCAATCAGTCTGCAATAGTTTCCGGGAGTCATCCTGGCAAACTTCCGGAAATCTTTCTGAAAATGCGTCTGATCATAATATCCGTTCTGCATAGAAATATCAACTATAGAGGAATACTGTCCGTGATTGATCGCTGTAAGCGCTTTCTGAAAACGGATGATATTACTGAAATGCTTGATATTCATCCCGGTGAAATCCGTGAATACCCGGACAAGATGCCGTCTGGAGTAATGCAGAATATTTTCCAGATCCTGGATTTTTAGATTTCCGGCATCCTGGAAGATCTTCTGAAGAATCCCAGCGACTAACAGTGCATTTCCATTTTTTGTATCTGCATTTATGAAATCCTCGAAACTTGTCATAAATTCTGCGATCTGCTGTTCAAAACTAGTTGCTGTACAGATTTTCTCCATGACATCTGCTCTGCCAGTAACCTGAACGAAATTTTCACTGACACCGACAATTTCCTTGGCAGAAATTTTTCCGAAATGGTCAGAAATCCCCGGCAGAAAACGAACACCGAAATAAGAAGTCTGTTCCTGGAAAATGTTTGTCCCGGCGACTTCCACAGAACCAGCTACAAAAGCCGTGGGCTGATACGGATTGCAGGAAAAAATTACATCAATCGCACCATCCGGAACGACAGTATTCTGAATTGTCTGGAGTTCCTGTTGATTTTTGCAGGTAAAACGGTAAAAATGCGCAACTGGTAGATGCGCAATAATTTTTTTATAATAACAATCCGAATGAAATACAAAAAATGGCTGAACCGGATCAAAATAATCTGTCATATGTATTCTTTCTCCTTTCCTATT
>CAMWTO010000115.1 GCA_947177205.1 uncultured Ruminococcus sp. | reverse complement strand
CTTTCTCATTCCAAAAGCTAATGTTACTTTAAAAATATTTTATATAAAAATTTATTTTAAATTTTAGCAGGAGGTTGTTCATCATGAATTTTTCACCAAAAGAAATTTTGGATTTTGTGACGGAAAATGATGTGAAATTCATCCGTCTGACGTTCTGTGATATGCAGGGAAATCTGAAAAATATTGCCATCATGCCCGGTGAGCTCCCCAGGGCATTCTCACATGGAATTGTCCTTGATGCCGCAGGATTTTCCGATTGCTACCAGGATTTATTGCTTGTTCCGGATATTTCTACCCTGTCCGTTCTGCCGTGGCGTCCGAAGTCGGGTCGTGTTGTCCGTTTTTTCTGTAATATCCAGAATCTGGACGGAACGCCCTACGCCGGGGAACTTCGTTATACGCTCCAGAGCTATATCCAGAAATTATATACAAAAGGCTATTCTTGTGAACTCGGTACAAAAAGCGAATTTTATTTATTTGACTGCGATCATGACGGCAAGCCGACGAAAATTCCGCACGATCATGCCGGCTATCTTGATGTTGCGCCGCTTGATAAATGCGAAAATGTCCGGCGTGAAATCTGTCTGTCACTGGAAGAAATGGGACTGCATCCGCAGCGTTCCTGCCATAAATATGGCGCAGGACAGAATGAAATTGATTTCAAGTGCAGTGAACCGGTGACAGCGGCAGACAACATGGTGCATTATAAGAACGTTGTCAAAACGATTGCCGCACAGAACGGCTTGTATGCGTCTTTCATGCCGAAACCGCTCAGCGGTACTTACGGGAGCGCCCTCACAATTGTGATGAGTCTGAAATATCAGAATCGGAATATTTTTGAATTGGAAAATAAAAAACTTTCTCCGGAAGGATCAGCTTTTATTGCAGGTATTTTGGATCATGCACCGGAAATGACAGTATTTTTGAATCCGATTGTGAATTCTTATACCCGACTGCGTCACAGCGGAGCGCCCAATCATATTAACTGGTCATTTGAAAACCGGAATCCCTTGATCCGTGTGCATGAAGCTGTTGGAGAATCTGCAAGGATTGACATTCGCAGTGCGGACTGCTGCTGCAATCCGTATTTGTCATTCCGTTTGTTATTAGCTGCTGGAATTGATGGCATGAACCGAAAACTGATTCTCCCGGAAGATCTGATTGTTACTGGAACATCCAGCAAGGAATTCCGGGAATTCCAGACACTTCCTGCGACGCTCCGGGAAGCATGTGAAATTGCCGAAAAGAGTGAATTTATCCGAGAGAATCTGCCGGAGGAAATTCTCCGGAATTTCTACCAGAATGTTAAAAAACAACTTGCTTTGTATGATGCGGCAGAGGACAAAGCGATATTTGAAGAACAGCAGTATTTTCTGTCAGAATAAATTTATAAATAAATCTAATAAATTAAAGGAGTTGAGTGGCGTGGACAGAGCTTTGATTGTGTCCGGTTCTGAAAAAAGTATGGAAATCATAGCCCAATTCTTACACGCTTACGGTTATACCAATCTGGCATATACGACCAGCGGCAGTGAAGCCCGCCGCATGATCAGCAGCATAGATTATGCACTGATGATTATCAATACCCCATTAAAGGACGAATTCGGGCATGAATTGTCTGTTCACATGGCGGAGAACACCAGTGCAGGGATTATCCTGTTATGCAAAGCGGATCTGGCGGACGATATTTCGGATAAAGTAGGTGCTTATGGTGTCTGCATTGTGTCTAGACCCATGAACCGGAATATTTTTCATCAGTCAATCCGGCTTGTGGAGGCGACCAGATCCAGAATGCTTGGTTTGAAACGAGAAAATTCCCAGTTAATGATTAAAATAGACGAAATGCGCCTGATCAACCGGGCAAAATGTGCGCTGATGCAGTATCTGAAATTCACAGAACCGGAGGCACACCGCTATATCGAAAAGCAGGCAATGGACACCAGATCCACCCGGAAAGAAGTTGCATTGAGGATTTTATCAACTTATGAACTATGAGTCTTATTTTATCAAAAATTTTATTGTCAGATCCAGACAAGAGAGATTACAATACGAATTGCAGAGCATGAAAAAACGTCAGTATGGTATCGGAAGATTCTGCCATCATGCTGAAGACTGGCTGGACATGAGCAAAATTTGCAAAACAGAAGATTTCGCTATATTAAAAGAGAATTCAGAATGTTATGTGATCGCTTACCAGCCGGAATTAGATAAACTGCAATGTAGTCTGAAACACGCTCTGGAACTGGTTCTGGGAAATGGTATGGCGGCTGTGATCGTTGGTGTTGGTTTTGCTGTAGTTGAAACAGAGCAGGTACAGGGAACACCTGTCCGGTATTTTCTGAAATTATCCTGAAAAAATTTTTTGATTCTCTCTCTGCTGTCCGCCGAGAGAGAATCTGTTATAGAAAATAGTTAAGTTTTTTTTACTGCTATTTTCGGAATACAGCCGATGTGTTCCGGAGAAATTATTTGTATCAGTTTCTGATAAAGTTCCGGTGTGATTGTAACAGAAACTCTATTCCTGGGAGAAATATATTTTCTGATAGTTTCGAGATAAAATATTAATTCTGTATGACCTGGAAATTGTCTGCAAATTTTCTGAATCTGGTGCAGTTCTGCCTGTTTCTGTGAATCAAGCTTGATACAGAACAGCATTTGTTCCAGAATTGCGGGGAGTTCGCCGCTTTTCCGGAGTTGTTCACAGATCACAGAATTCTCGGATTTTTTCCCCGTCAGATAGACCACATCCCCTGTCTTTGACATTTGCAGACGTTCCCGGAATCGCTGATATTTTTCAGGAAAAATTACAACATCTGTCATCCCGGAGCGGTCTTCCAGCGTCAGAAAACACATGTCTTGTTTTTTCTTTGTCTGACAGATCCGGATTGACCGGATGAATCCAATCATCCGGATATGTGCAAAATCCGGAAGCGTTGACAGATCCGGGACGTTCACGCATTTCAGCAGATTTTTCAGATAATCCCATTCGTCCAGGGGATGCCCTGAAACATAAAATCCAAAGACCTGCTTTTCATGTTCGAGTTTCTCGGAGATCGAAAATTCCGGCGTTTCCGGCAATTCCTGCATTCCGGACGGAGATTCATCCTCGAACAGACTCATCTGTCCGTCAATTGTGTGATCCGGATTGTGACGGAGATCTCCCAGAATTTTTGGATAATGCAGGAGCATTTGTTTCCGATTTGGATTCAGACAATCCAGTGCGCCGGATTTAATCAGGACTTCCAGTTGTTGTTTGTGTAATCCCAAAGGCGCTGTGCGTTTGCAGAAATCCTGAAAATTTTTAAATATTCCATGAATTCTGCGTTCTTCCAGGATTTTATCCAGAAACATTCTGCCAAGTCCCTTAATACCGGTTAATCCAAATAAAATGCAGTTCTGATCCGGATCATAGACAAACGGGATCTGACTTATATTGATATCCGGAGGGAGAATTCGGAGATTGTGCGAATTCCCGGCACTGCATTCCCGAAGATACCCGGCAAGTTTTGTGTCGCTCTCGGCGTAAGTCATCAGTGCCGCCATGTAATTTCCGAAATGATGATATTTTAAATATGCCGTCTGATACGCAATTCTGGCATATGCCGTCGCATGAGAACGATTGAACGCATAAGATGCAAATTTCTCCATCTGGGAAAAGACCTGCTGTGCGATCTGTTCCGGGATTTGTTTCTGCATTGCTCCATGAAGGAAATTTTCACGTTCTTCCTGCATGATTTCTTTTTTCTTTTTTCCCATGGCACGACGGATTTCGTCCGCCTGTCCGTAAGAATAACCTGCCATTTCCCGGCAGATCTGCATGACTTGTTCCTGATAGAGCATACAACCGTATGTGCCATGCAGGATTTTTTCAAGAATCGGGTGCAGATAAGAAATTTTCTCCGGATGGTTCCGATTCCGGATGTAAGTTTCTATGCCGTCCATTGGTCCGGGACGATACAGGGCAAGTGCGGCGATCAGGTCTTCCATACATTGCGGCTGTAACCGAATCAGAAAATTTCTCATGCCATCGCTTTCCAGTTGGAACAATCCGGCAGTCTGCCCCGTTCCCAAAAATGCATAAACGGCTTTGTCATCCAGATTGATACTCCGGATAGAAAAATAATGCTGCGATTTCTGGATGGCTTTTTCTGCTTCCCGGATGATGGTTAAATTCCGGAGTCCCAGAAAGTCAATCTTGAGTAATCCCAGTTCTTCAAGAATATCCATTGTATACTGCGCAACGGCAATGCCGTCATTCCGGTTAACTGGTGTATGCTCCGTGATTTTTTCTTCTGTGATGAGAATCCCGGCGGCATGGACAGATACATGCAAGGGCAGTCCCTCCACAAGCTGCGCCGTCTCTAACAATTCTCGGATCTGGAGCTGATCCGGCTTGCTGAAATTCGGATTTTTTTGCAGGAATTCCCGGATGGTTTCTGACGGATCAATGGATTTCGCAAGAGAATCATAAACCGGATAGGGAACATGCAGAAATTTTCCGGTGAATCTGACGGCACTCCTTGCTTTGATTGTATCAAATACGGTAATTTCAGCGACATGCTCCATGCCGTAGCGCCGAACGACATAATCTTTGATTTTTTGTCTGCCCTCTATGCAGAAATCAAGATCAATATCCGGCATGGTTTTTCTGCCGGGATTCAGAAATCTTTCAAATAATAAATGATATGCCATCGGGTCAATTTCCGTGATGAACAGGCAGTATGCACACAGACACCCTGCGCCCGATCCTCTGCCTGCGCCAACAGGAATGTCCTGATTCCGAGCATAGCGGACTACATCCCAGACGATCAGAAAATAATCCGTGAAGCTGTTTTCGATAATTACCTGCATTTCGTATTGCAGACGTTCCCGGATTTCTTGTCCCGGATTTGTCCCATAACGTTCATACATGCCTTTTTCGCATAATTCCCGGAAATATGTCTGATTGTCTGTCAAGCCCGGCTGAGAAAAATGCGGGAGTTTTCTTTCATGAAACGGAATTTCTAAATTACATCGTTCTGCAATTTTTATCGTATTCCGGACAGCATCGGGAATATCTGAAAATAATGCCATCATTTCCTGTGTGGATTTTAAATAAAATTCTGAATTGCCGGAGGTATCCGGATTTTTATCTTCCGGGCGATTTCTAACGGAAAGCAAAATTTTCTGGACTTGCACATCTGATTTCCGGACGTAATGCACATCATTGGTTGCAACGAGTCCGATTCCGGTTTCCTGGGATAATTTGATGAATAACGGCTTGATCCTGGCTTCTTCCGGCAATCCGTGATTCTGAATTTCTAAAAAATAATGATCGCTCCCGAAAATTTTCTGATATTCCAGTGCTTTTTCTTTTGCAGTATCATATTGCTTTGCTGTTAATAATCTTGCAATTTCTCCAAATAGACAACTGGACAGACAGATCAGTCCGGCATGATATTTTTTCAATAATTCCAGATCAATCCGTGGTTTCTCATAGAATCCCTCCAGATTGGCAAGTGAAACTAGTTTTAACAGATTTTGGTAGCCGGTCTGATTTTCGCATAGTAAAATCAGATGATGAGTTTTCCTGTCAAAGCGTCCGTCCCGGTCTTTCCGGGTTCTCCTGGCAACATAGACTTCACAGCCGATAATTGGCTTGATCCCGGCTTTTTTTGCTATCTGATAGAATTTTAATGCGCCGTACAGATTGCCGTGATCTGTAAGGGCAACTGCCATCTGTCCGTTTAATTTTGCCTGTTTTACAAGATCTTCCGGACGGCAAACGCCATCCAGAAGACTGTACTGACTGTGTACATGCAGATGCACAAAATTATTCTGTGTCATCATGAATTTGTTCCTTTCTGTACTGTTCGGCAATCAGGGCAATTCTCTGGAATCTGTGATTGACACCGGAACGACCAACGGGCTTGTCGAGCAGTTCCGCAATCTGAGACAGGCTTAAATGCGGATTTTCCATCCGGACTTCTGCGAGATTTTTCAATTCCGGCGGAAGTTTATCCATGCCATGATGTCGGATAATCTCTTGAATGTCCTGACACTGTTTTTCGGATGCTGACAATGTTTTATTAATATTTGCCATCTCACAATTCCAGATCCGGTTTGCCTTGTTCTTGACTTCTTTGTCAATTTTAATATCAATCAATTCCAAGGTGCATTTTTGTGCTCCCATGAAGGTAAGCAAATCCTCAATTTCACCACTGACTTTCAGATAGACCGTCCAGGCGTAGTGCCTTTGCAGGATGTTGGGATGGACACCGATACTATACAGAATATCGCTCAAATCCTGGCAGAGTTGCTGTGTCGGTACAGTGAATTCCAAATGATAATTTTTATCCGGTTCGGTGATACTGCCACATGTGAGAAATACACCGCCGAGGAATGCACCAATGCTGTTCATGGGGAGATTGCGCATGTCAATCCGGCGATCTTCATGAATATGAAAGATATGCCGGATCTGCGTGACCTGGTCGGGGTTTTTGATCCGGTAAATCCAGAGACTTCTGCCGTTTTTTCTTGGCTTTTCCTCTGCGAGGATTCTTACAGATGCGCCGAACACGGTTTTGACCAGGACAGGGAACACCGACCGGAAGACTTCGCTTTTGCTTTTGAGACAGATTTCTTTTCTGGTGACGGCTTTGCTGTATAATACCATGC
>CAMWTO010000114.1 GCA_947177205.1 uncultured Ruminococcus sp. | reverse complement strand
TAGTATACCATATTCCAGCGGAAAAATCAAGTAGTATTTCTGATAATTTTTGTAATGGGACGGCAAAAATTTTTTAACAAAAACGCTTGCTTTTTTTCCGAGTTTGTGCTATAATAAATTTATCAGAAATTGTTTCTGTAAACCGGGGATGACACCCATCACAAAAAACAAAGATTTTATAAGAAATTTCTGAAAATTTATTTAAATATCAAAATTATGACAAGGGGGCGACACCCATGACAAAAAACATTCTTGTCATCCATCCAAACGGCGAACCGGTTGGTTCGACCTATCCGAAACGAGCCAAAGGACTGTTGAAAAAACGCAGAGCCGTCATGCTCGATGAATCGACAATTCAGTTAATTCATCTACAGAGCTAAAATTAAACCCGAAAGGAAATTTTTTTATGACACCGAAAGAGGCATTACTTGCTACAATTGAGGAAATGAACGAAAACCAGATGGAAAGTCTGCTGGTTTTCTTAGATACATTCCGGAAAGATGCTCCGGAAATCAAACAACCGGCACAGGATTCTCAAAATTCGTGCAATCACATTCAGAATGAAATGATCCAGACACTTCAGAATCAAATTCAGATTCTGGCAGAAGATCACTATCAGAGCCCGCATTCCGTGGAGGTTCTGAAAGAACTCAAAGACATGCTGAACATGATTTTACGTTCCTGAGAATTTAAATTTTAATCTTAATTAAAAATAAAATCCAGAAAGCCGTGTTTTCCGCACGGCTTTTTATTTTAATTAATAATTAATTTTAAAATTCTGCATGATTTTCTTTTTTCCGGGTATCCTGTTAATAATCCCCACAGAAAGGAGCTGAATCTCATGCAGAAACATCCTGAACGCAAAGGCAAAGAACGTTTCCCGTTCTCCCAGGAGAAAAACGCACAGGGAGAACTTTACTGTGCCTCTGAAACAGAAATGACAGGACTGATTCCATCCGGACAGCCGGACGAATCCGAACGGGAAAATTATCAGCATATTTTTCCCTATCTGCCGCCTTATCCGGATGGCACACCGGCATAAAAACGACCAGCCTTTTTTGCATTTTTTGTAAAAAAGGCTGATTTTTTCAAAAAATTTGCATTCAGGACTTGACAAATTTGGTTTTTTATGTTAAAATAATCTTGCCGCATGTGTCAGGCATTTGAAAAGCGCAGAAATATTTTTATTAATTTTTAAAATTTCTGCCGCCAAACACAGCGAGTTTTGATAAAAGGCAGGTAGAAAGCTATGTACGCAGTGATCGAAACAGGCGGTAAGCAGGTTCGTGTCCAGGCAGGCGATGTGGTTTTTATCGAAAAGCTCAATGTTCAGGCTGATGAAGTTGTCAATTTCGATAAAATCGTTGCTGTTGGTACAGATGACGGTCTGAAAGTCGGCACTCCCTACGTGGAGGGTGCAACCGTTTCCGCTAAAGTTCTCAAAAATGGCAAGGCGAAGAAAATCACAGTCTTCACTTACAAGCCCAAGAAAAGCGAAAAGCGCAAGATGGGTCACAGACAGCCTTACACGCAGGTACAGATTGAATCTATCAACGCATGATTCACGCTGTTTTCCGCAGACAGAACGGCAAGCTCTGTGAATGTTCCGTACAGGGACATGCAGACTATGCAGATGCCGGGCAGGATGTTGTCTGTGCGGCGGTTTCCTCAGCAATTCAGTTGACGGCAAACCTCATCACAGAAAATTTCCAAGAGAAAGCTTCTGTTTCCGTGCAGGAAGTCCAGAATCACAATCAGATCCGGATTTCCCTCGGACAAGATTCCCCGTCCGGTCAGATCATTCTGGAAGGTCTGCTGACGCATCTGCAATGGATCTCGGAAGAATATCCGGATCATCTTGAAATTAAATTTTAAAATTTTAATTCTGGAGGTGTAATACAAATGCTTAGAATCAGTATGCAATTTTTTGCACATAAAAAAGGTATGGGTTCTACCAAGAACGGTCGTGACTCTGAATCCAAGAGATTAGGCGTGAAACGTGCAGACGGTCAGTTCGTGACTGCCGGCAATATCATTGTCCGTCAGCGTGGTACACACATCCATCCCGGCGTTGGCGTTGGTCGTGGCTCGGATGATACACTCTTTGCAACAGTTGACGGCAAAGTAAAATTCGAGCGTTGGGGACGTGACCGCAAACGTGTCAGTGTCTACGCTGACTAAGAGTCTCTGAAAATCAATCAAATCCCACGCTTTTCCGTGAAAAGCCTGGGATTTTGTTTTGAAAGATTATTTTAATTGGATTATAAGTATTAATTAAATTTATAATTAATATTATCTACAGAAAGGATGAAAAGCAATGTTTGTCGATCAAGCCAGAATTAAAATCAAGGCAGGAGACGGCGGCGATGGCGCTGTATCGTTCCACAGAGAAAAATATGTCGCTGCCGGTGGACCGGACGGCGGAGACGGCGGAAACGGCGGAAATATTGTCTTTCAGGTTGATGATAATTTTTCGACGCTGATTGATTTTCGTTACAAAAGGAAGTATGTTGCGCCCAATGGCGAAAATGGCGGCGCAAAGCGCTGTACCGGAAAAAGTGCTCCGGATCTGGTGATCCGTGTGCCTCGTGGCACGCTTGTCAAAGAGGCTGAAACTGGTCGTATTCTTGCAGATATGTCCGATGATGCGCCGCACATCCTGGCAAGGGGCGGTCGTGGCGGAAAAGGTAATTCTAATTTTGCGACTTCCACAAGACAGATTCCGAAATTTGCAAAGCCGGGCTTTCCAGGTGAAAACTTTGATGTGACGCTGGAGTTGAAACTGCTGGCAGATGTGGGATTGGTAGGCTTCCCGAATGTTGGCAAATCAACGCTGATTTCTGTTGTCAGTGCGGCAAAGCCGAAAATTGCGAATTATCATTTTACAACACTCACGCCGGTGCTTGGAGTCGTTCGTCTGGATGAAGAAAGTTCTTTCGTGATGGCGGACATTCCTGGTCTGATTGAAGGTGCAAGCGAGGGGACGGGACTCGGACACGAGTTTCTGCGGCATGTGGAAAGATGCCGTCTGATTCTGCACGTCCTGGATGTGTCCGGTTCTGAGGGACGCAATCCGGCAGAAGATTTTGAAAAGATCAACCAGGAACTTGCTAATTTTAGTGAATCGCTTGCGGAATGCCCGCAGATTGTTGTGGCAAATAAATCTGATATGGCGACACCGGAGCAGATTGCGGAACTGGAAGAATTTATCAAATCAAAAAATCTGAAATTCTACACGATTTCAGCCGCTACAACGAAAGGCACGAAAGAATTGATGCAAATCGTCAGTGAAGAACTTTCTAAACTCCCTCCCGTGAAAATCTTTGAGGCACAGCCCTTGTCAGAATCCGACTGGGAAGCGAAACTGTCTTCCAGGCAGGAATTTGAAATCGAAATCGAAGATCATATTTACTATATCTCCGCACCCTGGTTAGATCCAATTCTGAGAACGGTCAACATGGAAGACTATTCTTCCCTGCAATATTTTCAGAGAGTGCTGCGCTCCAGCGGTATCATTGACAAATTGGAAGAGCTCGGCATTCAGGAGGGAGAAACCGTGAATATTTTCGGATTTGAATTTGATTATATCCGGTAATATTTTAAATTAATTTAAATTTAATTTAAATTAAAAATCAGAAATGATGAATCATTATGACAGAGAGTAAAGAAAACAAAAATTTTTTAAGAATTTCTGGCATTCCGGATCAGATATTATCAGAACAGCAGGCAAGACAATACAGTCCTCTGACACTGGCATTTCTTGGAGACAGTGTTTATGAACTCATGATCCGCCGGGCAATGATTGTACAGGGCAACAGGGCTGTGAGAAATCTTCACGACGCAAAAATCCGTCTTGTCTGTGCATCCTATCAGGCAGCCGTTTCGGATCAATTAATTTTTACAGAACAGGAGCAGTCTGTGTTTCAGCGGGGAAGAAACGCCGTAACGGCGAACTCCATCCCCCGGAGCGCAAAGCCTGCGGATTATCGCAAGGCGACCGGTCTGGAGGCAGTGTTCGGTTATCTATATTTATCCGGAAATTCCAGGCGTCTGAGAGAATTATCCGGACAGATCTGGAACATGCAGGAAGAAATTTTTAAAAATTATTAAAATAATTTTAAATTATCTGAAATAATTTAAAATCATAAGGAGTGATTTTTTCATGTCAGGACATTCCAAATGGAATAATATCAAACGCAAAAAAGAAGCAACGGACGCTGTGAAAGCAAAGATTTTTACGAAAATCGGTCGTGAAATGATCGTCTGCATCAAAGAGGGCGGACCTGATCCCAATAACAATGCCAAGCTCCGTGATCTGATTGCAAAGGCAAAATCAAATAATGTCCCGAATGATAATATCGAAAGATTGATCAAAAAAGCATCCGGTGAGGGCAATAAAAATAATTACGAATCCATGGTGTATGAGGGCTATGGTCCCAATGGCGTGGCTGTCATTGTGGAGTGCCTGACGGATAACAAGAACCGGACAGCAGGCGACATCCGCCATTATTTCGACAAATTCGGCGGAAATCTCGGTACAATTGGCTGTGTGTCATTCCTATTTTCTACAAAAGGCATCGTTGTTGTGGAAAATACAGACATTGATGAAGATACGGCAATGGAAGACTGCTTTGCATGCGGCGGTGATGATCTGACTGTCGAAGAAGATACGATCATCATGGAATGTGATCCAAATTCCATTCATGCCATGCGTGAGGCGCTGACGGAAAAGGGGTATCATGTACTTTCCGCAGAGGCAGAAAAAATTCCGTCAACTTACACACAGCTGACGGAGGAGGATTCTATCAAGAAAATGCAGCTCCTGTTGGATCATCTCGAAGAAAATGACGATGTCCAGAATGTGTATCATAACTGGGAAATTCCCGAAGAAGAATAATTGACAAGATCCAGAAATTTTAAAATTTCAAGATCCTGTCAGGATCTCATCAAGAAAGGTAATTATCATGGAAAATACAGGTATGTTCAGAAGAGTTGACGGTCTTGGCAGATTTGTACTGCCGAAAGAACTCAGAAAGACACTGAATATTAATCAGGATGACTGTTTGCAGATTTTTCTGGAGGGTGATTCTGTGGTACTGCGCAAGAGTGAGCAGAAATGCGTGATTTGCAACAAGACAGAGAACGGCGATGAACCGTTTCTGACAGTTGACAACAAAAAAATCTGCAGGGAATGCTTACAAAAAATCAAGAGTTTATAATCTAAATAAAAACCGGTATGTCCTGAAATTCAGGATATGCCGGTTTTAAATTTATTTTAATTTCACTTGATATACACCCGTTTCATCACCTGCGGATGCAAGGGCTTGTCATTCGCATTGGTCGGCACTGTGGCAATCTCATCCACAACATCCATCCCGGAAACAACCTTGCCGAATGCAGCATAATTCCCATCCAGGAACGGAGAATCCTGGTGCATGATAAAGAACTGTGAACCGGCAGAATCCGGATGACTTGCTCTTGCCATAGACAGAACGCCTCTGGTATGACTCAACGGATTGGCAACGCCATTTGCAAGGAATTCGCCTTTGATGTTCCATCCGGGACCGCCCATGCCTGTGCCGTTCGGACATCCGCCCTGAATCATAAAGCCGGAAATCACTCTGTGAAAAATCAGTCCGTCATAAAAGCCGGATTTCACCAGTTTTTCAAAATTTTCGCAGGAAATCGGCGCAATATCCGGATATAATTCCAATTCAATTTCCTTGCCGTTTTCCATTTCAATCACGATCATAAAAATACCTCCAGTTTTAATTTTATATCTTAAAAAATAAATTTTTTTAAAATTTTTAAAATTTATTTGGCACCTTTTCTCTGGAGCACTGCACCGGCTGTTTTCCACAGCAGAGAAATATCCAGTTTGAAACTCCTGTTTTCTATGTAATGAATGTCACTTTCTACCCACTTGTCAAATTCCATGTCACTTCTGCCCTCTGTCTGACAGATACAGGAAAGTCCGCCCTTGACAAGCAGTCTGTTCATCTGTTCCGGCGTATATAGCACAACTTCCCGAGGGAGCGGCGGTCTTGGACCAATCAGGGACATATCACCTTTGAGGACATTCCAGAACTGAGGCAGCTCATCAATAGAAGTCTTCCGGATGAATTTCCCGATTTTGGTAATCCGGGGATCGTCATCGCTCTTGAAGGCAATGCCGTCACTCTGGTTTTCTTTCTGGACTTCTGCAAATTTCTTTTCTGCGTCCATGCACATAGAACGAAGCTTATACATCCGGAACGGCTTGCCGTCTTCCGTGAGACGGATCTGGGAAAAGATCGGATTTCCCTTGTCTTCGAGACAAATCAACAGCATAATAATCCCCATCGGAATCGGCAATAAGAGCAACACAATCAAAGAAACCACAATATCAAACAATCTCTTGCAAATCAAATAAATTCTGCCGCCTGCCGGTTTCACGGAACTATACTGTAATGTTTCATGAACACCCGTGGACAATAACTGCAAAGCGTTTTCATCAAATTCAAGAACCGGATATTCCGTGACAGCCTGCGTGGATGACTCAAACTGACCGGATTCTTTGAGGGACTGGAGTGCGACTTCTGTAATATCTTCCTCGGAAAGACGCAGATCTGTAGAATCAGCATTCGACATAAAACTCCCTCATTTCTCTTATATTTTCTTTCATCTTGAAAAATTTAAAAATAATAAATTTTTATAAAATCCCGACAATAAACAGTATAACAC
>CAMWTO010000113.1 GCA_947177205.1 uncultured Ruminococcus sp. | reverse complement strand
ACATGAAAAATCAGCACAGTGAACTGATTGCAGACATAAAAAAATCCATTGACGAACTTATCAATGGTGTACAGTATGAAGATGAATTTTATGCCCAGATACTTGACAGAATGGTTGTCAATGACAAGAATCACATAGACGTGTATCTGAATATGCTTCCATATAAGTGGAGTTTTGCGATAGAAAAAATCGCCATTTCTGAAACACATCTACCGATGTCTGTTAAAAGCCCTTTGGCTTCTTCTGTCGGCATGGTGTATCTCTGATTCAGATAACGCAGGGATGCACCTAATTCACCATCTGGACCGCCGATCTGCGTCATGATAATCTGCGCCATCTGTGGATTTGGATTTTTGATTTTCACAGGATACTGAAGTTTTTTATCATAGATCCACATAGATTAATTCGCCTCCTTTTCCCAGGGATAAGGACCTTTTACCCAGTCCCACCGGTCAGGATTCTGGTTCTGAATGGCTTGCAGAGGACCAAAGCGTCTGGTATATTCTGCGACCGCCTGTTCCCGTTGAGAACGGTACTTGTCAAACAGTGCGATCGCCTCACGGGACTGTGTGTGCGTGTCAAGATATAACTGCAAGTCATAAAGGGCAAATTCATAACGCTGGATCAAAGCTGCTAACTGTTTCTGTGTGCGCATCACGAACAAGCACCTCCCTCTGGGCAGAACGGCAGATCCAGAACAGGAAACATTGTTCCCTGCTGTAATCCTTTTTCGGGATCATAGATTTCACTGCTCCAGAGTTGATAGGGCACATATGCCATCCCCGGAGGCGTGACATCGGGGAACACGGTTGTAGGCTGTGGCTGCAAACCAGACGGGATACAGTCAGCGTCTCCGGAATCTATTGCAGAAACCGCTTCGGAAGCTTCAAAAAGCTCTGCATTCTCGGCAAGTTTCTGGAAAGCATGGATTTCCATGAGTTATCATTCGCATCCTTTCTGAGAAATTCACATAAAAATTTAAAATTTTTTATGTGTATTCTACTATATGCTTTTTTTAGAATCTGGTGCAGAGTTTTCCTGGATTGCCATCCAAAAAAACTGTAGATTAACTCTTGATTTCCTGGAAAAGATATGCTATAATAAAATTGAATTATAATTTTGAAAAATAAAATCAAAAAGAAATGGTGGTAATTTTTATGAACCAGAATTTAAATGCAAATCAGAACTCAGTCACAAATATTGCAGTCATGGTCGCAGGAATTGATGAAGAATATCAGAACAGCATCCTGGAGGGGATTATCGACTGCGCTAAATCTCATCATGCCAATATTTCCTGTTTTTCATCTTTCAGCGGCGTCATTTCAAATAATTGCTATGACAAGGGCGAATATAATATTTACGAATTATGTAACGAAAAAAATTTTGATGCCATGATTCTCATGACAAACACAATCGGGAATCTGGAAGTGCGGGCGAAAATCATTCACAGGGCGAGAACTTCCGGTCTTCCCATTGTCGTTCTGGATGGCGAAGATGACGAGGATTTTTATCATGTCCGGATTAATAACACCAAGGCAATGCGTGAAATTGTTCATCATATCATCACCCAGCATAATGCACAGCAGATCTGCTTTGTTTCCGGTCCGCTTGCCAATCCGGAGGCACGGGCAAGATACCAGGCATTCCTGGAAGTTATGGAAGAACATCAGCTCCCGGTGGTGGACGAGCAAGTTTACTTCGGAGAATTCCGGGCAGTGGACGGCAAAAAAGCTGTGGAAAAGTTTATGTCCGCCGGAATCCCCACGCCGGATGCGATTATCTGCGCCAATGATGCTATGGCATTATCCGTTGTCATGGAACTGGAAAAACATGATTACTGCGTGCCGGATGATGTGATCGTTACGGGATTTGACAATACTTACAACGCACAGCATTATTGTCCGTCCCTGACAACTGTGGCAAGACCGCTGAATGAAGCAGGTTACCGGGCTTGTGAAATGCTTCTGCAGGCAATTCATCATCCGGAGAAAGAAATCGCACGGACAATTTCGCTTGATGCCTACCCGGTTTTTGCAGAAAGCTGCGGCTGCTGCCGGGATCTTACCAAAAACATCCGACAGTATAAGAAAAGTACATTTCAATTAATTGACGACTGCCGGAGCAATATTTTACTCCTGAATCAACTGACTTCTCAGTTATCCGAAACGGAAACGATTCAGGAAAATTTTGAAGTCATCCAACATTTTATCGATCAGCTCGAATGCGAACAGTACTGCATCTGTTTATGTTCTGAATGGGAGGGCGTGTTCGGGAATTCCTACACACAGGGAACAGATGATGCGTATCAGATTCAAGGATATACCAAACACATGAGTGCGCCGCTGATCTGGAATAATGGCGAATTTTCCACTGTCCAGAAATTCAGCAGTGCCGATTTGTTCCCCGTGCCCATGGAAACAGGCGGCAACATCAGTTACTTTCTGCCGCTCCATTTTCGGGAAAGATGCCTGGGCTATTATATCATCACAAACAGCGATTTTCCAATCAAAAGCATGTTATGTCATTCGCTGATGCTGAGTATCAGCAATTCCATCGAAAACATCCGGAAACTGATTCACCTGAATAAAGTCATTCAGGAACTTGACAAATTATATGTCCTTGATCCCATGTGCAGCATTTACAACCGGAACGGCTTCATCCGTGTGACGGACAAACTGCTGAAACAGTGCAAGGCAGAAGAACGTTCCATCCTGGTTTCATTTATTGATATGGACGGACTGAAACTGATTAACGATCATTACGGACACAAAGAGGGTGATTTTGCGCTCCAGAGACTGGCAACGATCATTCAAGAACTGTGTGATGAAAACAGCGTGTGCGCAAGATTCGGCGGTGATGAGTTTATTATTTTCAGCATGGACTGTGATGAAGACGATGCAGAAAAATTAGAGAATCGTCTTTACAAAAAAATTGCAGAAACAAATTCGATCATCATGAAGCCTTATGAAATTGATGCGAGTATCGGAACGATTACAGCGAAAGTCAATCCGGATGACAAATTATTTGAATTAATTACTCAGGCGGACAGCCTGATGTATGAACAGAAAAAGCGCAAGAAGACTTCCCGTTATCTGCGTCAGGAATAATAATTTAAAATAATTATTAAATTTAATTAATAAAAATATAAATGGGGGTTATTATGCAGAATCAAGAAAATTATCAGGAAAAAAATCAGAAACATGCGTTCCAGGTCAATCTTGGCGGCATGATTGATATTTTATCCAATCATCTGTACAGCAGTCCGGACGTCTTCGTCCGGGAACTGCTCCAGAACGGCACGGATGCCATCAGCGCCAGAAAATTATCCGATCCGGGATTTCAGGACGGCAGAATTATGATCAGAATCCGGGAGAGAGAATCACTCTCTTTCCGGGACAACGGAACAGGACTCACAGAACAGGAAATTCACCAATTCCTAGCTGTAATCGGGCAGTCTTCCAAACGGGATTTACAGACCGGAAAAATTCGGGAAGACTACATCGGACGTTTCGGGATCGGCTTATTATCCTGCTTTATGGTCACGGATGAAATCATCATCCGGACAAAATCCGTCAAAGATCCGGCTCATATCTATGAATTTCACGGCAAACCGGATGGCATGTATGAAATTTTGGAATTACATCATTTTAATTTTCCTGTCGGCACGGAAATTCTAATCCAGGCAAAGAAAAACTGTGAATCTTATTTTACAGAAGAAAAAATCTGTGAACTGGTCAGATATTACGGTTTGCCCCTGCCGTTCCCGGTGATGATGCAGAAACCAGAGGGAGAATTCTACCGGATTAATAGTTATGATTTAAAAAATTCAGAAAATTCAAAAAATCCCGATCAGGATATTATGAATCTGGGGAGACAGATTTTTGACATGGATTTTCTTGGCTATATCCCATTAGAATCCAGATCCGGGCTGTTCAGCGGTGTAGCATATATACTCCCCTACTCTGTTTCTGTTCATGCGAAGAACACACACAGGATCTATCTGAAAAACATGCTCCTGACGGAGAACGGCGATGCGATTCTCCCGAAATGGTCGGGATTCCTGAAATGTTTTTTAAATACCTCACAGCTCCGCCCGACAGCATCCCGTGAAAATTTCTACGAAGATGAAACTCTGGAACAGGCACGGCAGGAATTAAGCGACTGCATTTCGGATTATCTGAAAAACCTGTCCCGGACAAATCCGGAGCTGCTGGAAGATATGATCCGGATTCATGCCATGGCGATCAAATCCCTGGCAAGCGAAGATGAATTATTTTTTGAAACATTCATTCCGTTCCTGACATTTGAGACCAACATGGGCGAATACACCGGAAAAAATTTACTATCCCGGACGGATGCCGTCTATTATACGCCGGATATCAACCAGTTTCACAGGACTTCGGCATTAATGCTCGCACAGAATCAGCTTCTTGTCAATGCCTGTTATGTCTATGATGCCGCATTGCTCCGGATGTTGCAGGATTATGATGAAAATTTTATACTCTGTCCCCTGGAATCTGTCACATTCGGGGAATTTCTCACACAACCGCCCACGGATGCCCTCTATCAGGCAAGACAACTGCTCCGGACTGCTGAACAGGCACTTGCGGAATTTTCATGTTGTGCAGAACTGAAATGCTTTTCTCCGGCACAGCTTCCGGTCTTTTACATGCTGGACAAGGATGCGGAGACATACCGGGAAGTACAGCACGCAAAAGAAAATTCATCGGATCTCTTTGCATCCATGCTGGAGAGTTTCGCCGAAGAATACAAAAGCAGTGATGCCGTATTATACTTAAACTGGAATAATCATCTGATCCGGAAATTAGCAGATCTGCAAAATCAGGAACGACAAAGAATCTGTCTGGAAATCCTGTACGTTCAGAATCTGTTAACCGGCAGATTTCCGCTGCAAGGCACGGAAATGCAGTTATTAAATGATAATCTGATGCAGGCGATCTCCTGGGGCTTGGATTTAAATTGAAGTATAATTTAAATTGATGAAGAAAGGAAACTGATAATTATGTACAATCCGCAACAGCTCAGAACAGAAATTTACAATGCAGAACACGGCGCAGAACGTCTGCAATTATTGTCCTCCGCAATCCAGGAGGCTGACCAGAATCAAGATCATTACTGGAGATTGGCTTTCCGCAGGGAATATATCAATGAATCTATTTTCTATGGAGACAGTTTCAAAGCTGTGATTCAATTTCCGGAATATCTGAAAATTTTTGATGAGCATCCGGAATTTGAAGAAGAAATGTCTTTCAACATGATGTGGGCTTTCAAGAACGTCCTGGAAAATATGTCAGATTATCACCAGATCAGCCGTGCCGAAATCGAGAATTATTTTGAGGAATTTGAAAAACGTGGCAAAAAATACGGCGAATCCCTCCGGACATACTACATGAAAAAATGCAAGTTCTATCTTCCGGTTGATCTGGAACTTGCAAAAGAAAATTATGAAAAATTCCGGAAATACCCTCGGAGTTCCAACAGTGACTGCGAAGCATGCGAACTCAGTTTCAGCATGAGATGTGAACTGGCGTTTGGCAATGAAGAACGGGCATTACAGATTGCAAAGCCGATCCTGGACGGCGAAATGACATGTGCCGAAATCCCACATTCTACTTATGGTAAACTCGCAAGATATTATCTCTATCATCATAATCTCACAGAAGCTTTTTATTATGGCACACTCTGTGAAAAACTGATTCTCGGCGAACCGGAATTTCTTGAAGAAACCGGGACACTTCTGGAATTATACAGCATCGTCAATCCCGGACACGGCTGGAACATCCTGAAACATGCTATCCCGGATTTTGTGGACTGCAAAAATACGCTGATGGAAGTATCTTTTGCAAGGGGGGCATACCGTCTGATGAAGTCGATCGCAGAGAGTACCGAGGACGGAAAGCCCGTTTTTATGAGCAATGCCAATCTGCATTTACTGCCGATTGCAAAAACGCAGGACGGATGGCTTGCCAGTGATGTAATGGCATATTTCTGTCAGATCGCAGAAGATCTCTCCCAGAAACTGGATGTCCGGAATCAGAACACGCATTTTCAGGATATTCTGCATACGGAATTTTCTATGGAAAAATTCCAGGCTTTTTCAGAATCCGGAGAATCCCGGAAGCCAGCGCATGGCATCACCCGGAAAGAAGAATTATTACTGTTGATTTCCGTCCCGGAAGCCCACGATTTCAAGACACTTGCCGAAAAAATCCGGAATGATACCAGGAAAGACTTTGCAATCCAGGTCTGTGACGGAGATGATGCCGATGATTTATATCTCTCTGTCAGATACGAAAACCAGATCTATGATCTGCATATTATCCCCAAGCCTGACACGCTCACAAATGTCTATGCAAAGTCCGTTTATCAGATGACGGAGGAACAGCTCCAGGATGTCATGGAAGCTCCTGTGCAGTATCTGCTGATTACAGAAATTCCCGGTGATGCCATGACGGCATATCACGTCTACATGGAGATTATCAACATTCTGTTCCCGGAACTCCTCGGCGTGGTGAATCTCCACGCACGGAAAGCCTATCCGCCGGAATGGGTCAGATTCGCCGGAATGTTTGCGCATGCCGTATCGCCTTATGATGTATTCGGCATTTACATCACCGGTACGGAGGACGGTTCGGATGCGTTCATGACAACATGCGGACTCTGTACGCTCGGCATGCGGGAACTGGAGCTGATCGGCGCAAATGCGGAAAATTTTGGCTATTTTGCTACTATGTTAGATTACACGGCTGCCCGGTGCGTAGAGCGTGATCTGCTTCCGGATGCCGGGGAAATCCTGAGCGATTTTGCAGAGATTCTCACAGAATCAGAATCAAATCCGGAGAACACAATTGTATACGAGATGACATGGGATATGCC
>CAMWTO010000112.1 GCA_947177205.1 uncultured Ruminococcus sp. | reverse complement strand
CTTACATGTTATAATAATAGGAGTTAATTTTAGTTTTAAAAAATTAAAAAAATCATAATTTAAAAATTAAAAGGAGTATTCTATTTTTATGCAAATTGAAAATACAAACAATGATTCCGGCGAAGACCGGAACAGACTCGACAAAATCGCCGTTTTAATTCCCTGTTACAATGAGGCGGCGACAATTGGAAAAGTAGTGCAGGATTTCCGCCGGGAACTGCCCGAAGCTGTGATTTATGTCTATGATAACAATTCCAAGGATGATACAGCGGCGATCGCTCGGAATGCGGGAGCTGTCGTCCGGCAGGAATATCAGCAGGGAAAAGGCAATGTCATCCGGCGCATGTTTCGGGAAATTGATGCAGAATGCTATTTAATGGTAGACGGAGATGATACTTATCCGGCGGAACATGCAAGGGAGATGTGCCGTCCGGTTCTGGAGAAAAAGATTGACATGGTGATTGGGGACAGGCTGTCATCGACGTATTTCCAGGAAAACAAGCGACCGTTTCACAATTTTGGCAACAGCATCGTGCGTTTCTGCATCAATCATTTCTTTGAGTCGGATATTAAAGACATTATGACAGGCTACCGGGCATTCGGATTTCATTTTGTGAAAACATTCCCGGTGTTGTCCAAAGGATTCGAAATTGAGACAGAAATGAGCATTCATGCGATTGATAAGAACATGTCCACGGAAAATGTCCTGATTCATTACAGAGACAGGCAGGAAGGCAGTGAATCCAAATTAAATACCTATTCGGATGGCATGAAAGTTCTGCTGACGATTGCCAGATTATACAAAAATTACAAGCCAATGCGATTTTTCGGTTATATTTCTGTCCTGTTAATTCTGATTGCATTTGTGTTTTTTCTGCCGATCTGGATTGACTATCTGCACACGGGACTGGTTGCAAAATTTCCGACGCTGATTGTATGCGGATTCATCGCATTATCAGCGCTGATTTCTTTCTTCTCCGGGATGATTCTGAGCTGTATCGTCCAGAAGAACAGGCAGGATTTTGAAATCTGTCTGCAACGTTCCGATGAACGCTACAAGCATTTACTGCATTCAAAAAATTCAGAAAGGAACGGACAAACATGAAACATAATTTAAAAATTTCCGGATTACGAAAAATTCTGCGCCTGTTTTTTTCATTGATCTCCGGCGCTGCATTCAGTTATTATCTGAATCTTTCCACAACGAATATGTTTTCGTTGTTCTTTGCAATTTTATTATATTTTTTCTACGAAAAAGCATTTGCCGTCCGGAAAAATAAAATCACAACAGGATCTGTATTTTGCAGCTTGATTCTGACCATTTTCTGTTATCTGGCAAAATATCGGTTTGTGATGGAAAATCTGGATACAGCCTTTTCCAGGACAATCATTTACATTCTGGGCTTTTTCTGGTTCTTCCTGGCAATCTGCAACGTCCTGTATCAGAAAATTTTATACACGGATCTGAACGCTCCACATCCTGCACCAACCTGGAAGAAAAAAGTATTCGTTTTCTTCGGCTCTTTTTTGATTCTGGTGCTCGCCTGGATGCCCTATTTCCTGTATCTGTTCCCGGGTGACGTCACAACAGATTCCAATGCGGAAATGCAGCAGGCGGCAGGATTAATGGATTTATCGAATCATCATCCGATTGCGCACATGTTCATGATTAAAATTTTCTATATGCTCGGTCAGTTCCTGTTTGACGGGAATGACACGCTTTCGGTAGCAACTTTCAGCGTCGCACAGATGATTTTGTTAGCATCCGCCTTTTCCTATCTGATTCTGACGCTTTATGAAACCGGCGTGAAAAAATTCGTCCTTGTGATCGTCCTTCTATGCTATGCACTCCCAGGTTATCACGGCTCTTACAGTGTCACGATGTGGAAAGACATCTGGTTCGGTGGAATTGTCCTGATGCTTGTCGTCACGCTCTGGAGAATTCTTATGAAATATCGCACCGGCACAAAACAGATCCCGGTTTATGAACTGGTCATGTTCGGAATTTTCGGCGTTGCCACCTGTCTGTTCCGGAGCAACGGCTTGTATGCCTTTGTTTTCTTATTATTTTTCATGATTCTTTATTTTTTGCCCAAAAAACAATTTCAGATCTTAATCGTATCTGTCACGGCATTAGTAGCGGCAATGATCATAAAATCTCCAATCTATAACGCTCTCGGCGTGACGCAACCGGACACAATTGAATCTTTGTCAATTCCGGCACAACAGATTTCCTGTGCGATTCGCAACGGCGCAGAACTGACGGAAGAACAGGAAAATTTATTAAGCCAGGTCGTGGATATTTCCAAAATTCCGGAACGCTATGCACCACAGATTTCCGATTCCATCAAGAATCTGGTGCGTGAAACAGACAATCAGGAATTTATTGACGAACACAAATGGGAATTCCTGAAATTATGGATTTCTCTGGGCTTGAAAGATCCGGACAGTTATCTGCAAGCGCATATTGATCAGACTTACGGCTACTGGTATCCGGATGTGCAGTACTGGGTCTATGCAGGGGAATTCCGGACGGATGGCTTTGAACTGCATAAAGAAAGCAAATTATCAGAAGAAGCAGGGGAATCCCTGAACAAATGGCGGTATTCTTATAATTCGCATTACTATTGGGGACTGTTCTGGAGCATTGGACTGACAACCTGGATTGCAGTGTTTATGGCAGGTGCGGTCTATGTCAAAAAAAACAGATCGTTTTTATTGTTGTATGCACCGTTTGCCGGAGTCTTCCTGACGTTGCTGATTGCGACACCAGTTTTTGCAGAATTCCGTTATTATTACAGCGCATTCACCACAATCCCCATACTGTTCCTGATTCCTTTGATAAACGAAGCCTATTTCTGTCCCAAAAATGCAGATACAGAAATCTCGGAAAATTCTGAAATTTTAGAAATACAAGAAACACAGGAAGAAATCCCGGATGAAAATTGATCTGATCCGCCATGGCGCAACGCCCGGCAATTTAAAACATCGTTATATCGGTGTCACGGATGAGGCACTCTGCAAGCAAGGCATTGCAGAGCTAGAAAAAATAAAACCATTCCTGCAACGGCGTTCCCTGCTGATTACCAGTCCCCTGCTGCGCTGCACCCAGACAGCTGAGATTTTATTTCCGGGTCAGAAAATTGTAATTTGCAGAGATTTTCGGGAATGTGATTTCGGTGATTTCGAGAATCAGAATTATCAGGAATTATCCGGAAATCCGGCTTATCAACATTGGATTGACAGCAACGGGACAGCTTGTTTCCCAAATGGAGAACCCCCTGAGGATTTCAAAAACAGAACTGTCCGAGCATTTGAAAAAATCATAAATAATTTAACATTTCATCAATCTAATACAAGCATCGCAATCATTGCACATGGCGGGACGATTATGGCAATTCTGGAAAAATTCGCCATCCCGAAAAAAAATTATTATGATTACCAAATTTCAAACGCTTGCGGTTATCAGACAGAATTAAAAATTTCAGAAAATTCAAACTTATTGCCATTGCACATCCTGACAAAATTCACGCCGGAAAGTGCAATAAACTGCTGATTCTGTATAATTCCGGAAAAATTGCGGAAACCTCTTGCAATTTTCCGGAATTTCTGTTATAATAAAATCATGCTAGCATAATTTTTTTAAAATTAAAAAATTACATACAAAAGCAGACGGTGCTGCTGTGGTATTTTAAATTTAAAATAAATTAAATTTAAAATTATGACAGAAGTTAAAAGGGAAACAGTTGCAAATACTGTGCGAACTCGTCACTGTGATCGGGGAATGAAACGGCTTTTTTTGCAGGATGAAAAATAATTCATTTTCAATTCCTACAAAGTCACTGGTAAATTTTACTGGGAAGACCTGCTGTTTTGTGGTGATCCGTCAGCCAGGAAACCTGCCGGAACTGCTGGTACGGAAACTGAAAATTTATCTGTTTTTTTAATTCTTTAATTTTCAGTTTCAGGTCACGAGATTTTGATTGTACCGGAAAATCAAGATATTTCGTGCCTTTTCTCGTTTTTAGAAACCGAAAAACAGAAAGGTTGAAATGCATCATGAAAAAATTGTTGAAATACCTGCTTTGCTTATCTGCGTTCAGTGCAGCACTGACAGGATGCGCAAGCAAACCGGAGGAGGATTCTGCGCCTGCAACAGAACCAGCCGTTGAAAACAGTGTAACGGATGGCATCAAAGAATCCGAAACAGCTCCGAAAAGTCTGGATAATTCCGATCATGAAGACGCTGACGATGAGGAAAATTATAACACAGGTGATGCTGCTTTGGATAACATCCGCAATCAGGATGAAATCGGCGACAATGAAATCCTCGTTGTGAGTTTCGGCACAAGTTTCAACGACAGCCGCCGCCTGACAATCGGGGCAATTGAAGATACAATTGCAGAGAAATTCCAGGATTATGAAGTCAGACGTGGCTTTACATCCGATATCATTATCAATCATGTTCAGAAACGTGATAACATCCTGATTGATAACGTGGATGCCGCTTTGCAGAGAGCCTGCGATAATCAAGTAAAGCATCTTGTCATTCAGCCGACACATCTCATGAACGGCTTTGAATACCAGGAATTAGTTGACCAGGTCGCACAGTATGCAGACGCATTCGAGAAAGTCTCATTCGGCGAGCCACTGTTGACAAGTGATGAAGATTTTGAACATGTTGCCCAGGCAATTGTGGACTGGACGGCAGAATACGATGACGGTGAAACGGCAATCTGTTTTATGGGTCACGGCACAGAGGCGGATTCCAATGCCGTCTATGAAAAAATGCAGGATATACTTACAGAGGGCGGACATACGAATTATTTCATTGGCACAGTAGAAGCAGAGCCGTCTCTGGATACTGTTCTGGCTGCCGTGCAGTCCGGTAAATACAAACGTGTTGTACTCGAGCCGTTAATGGTCGTTGCCGGAGATCATGCCAATAATGACATGGCAGGCGATGAAGAAGACTCCTGGAAGACTGTTTTTGAACAGAACGGTTACGAAGTGATTTGTCTGCTTCGTGGATTAGGTGAAAATGAAGACATTCGCCGGATTTATGCAGAACACACACAGAATGCTGTGGATTCTGTTGCAGAATAAATTTTGATGGATCAGGTGCAGCGGTCGGGGCGTATGGCTCCTGCCGCTGTTTTTTTATGAAATTTGCAAGATTGGAGATTTTTTTGATGAAAATTCAGAAATTACTTTCCTGTGCAGCAGGATTATTTTGCATTGTATTCTGCACAGGCTGTCAGAATACATCATCCGGCGAACCGATTGCTACAATGCCGGTCACAGAAATGAATCCCGTTGCCGAAAACAATGAAACAGCTCCGCCACGGGAAATTTCCGATGACGGCTTAACACCCATTGACGGCGAAATGATCCTGAATGGCACTTATGAGATTGCCGTGGAGTCCAGTTCATCCATGTTCCAGATTACTTCCTGCAAACTCACTGCCAGTATGGGAAAATTAACAGCATCTATGACCATGAATGGCACGGGATATTTATATTTATACATGGGGACAGGAGAAGAAGCGTCGAAACTGTCCGAACGGGAATATATTGCCTTTACAGAAAACGAAAATGGAGAGCATGTTTTTACTGTTCCAGTGGAGGCACTGGATAAAGCCATTACCTGCTCGGCATTCAGTAAAAACAAGCAGAAATGGTACGACAGGACGCTATTATTCCGGTCGGATTCACTACCATTATCTGCTTTTGATGATGATCTCGTCCCGACAGTTTCCAGCCTGGGACTGGAAGACGGCAATTATGAAATTGATGTGACTCTGGAAGGCGGCTCAGGAAGAGCCTCTGTTGCCTCCCCTGCCCGGCTGATAATCCAGGATGGACAGGCTGTTGCAGAAATCATCTGGAGCAGTGCGAATTATGATTATATGCTGGTAGATGATCAGAAATATCTTGCCGAAATCAAAGATGACAAATCTGTATTTCAGATTCCCGTACTGGGATTTAATCATAAAATTGCAGTTGCCGCCAATACAACAGCAATGAGTACGCCCCATGAAATTGATTATCATCTTTCTTTTGACGCAGATACACTGGTGAAACTATCATGAAAAAATGGATTTTATTTGTATGCAGTCTCACACTTGTATTTACCGCATGTACAAAAACTGCACCGGTACAGGAAAATCCATATTCCGGAGATACCAAAATAATGAATCTGGATTATGCAGAACAATTCTCTGTGCAGTATCTGGAAAACGGCTGTGCGGAAATTTCTATTACAGATGGCTGTGAATATATCTTAGTCCCGGAAGATACAGAAATCCCGGCACACGACCCGGATCAGGTGATTTTACAGCAGCCATTGGAACATATTTATCTGGCGGCATCTTCGGCGATGG
Source organism: uncultured Ruminococcus sp. (assembly GCA_947177205.1). Classification (GTDB taxonomy): domain Bacteria; phylum Bacillota; class Clostridia; order Oscillospirales; family Ruminococcaceae; genus UBA3855. The sequence continues at coordinate 650 of CAMWTO010000112.1, read as the reverse complement.
ATTTGTTCAACAGCCTGGATTCCCTGGATCGAATTGCCTTGACATCCACGAAAGACTGGTCGCTCCCGCATGTGCAGAATGCATTAGATTCCGGAAATATTCTCTATGCCGGAAAATATAACACACCGGATTATGAGCTATTGCTCTCCCAGGAATGTGATATCGCCATTGAGTCTACTATGATCCATCACAGTCCGGAAGTAAAAGAACAGATCGAACAGCTCGGCATTCCGGTTTTTACAGAGCGATCCAGTTATGAAACACATCCTCTCGGACGCATGGAATGGATCAAATTATATGGATTATTATTAAATCAGTCGGAAGAAGCAGCTGCATTCTTTGAACAGAAAAAAGCCTTATTCCAGGAAATTACAAATGCTGTATCAAAATCTAATCCCGACCAGGAACAGAAAACGGTGGCTTTTTTCAGCATTTCCCCAAATGGGTATGTAACGATCCGAAAGCCGGGCGATTACGTTTCGCACATGATCGTCTCCGCGGGAGGGATTTCTGTTTTCACATCTGAAAATCTAGAAATGGAAGAAAATAGTTTATCTACTATGAATATTCAGCTCGAGATTTTCTATGAACTCGCCAAAGATGCAGATAGTTTTATTTATAATAATATGATCAATGATGAAATGGATACG
>CAMWTO010000111.1 GCA_947177205.1 uncultured Ruminococcus sp. | reverse complement strand
CTATTGACAAAGATAAAATCCTGTGCTATACTAGAATCACAGCAAGGAAATCTACCCGAAGCTGAATCAAATTAGGAATTATTTTTTGGAGGTATTTATCATGAAAAACGCAAACATTGAAAAAGTCAACAAGCTCGGCAAAGTCAGCAGGATCATTCTCAATATCATGCGTGTGATCTGTATTGTAGGAGTCGTTTGCTGTCTGATCGGCACAGCCTTTGCAGGGTTTGGCATCAAGTCCGACACAGTTTTCCAGGTAACCGGCAATGCATCCGCACAGATTGTAGTGGATGAAAATGTAAATCTCATTTTTCAGTCTGACAAAATCAAGGTTCATGGGATGGAACTGAGTCTTGAGGAGGATCTAGAAAACCTCACCGCACAGGATTTTAATTTGCCCGGCGCAGATCTTGATATGAACGTGGAAAAATCCGAGCAGGACGGACTGACTGTCTATGACATCACAGCGGATCTGAATGCGGATGGTGTGGATTCTTTCAAGTCTATGGCTTGCAGGAAATGTCTGGAAGGTGCTTTGCTCAGTGCTGTAATGCTCATTGCTGTTATTTTTGGCGGAAAATTTGCCAAAGCACTGGAACTCTGCGAAACGCCTTTTGAGGAAAACGTCCTGAAAACTATGAAAAATTTCGGATTCTCTCTGATTCCGATGGGACTTGTCTATCTCAGCGACGGCGGTATTGATCTGACAGCAATTGTTCTGATTATTGCGATTATTATTTTTACCTATATTTTTAAATACGGCGCAGAACTGCAAAAAGAATCTGACGAAACCGTATAATCTGATTAGCAGGAGGATTTGAAAATGGCAATTATTCTCAGACTCGACAGAGTTATGGCAGACAGGAAAATCAGTCTGAATGAACTCAGTGAAAAAGTAGGTGTCAGTAATGTCAATCTGTCCAAGCTTAAAACTGGTAAAGTCAGTGCAATCCGATTTTCAACACTGAATGCAATCTGTACAGCACTTGCTTGTCAGCCAGGTGACATTCTGGAATTTATTCCGGATCAGGAAAATACAAATATATGAAAATAAGCCGTATCTCAGAACTACATGAGATACGGCTTTGTGCAGTTTATGGATTCATTTACGGTTCTAAATCAAAAATCTGATGATAGAAATCTGCGTAGTCTGTCCGGTTTTCTTTCGTGAATGCAATCGCAGAAGACGGATGCAGGTTCATTTTACCAGTCAGAAGATACTGAATGTCATAGCCCCATTTCAGACCATCTTCTTTGAGTTTCAGGATATAATCCTGATAGAATTGCAGAATGGGTGTGAGATTATATTTCGGATTTTTCAGGAATCCTAATAATAATTCCATTGCGCAGTTGCCTGCACCTCTGCCCATACTGCCAACGGTCGCATCCAGAAAACTTGCACCCATGGAACAGCTTTCGACCGTATTGGCAAATGCCATCTGCTGATTGTTATGTGCATGCATACCAACAGCTTTTCCGACAGGTTCCATGTAGGACAGATACATTTTGGTGAGTTCCTGAATCTGTTCCGGGAACAGAGAACCGTAGCTGTCCACGATATAAACAGCTTTGATCGGGGATTTCGCCAGTAATTTCATAGCCTCTTCAATGTCGGCAGTATTTGCCTTGGAAATTGCCATGATATTGCAGGTCGTCTCGTAACCCAGGCTGTCAGCGTATTCGATCATTTCAATTGCGGCAGGCATCGTATTAATATAAGTTGCCACACGAACCATGTCAATGACGCTTTCGGATTTGGGGAGCAGATCACGCTGTAAATTTGTTCTTCCCACATCAGCCATGACAGATAATTTCATATCTGTTTCATTATTGCCAACGATCCGGCGCAGATTTTCTTCTTTGCAGAATTTCCAGTCGCCGAAGTCCTCAGGTTTGAATACGTCTGTGTCAGCCAGATAGCCCATTTCCATGTAATCCACACCGGCACGGAGATTTGCCAGGTACAGCGCTTTCACAAATTCGTCCGTGAAGAAGAAATTATTGACAAGACCGCCGTCACGGATCGTTGCATCAAATACTTTGATGTCAGGTCTGTAGGTCATTAAATTGCCTTTCCTTTCCATAATAAAGAAATCCTCCTGCATTTTAGAATAAATATTTTAATTGAAATATTTTATCATTTTAAAGCGTTTAAGCTTTAAATCGCTAGAGTTATGATAACATATTTTTAGACAAATTGCAAGCATTTTCTCAAAAAAATTTAAAAATTTTATTTTTTTGGAGTTTTCTCTAAATTCAACACCTGTTTTCTGTGATTATTTTATAAAAAATATAAAATATAAAATATCAATTACCAGACATGATAATTTTCATTCACAAAGTAGACTAATTGCGACATGCGCAGGTCTTCTACCGGGACATTTTCATGCAGAGCTTTTGTCAGAACTTCAAATCTTGCACTGATCCGGACAATGTTTAAAATATCTTCCTGGGATGGTTGAATTTTCCGCAGATACTGTTCCACAGCATCTTCCATATAGCCGTAACTGCGTACCTGAGATTTTTTCAGTTCAAATTCCGGTTTGCTATAATTAATTACCGGAATCAGGGAATCATTATCCCGGAATTCCAGAATGATCTGGGCGCAGATTTCCGGCAGGAAAGAAATTAATTCCACAGCAATTGAATAATCCGGACAGATTGACTGGATTTCATGAAAAATTTTCTGTTGGGATTCCTGATCTTTTATCGTGCGCATTTTGTCAAGTGCCATGAAAGCGAGCTGTCCGACATCCTGCTTTTCAAACGGACAAGGCTGGAAGGTATCTTCTTTCTGGATCAACAACAAAAACTGCTTGTCCATGCGGATTTCGGGATTGTTAAATGCTTCTTTCATCAGCAGATCCGTTAAATCCGGATAGAGAGTATTATTAATCCGGACTTCGCAAACAGGTGTATCGTGAATCCGGGCGCTGTACAATTTGATCCAGTAACAGCGTTTTGTGCCGAGATATGCCGGGATCTGATTTTTAACAATTTCCCAAAGATCCGTACTTCTGGAGCTGACACCACGATGCAGGACGGGGCGTTCTGCCGGGATGTAGAAATCATGCGTCTGTCCCATGAGTTCCGAATGCAGAATTTCAGAATTGACGGGATTTTCAGAATAATTCGCCTGCAATGCAGAAATCACGAATTGCAGAACGCCGTCGCAGAAACTTTCCGTGCCGTTTTTCATTGCCTGTTCGGGATTATGTCCAAGACCGGCGCAGGATTCAATCAGATTTTCGTCAAACCAGGGATGTTGCAGAATAAAAATCAACTGAATGCTGAAACGGTTTTCGACTTGGTTCATAGAACCAAATGCAAACCGGATGCGTAGATTCAGTGTCGGATAGTGCAGGGCATCATTGCGAAATTCCGCACCCGGACAGCGCTGTGCGACAATGGCAAGCAGTTCTTTTTGATCCAGTGACGGCGTAATCATTGCAGGATTTTGAGAATTTGGCATAAGTATTCCTCCGTAATATAGTTTAAAAATTTTTAAATATTTTAATTTTCAGAACTTCACAATAATTTCAGTATAGCATAAAAAAAGATTTCTGTCAATAAAAATTTCTGTCCGGATGTCTTGACAATTCCGAAAAAATGTACTATAATAAATAAGATACTGGATTTGTTAGGGCAAAGCCCTGATTTTTTGTACTTGAAAGGAGAGCCATTCATGGAAAAGAAAAGAAGAATGTCAAGAGAAGGTTTTGAAAATCTCAAAACCGAACTGGAAGAATTAATCAATGTCCAGCGTGTTGACGTTGCGCAGAAACTGAAAGAAGCACGTTCTTACGGCGACTTGTCCGAAAATGCCGAATATGATGAAGCCAAGAACGAACAGGCATTGTTGGAATCCAGAATTGCAGAACTGAAATATATTATTGAAAATGCCGAAATCGTGGATGATGACAGCCTGAATCTTGACGAAGTCGATATTGGAATGGTAGTAACCTTGAAGAAAGTCGGCACGGACAAGATCGAACAGCTTAAAATTGTCGGCACGAATGAAGCAAATTTCCGGGAGCACAAAATTTCCGATGAATCCCCCATTGGCAAGGCGGCAATGCGCAAAAAAGTCGGCGACATTTTCATTGTAGAAGCACCGGCAGGCGAAATTCAATATGAAATACTGGAAATTGCAAGAGATATTCAGAAAGAAGTGTGAAAATTCATGCAGGAAAATACAAATAATATAGTTAATACACAGAATCCGGCAGTTGATACCACGGATTACAGGCAGATCCGGCTTGACAAGCTCAATATCATGAAAGAATCCGGGGTTGATCCGTTCACGCTGACAAGTTATCCGGTATCCGTTAAGAATGCGGAACTCCGGAAAATCTACGAGCAGAAAGAAAAGGAAATTCAGGATGCCGCAGACGGCGATGAAGAAAAGATCGCAGCCGGATTGGAGAAAATCAAGCAGGAAACTGTCTGCATTGCCGGGCGAATTATGAGCTGGCGCAGAATGGGCAAGGCACATTTCCTGGATGTCCGGGATCACACAGACCGCATGCAAGTCTATGTCCGCATGAACGACATTGGCAAAGAGGCGTTTGAAGCGTTCCGCAAATGGGACATCGGCGACATTATCGGCATTGAGGGTTTTGTGTTCCGGACGATGAAAGGCGAAATTTCCGTTCATGCCAAGAGCGTGACGCTTCTGTCAAAATCCCTGCTGCCGCTGCCGGAAAAATGGCACGGACTCAAAGATCAGGATATGCGATATCGTCAGCGTTATCTGGATTTAATCTGTAATCCGCAGGTAAAAGACACATTCGTGAAGCGCAGTCAGATTATGCGTGAAATCCGCAATTATCTGGATAATTTAGGTTATGTCGAAGTTGACACGCCGGTATTGCTGCCAATTGAGATCGGCGCAGCTGCGAAGCCATTTGTAACGCATCATAATACACTCCACATGGATATGTATTTAAGAATCGAAACAGAACTGAATTTGAAAAGATTAATTGTCGGCGGATTCGATAAAGTCTATGAAGTCGGCAGAATTTTCCGGAACGAGGGCATGGATCAGTCTCACAATCCGGAATTTACAACCGTTGAAATGTACCAGGCGTATACGGATTACATTGGCATGATGGATCTGATTGAAAACATGTACCGGACCATTACCCGGAATGTCTGTGGTACGGATGTCATCACATACCAGGGGACAGAGATTGCAATCGGCAAGCCTTGGGAAAGATTGACCATGATCGAAGCCGTGAAAAAATATGCCGGTGTGGATTATCATGACTGGGCAACGGATGAAGATGCTAGAGCCTGCGCAAAATTGCATCATGTAGAAGTCGAGGAGGGCAATTCTGCGACAAAGGGACATGTCCTGATTGCGTTCTTTGATGAATTTGTAGAAGAAAAATTAATCCAGCCGACAATTATCTATGATTATCCGGTGGAAAATTCACCGCTTGCCAAGAGAAAGCCATCTGATCCGGCATTTACGGAACGTTTCGAATATTTCATGTATGCAAGAGAGATGGGCAATGCGTTCTCAGAATTAAATGACCCGATTGACCAGAAGGAACGTTTTGAAAAGCAGGTACAGGCAAAACGTGCGCAGGGCAATCAAAATTGTCAGGTGGATGAAGATTATATCACAGCTCTGGAATATGGTCTTCCTCCGACGGGCGGATTAGGTTTCGGCGTGGACAGACTTGTTATGTTATTAACCGATAGCGCATCTATCCGGGATGTGTTGTTATTCCCGACGATGAAACCACTTGCGCAGAATCCGGACACAGTAGAATAAGTTTCAAGAACGGATTTCCGTGTGAAATCCGTTTTTGTTATTATATAATTTTATTTAATTTTAATTTAGGAGAGTGAAATTTTATCTTTTATGAGTATGCGTGAGGAAAATCAGAAAAATCAGAAATCCGGAAAAAAATCCGTGTTTGAAATTGCGAAGGAAATGGAACAGCAGGAACAGGAGCAACAGCGCCGTGCACAAGAAATCCTTCAGAAGCAGAAAGAACAACAGCGCCTTGCCTATGAAGAACAGCTCCGGCAAGAAAAGTTAGAATTGATCCGTCTCAGACAAGGCATGATTGCAGAAAGCGACACGATTCATGAAGAATATGAAGAACAGAAAAAATATACAATATTCCAGAAAATTTCTAATTTTTTCTATGCGAATCAATGGTGGCTTGGTATCTGCGCATTTTTTGTCATCCTCGTGGGATTTCTGGTCTGGCAGGTTGTTACGACCGTCCATCCGGATATGATTATTTTACTGGTCTCTCATGATGATATGTTCCATGCCGCTTGTTCCGAGGGAATTTCAGAGATTTTTGAACAATATATTGATGATGTCAACCAGGACGGCGAAGTTATCGTAGATGTGTATTATATGCCATCCTCTCCGGAAACACAGGAGCGGGATGGTTATACAGGGGATAATGCCAAATTATACGCTGAATTCCAGACCGGTGAAGCCGTGCTTGTCATTTCGGATTCTGATGCGGATGAATTTATCGTCCCGGAGCATACGCTTGTGAATCTGGAAGACTATTTCGGAGATTATGAGGAGACGCAAGATATGCGTTTTATGCTGTCAGGGACGACATTTGCGGACGTGCTTGAATATGATGAGTCGTTTGATGATGATATTTATATTGGTATCCGGCAAGTGAGGGAGACTATGGATTCCATAGAAAAAATGCAGGAAGTCTATGATATTGCATTTCCGGCACTGGAGAAATTTATTCAGGAATTCGGGCATTTAAAAAATCCGGAAGAAAATTAAAATAAAAAATGCTGTGATGACAGATTTTAACCTATCACAGCATTTTTTATTTTTTCAGTTTTTAAAAATTTATTTTTTGCACTTCTTTTGATGTTTGAGATAATACCAGATGCACAGCATTATAAAGCCTGCCAGTGCACCGCACAATCCGCCGCATGTGTCAATTACCACATCCCGGAGCTGTCCGCTCCGTCCGGATACAAATAACTGATGAAATTCATCCGTACAAGCGTAAGCGCCTGTCAGCAGGACGGCAGTCACGAATCCGGCTTTTTTATCATAAAAATTAAAAT
>CAMWTO010000110.1 GCA_947177205.1 uncultured Ruminococcus sp. | reverse complement strand
GCTACCACCGAGATATTACTAATATAGTTCGTCGGTAGAGTCATCTGTGTATAAGAGAAAGGATAAATATTATGCATATTGCAGTCTTCTCTATCCTAATTTGGAAGATAATTTGTCAGATGATTTACTGCCAGAAAGAAAGTTGTATGTTTATGAAAAGAAGAATTTTTTTGGAGAAAAATATGAATTGATTGAAATAATTACAACATTTCAGCATGATGGATATATCAAAAAAGAAATCGTTTCAAGTAATGATACACAAGTATTTTACTATTCACTAAGTAATAATATAATATTTTAAATTTTTTAATGTGAGTTGCATAAAACAAAAAAATTTTCCCATCCTGTAAGCAAGAAAATTTACAGGAGGAAATGAATCCATGAAAAAATTAGAATTAGCTATGGCACTGGCATTGATCCTGAGTATATTCTTAGGAAATTTTGCAGGATTTTCCCGGAATCTGGAGAACCTGAAACATGATGTATTAAGACTGCATATTTTAGCAAATTCCGATTCTGACGAAGATCAGGCATTGAAATTACAAGTCCGGGATGCTCTGTTAGAACAATCAGAAGAATTATTTGCTGGATGTGAAACTCTCGAAGACATGAAACAGACAGTACTTACAAAGCAAGCAGAGATTCAAGAAATTGCAGAAAAAACGCTCCGGGATGCCGGGTGTACGGATTCCGTGAAAGTGTCCCTGGAAAAAACAAGATTTGATGTCCGGGAATACGAGAATTTCACCATGCCGGCAGGAGAATATGACGCATTAAGAATCCTGATCGGAGAGGCACAGGGGCATAACTGGTGGTGCGTGATGTATCCGCCCTTGTGCATTCCGGTTGCAGAACCGGAACAGTATTTTGATGATGATACTGTAGAATTGCTGGAATATCCCGAAAAATATGAAATCAAATTCAAATGTGTAGAAATATGGGAAAAATTGACACAAAAAAATAATTAAAAAATAACCGTTTTTCAGAATTTTACTGAAAAACGGCTGAATTTTTACATATTAACAATTCTCAATCTGCAATCAGGCTCTTTCCGGTCATCTCAGCCGGCTGGGGCAATCCCAGTAATTGCAGAATTGTTGGTGACAGATCCGCCAGGACACCGCCTTCACGCATCGTATGTGCGCCGTCGCCTACCAGAATGCACGGAACGGGATTTGTCGTGTGTGCTGTGAACGGTGAACCATCCGGCTCATACATCTTATCGGCATTGCCGTGATCCGCCGTAATCAATGCACAGCCGCCTTTTGCAAGAATCGCATCTACCATCTTGCCAACGCAAGTATCCACAGCTTCCACAGCCTGCACAGCCGCATCAAAAATGCCAGTATGCCCAACCATATCGCAGTTTGCATAATTCAGAATAATGACATCATACTTATCGGATTCAATTGCCTCGAGCACAGCATCCGTGACTTCGTAAGCACTCATTTCGGGTTTCATGTCGAATGTTTCGACATCCGGGGATTTAATTAAAATTCTGTCCTCACCCTCAAATTGTTTTTCTTCGCCACCATTAAAGAAGAATGTGACATGCGCATATTTCTGCGTTTCGGCAATCCGGAGCTGTGTCTTGCCCTGTTTTGCCAGATATTCACCAAGCGTCATAGTTAATTCTTCCGGCGGGAATGCGACTTCTACATTGGGCATCGTCGCATCATACTGCGCCATGCAGACGAAATGCACCTGGAAACGTCCGTTTTTGCGTTCAAATCCTGTAAATGCATCATCTACGAACGCTCTTGCAATCTGTCTTGCACGGTCAGGACGGAAATTCATGAAAATCACGCTGTCATTTTCATGAATCATGCCGTCTTTATCAACAATTGTCGGGAGCATGAATTCATCTGTAACACCGTTTGCGTAGCTGTTTTTAATTGCCTGCACGGGATCAGATTCCTGAACACCCTCTCCATAAACAAGCGCAGAATAAGCCTTTTCGACACGATCCCAGGCATTGTCTCTGTCCATTGCATAGAAACGTCCTGCAATGGTAGCAATTTTACCCACGCCGATCTGGTTTAATTTCTCAACAGCTTCCTGCATGAAATCCGCAGCCGAAGACGGCGGCACGTCTCTGCCGTCTAAGAATGCATGAACATAAACTTTTTCAATACCGAACTTTTTTGCCATCTCCGCAATGCCATATAAATGACTCATATGACTGTGTACACCGCCGGGAGAGAGCAAGCCCATTACATGGAGTGCGGAATTATGATTCTTTGCATTTTCCATGGAATGTACTAATGCCGGATTCTCAAAGAAATCGCCATCTTCAATAGATTTGGAAATCTTTACAAGCATCTGATATACAATTCTGCCTGCACCGATATTGGTGTGACCTACTTCCGAATTGCCCATCTGTCCGTCTGGAAGACCCACACACAGACCGGATGCACCAATGATCGTATTCGGCTCTTGTGCGAAATATTTATCTAAATTGGGCGTTTTCGCAGCAGCAATGGCATTGCCGTAGGAATCCGGATTATGTCCGAAACCGTCCATAATGATTAAAGCAACAGGTTTTTTTGCCATAATAATCAAAATCCTTTCGTAAAATTTAAAATTTATTTTTTAAAAATTTTTTTCACTACGTCCAGTAAACAACAAGCCCGGAAGCGTAGTCCAAAATACAGCCTTTATCATAATAAGACGGTATTTCATAGATAACCGCATCAAAAAAATCATGGATATGTACATCATCCAGTCGGCTGTACACATGCCCCGGAAATTCAACAGGACATTCCGGCGAATATGCATATTTCTTAATTGGTGTAATTTCCACATGTTCTGCACTGTCAAGCCGTTTGTAATCTTCTTCGAGTTTCTGCATGGTTTTTGTATCTGTATGGAACATCAGATATGCCGAGGGATGAAAATCTGATGTAAGCATATGGCTCTGCGTAACAAATTTATAATCTTCGCAGACAGCAGGCAGTTTTTTAGGAAGATATTTGTAATAACTGCCATCAAAATTGCTGCAATAAAGATATTTTTTCATAGGGTACATGATCCGGGAATATGAAAAATTCTCCAGTACAAATGGTGCAACACAGGGAATAATTGTCGCAAGGATTGCAGCCGTTCGCAGTACAAGGACTTTTTTTCGAAATTTTCCAGTTTCCAGCCATTTATAATAAAAATGTACCAAAAAAATATGCAATGCTACATTCACTACAAACATCTGGATACTGAAACCAACCACCGGCAAAAAAAGAAAGATATTTAAAAACAGCAGTGTACCGATCAGCATATTGACCGCACGCCACGGAAATTTTTTCTGCGGTAATCTTTCAGGCATCTCAGAAAGTTCCGGATTATCATAAGAATTATGAAATTTATGATTTTTGAAAAATATCATGTTCCGGAATCCTTTCTGAAATATTAGAAATATAGATTTATTTTAATTACATCCAGAAAATCACCGTTCCCGTCTCATAGTCCAGCAGACAGCCCTGGGAATAATAATAACTTGAATGCAGGATATAAACAAGAGAATGACTCAGATCTTGTTCCACATCCAAAATCTGGCATTCATAATTCGGAAAATGATTTTCAAATTCGGAATCTGTATTCTCGTCCTCATCCGGGTCAGGAACATTCTCAAATTTTTCTCCCTTGTTGAGTGATTCTATTCTGTCCTGATAAGCCTGTATTGTTGCACGATCTGTCCGGAATGTCAGATAAATCCCTGCATGATAATCCTGCGCAATTACACTTCCCTGTGTGATAATCCGGTAATCTTCGCAGACTTCGGGTAATTTTTCAGGGAGCATCCAGTCACAATGTTCCGGATCGCCATAGACTCCCTTTGCATAGAGATATTTCTTATAAGAATACATGCTCTGAGAATCTTGAAACCAGAATAATGACAAGGGGATCATAAAGAAGATGGCTGTCACAAGAATTGTAAAAATCTGAAAAATCCGGAACGGTTTCCAACCTCTGTCTGCTTGCCTGACTCTTTGATAGATACAGCCAAGAACCAGATTCAGGATTATGACAACGGGAATAAATGGAAACGTAATTGCATTTGTCATCATCGGCAGATACAATGCAAATCCGCCGCCAAAGATAAACAATAGCAAATTAATCCAGTAATAAACAGATTTCCTTTTCACAGGAACAGACACACCACTCCCGGAATTCTGATTCCGGGAGGGTATATCGGATTTTCTGAATAATCTCAAAATAATCAGCCGTTGACAGCTGCCTGGACAATCGTATTGAAATCAGCCGCTTTCAGGGATGCACCGCCGATTAAACCGCCGTCAATATCCGGCTTTGCAAGGAGTTCAGCGCAGTTTGCCGCATTCATAGAACCGCCGTACTGGATTGTAATGCCGTCAGCGATTTCCTGATTGAACAAGCCGGCGATTGTCTTGCGGATGAATCCGCAGACATCCTGTGCCTGTTCCGGTGTTGCCACTTTGCCAGTACCAATTGCCCATACAGGCTCATATGCAATGACAACATTCTTGATGCATTTTTCACAAGTACCCATGAGAGCAATCTTCGTCTGCTTTGCAACAACTTCTTCTGTGATACCCTGTTCTCTCTCTGTGAGTGTCTCACCGACGCATACAATCGGCTTGAGACCTGCCTGGAGAGCGGCGAGCGTTCTCTTGTTGACAGTTTCATCCGTTTCACCGAAATACTGTCTGCGTTCGCTGTGACCAATTACGACATATTCTACGCCGAGTTCCGTAAGCATGTCCGCAGAGATTTCACCTGTGAACGCACCGGATTTCTCAAAATGTACATTTTCTGCGCCGATCTTGACGTTAGAACCCTCTGTCACTGCAAGCGCAGTTTCCAGGTTTGTGAATGGTACACAAGCGATGACTTCCACAGCATCCTGTGCATTGGCAACCAGGGGCTTGATCTCTTCGAGGAGAGCCTTCGCCTCCGGTCTTGTTTTATTCATTTTCCAGTTTCCGGCAATGATTGCCTTTCTTGTTGCTTTATTCAAGAAAATCACCTCAAATATAAAAATTTAAAATAAAAATAATTAACAAGAATTTCTGCAAGTCCCTGCTTGTCCTATTAAGCAGGGACGCAGAAATTTCCAGATTATACAGTGACAGCCTTGCCCTCCGGGGCACAGCCAAACTGTTTCAGAATCTGCCCTGTGTCCGCATTTGCCAGGACAACCGCATGCTTATAAGCACCACACATCACCGTGTAGCGTTCCACAGCCTGTACAAAATCGTCAAACTGCTCTGTGTAACAGCTTGTTACATTATCATTGATATTCGCATCAAATTCTGTTTCTGTATAGCAAAGAATATACTGCATGATAATCCTATCCTATCACATTATAATTAATATAATTAATCTTCGTCGTCATCATCGTCTGCATCTGTCAGATCAATCATCCTGTTATTGTTCCCAATGGCAATGCCTTTTTTGACAGGCGCAATCAGGAATCCGGCAATCATGCCAAGCAGGAAAATAATCACCAGACACAGATACAACGGCAGATTTTCGTTCTGCTTGATTTTTTCAGTCCATTTACAAAGACAAATTTTCATAGCAGAGTCCTCCAGAAATAATTTTAATAATTTAAATTACTTCTCAGCGATCACAGCAACACCAGGAAGAACCTTGCCTTCGAGATATTCGAGAGAAGCACCACCGCCGGTAGAGATATGGCTGATCTTGTCAGCAAAGCCAAGTTTCTTGACAGCCGCAGCAGAATCACCGCCGCCGACGATTGTAGTAGCATCTGTTTCAGCCAGAGCCTGTGCCACAGCAATGGTACCTTTTGCAAGTGTCGGATTCTCGAATACGCCCATCGGTCCATTCCATACAACTGTTTTTGCTGTCTTGACAGCCTCAGCAAAGATCTCCTGTGTCTTTGTGCCGATATCCAGACCCATCTTGTCAGCCGGGATCTCAGAGGATGCAACGCACTCTACTTCAATTTCTGCGTCAATCGGATTCGGGAATGCAGCAGCAACTTCCGTGTCAACCGGGAGCAGAATCTTCTTGCCAAGGGATTCTGCCTTTGCAAGCATTTCCTTGCAGTAATCCAGCTTTTCATCATCTACAAGAGACATGCCGATAGAACCGCCCTGCGCCTTGAGGAACGTGTAAGCCATACCGCCGCCGATAATCAGCGTATCGCATTTTTCCAGCAGATTGGAGATAACATTGAGTTTATCCGCCACTTTTGCACCACCGAGGATGGCAACAAACGGACGAACCGGATCTTCTACGGCATTGCCAAGATACTGGATTTCTTTCTGCATCAGATAGCCAACTGCTGTCTGTTCTACGAATTTTGTCACACCTGCGGTGGAAGCATGTGCTCTGTGTGCAGAACCGAACGCATCCATTACGAAAATCTGGTTATCCACCAGAGCTGCGAGTTCTTTGGAAAAATCTTCGCCGTTCTTGGTTTCTTCTGCACCTCTGAATCTGGTATTTTCCAGAACAACAATTTCGCCGTCGTTCATTTCAGCGACAGCTTTCTTTGCATTTTCACCAACTACAACATCATCCTTAGCGAAAACAACTTTTGCGGAAACCAGTTCTGCGAGTCTTGCCGCAGCCGGAGCAAGGGAGAACTTATCTTCCGGACCATTCTTCGGCTTGCCGAGATGAGAGCAAAGAACGACTTTCGCACCCTTTTCTGTGAGCTTGTTGATAGTTGGCAGAGCTGCCTGGATTCTGTTGTCATCTGTGATGACGCCCTCTTTGAGCGGAACATTGAAATCCACTCTGACGAGGACTTTCTTGCCCTGTACGTCAAGATCTTCTACCGTAACTTTGTTTAAACCTGCCATTGCTATGACATCCTTTCGTATAAATTAGCCGTTATGACGGCTTGTCAGATACAGGGGCAATGCCCTGCAATTATTATTATACACTATCCGGTAAAAATTTGCAATAGGAAATTAGGAAATTGTGAAAAAATTTACAAAAAAATTCGTGATGTTTCACAAAAGAAAATGTAAAATATTTTAATTTTTATCAGCGTTTCAAAATGGGAAAAGATTTTGCCCTTGACAAGCAGACAGATTCGTGCTATAATGATATAACAAGCTGAATCAGCTATAAAAATAAAAAATGATAATTACTACAGG
>CAMWTO010000109.1 GCA_947177205.1 uncultured Ruminococcus sp. | reverse complement strand
TTATTATACTATACTTTTACAGGATTTGCAAGCCTTTTTTAAAATTTTTTCTTTATTGATCTCTATTGACAAAATATGTCCGGACATGCTATAATAATTTTAAATTTATAGGAAATTTATTGTTCAGAAAGGATGCCTATACTTATGCAGGAATTAGAATCAAACGAAGTTGTAGGGGAAATTTCCGAGGTAATCACGGAACAGACGGAACATGTCACTTCGATTTTTCAGGGAATCGGAGATTTCATTAAGGGAATTTTTCCGTCCGTCGGATTTGCCGTAATTATACTGCTATTAGGATTGATCTTTGCGAAATTTCTGATGAAATTTGTCAACAGAACACTCCAGAAAAGCAAACTTGATCCGACAGCCTGCGGATTTTTACAGTCTCTGATCCGGGTCATTCTCTATGTACTTGTGATCGTGATTGTGTTATCTGTCCTGAATGTTCCCATGACTTCGATTATTACCGTTATTGGTACAATCAGTTTGACAATTGGTCTTGCTCTACAGGACAGCCTTGCAAATGTTGCCGGAGGATTTCTGATTCTGTTTTCCAAACCGCTGAAAGTCGGCGATCTGGTTGAATTCGACGGCATCACCGGAACAGTTGAGATCATAGGCATTCTCCAGACCAAAATGAAAAAAGCGGACGGCACGACAGTATTCATCCCAAACCGGAAAATTTCTGACGCTGTGATTCTGAATTATTCTGAGGATCAGAAACGCAGACTGGATCTTAATTTTGGAATCGGCTATGACAGTGATGAAAATTTTGCGAAAACCATTATTTCCGGGATTCTGGACAAGCATGAATCCGTCCTGCACGATCAGGATTACACTGTCAGAGTCGGAGAACTGGCAGACAGTGCTGTTATCATTCATGTGAGAGTCTGGACGACGAACGAAAACTACTGGAAATTATATTATGATCTTCAGGAGAAAATCAAGAAAGCCTTTGACCAGAATCACATCAGTATTCCCTATCCACAGGCGGATATTCATATTCACGAAGTTGTGAAATCCTGAATATTTCAGATAAAAATGCCCTGTTGAGGGCATTTTTTTATGATTGTTCCCGAAATTCAAAATATCTCCCTGTTTTCGGGCATCTTATCCAGAATCTGTTTTTTTCAGAATCTGCATAGACCTGATAAGCTTTGTAAGATTTCGTTTCTACACCCTGTTCCCGAATGATCTTTCCTGTGATGCCGACCTGATAATCATTCATCGCAATAAAAAGCTGATATTCCTTTGCCGGAATTGTATTTTTCATTCCTGAAAAATAAAAAATCCTGCAGCCTGCATTTTTCCACAGATAAATCTTGTGGCAGTTCTCACAATGCCAGGCAACTCTATGCGAAAGAAGATTCTTATAATAACGGCTGTCCAGATAACACATTTTCCGGATTGTCCACTCTTCCGGATCTGCATAAACATGAAACACATAACTATTAGGGACAATGCTGTCATGGAGTACATTGCCGCATTGACAGGTTTTATACATAATACTTCACCTTTATATTTTCAAAATAATTTTTTCTTGACAAACAATTTCAAATATGCTAAGATAGTAAAGTCAGAAAATCAGAATTAATAATAATTACAAATATTACAGAAAGAAAGGGATCAGATCACATGGCAAAAAAGAAAATTTCCCCAAAGGCAAGACCAAAGCCGATGCTCGATGCCTGGTTTGAAAATGCCGGCATTACGCAGGAAGAAGAAATTACCGATACGCTTGAAAAAAATTATCTTCCCTACGCCATGAGCGTGATTATCTCCAGAGCGCTCCCCGAAATTGATGGCTTCAAGCCGTCTCATAGAAAATTGTTATATACCATGTATAAAATGGGCTTGTTAAATTCCCCGAGAACCAAATCCGCCAATGTCGTCGGACAGACCATGCGCCTGAATCCTCACGGCGATCAGGCAATCTATGAAACCATGGTCAGACTCACCAGAGCCAACGAATGCCTGCTTCATCCTTACGTCGATTCCAAGGGAAATTTCGGCAAGCATTACTCCAGAGATATGGCTTTTGCGGCGTCCCGTTACACAGAAGTCAAGCTTGCACCTATCTGCGAGGCATTATTCAGTGAAATTGACAAGGAAACTGTCGATTTCATCCCGAATTATGATAATACCATGTTAGAACCGTCACTGCTCCCGGCAACGTTCCCCTCCATCCTGGTCAATGCCAACATGGGCATTGCCGTATCTATGGCAAGCAATATCTGTCCGTTTAATTTAGCAGAATTATGCGAGACCTGCATTGCATTGATGAAAAATCCGGAACATGATATAGTATCGACACTGAAAGGACCGGACTTTCCGTCCGGCGCTTATTTATTATATGATGAAACAGAATTAAGAAAAGTCTACGACACCGGCAGGGGCAGTCTCAAACTCCGTGCCAAGTGGCATTATGATAAAAATGCTGGATGCATTGAAATCACGGAAATTCCCTATACAACGACATTAGAGGCGATCAAAGATAAAATCACGGAACTGAGCAAAGCCGGGAAGCTCCGGGAAGTGTCCTACGCCCGTGATGAAATCGATGTGAATGGTTTCCGGCTTGCCATTGATGTGAAGCGCAACACGGATATTGAAAAATTAATGCAGAAATTATTCCGGCTCACGCCGTTACAGGACAATTTCGGCTGTAATTTTAACATTTTAATCGGCAATACGCCCAAAGTCATGGGCATCCGGGAAATTCTTACGGAGTGGATCGCATTCCGGCATGAATGTGTTCGTCGCCGGGTGGCGTTTGATCTTAACAAAAAGAAAGACAGACTACATTTATTACTAGGTTTGCAGAAAATTTTACTGGATCTGGACAAAGCCATCCGGATTATCCGGGAAACCTCCAAAGAATCGCTTGTCATTGAGAATTTAATTGCCGGATTTGCTCTCGATGAAATCCAGGCAGAACATGTCGCTGAAATCAAATTAAGACATCTCAATCGGGAATATATTTTAAACAAACTCAAAGATATTGAAAATTTAACATCTGATATTGCGGACATGGAGGATATTCTTGCCAATCCTGCCAGAATCCGGAATATTATTATCAAAGAACTCCAGGAAACTGCAAAAAAATATGGTCAGCCCCGAAAAACAAAATTTTACATGCCTACGGATGCCGATGAGAGCTTTCCGGAAGACGATCAGCCAGACTATCCTGTGCATTTCTTCCTGACGGGAGAAGGCTATTTCAAGAAAATTACGCCGTTATCGCTCCGGATGGGCGGCGAACAGAAACTGAAAGAAAATGATGTGATGATCTATCAAGCCGAGGGCATGAACAAAACCGAATTATTATTTTTCACAAATAAAGCCCAGGTGTACAAGATCCGTGCCAGTGCATTCGATGATTGCAAGGCAAGTCTGCTTGGCGAATATATCCCGGTAAAACTCGGCTTTGAAGAAGAAGAAAAAATCATTGGCATCACGGCGACTTCGGATTATTCGGGCAAATTATTATTTGTTTTCGAAAACGGCAGAATTTCTAAAATTCCGTTGTCTGCCTACATGACGAAAACCAATCGGCGGAAATTAACAGCAGCATTCAGCGACAAATCCCCTGTGCTACAGATCATTTTTCTGCCGGAAGATACAGATATTCTGCTGCGATCCAATGCAAACAAAGCCATTCTCGTTCACACAGAACTAATTTCCGAAAAAGCAACCCGCAGTTCTCAGGGAATTCAGGTGATGACGCTCAAACCCCGGCAAAAAATGATTTCAGCGGAAATTCCGGATTCTGAACAACTAGCAACACTGTTATATTACCGGGTGCAGAACATTCCGGCAATTGGAAGAACAGCCAAAACTCTGGATGATGCAAACCAGATTTCTCTGATTTAAATTTATTTCAAAAAAAACGCCTGTTTCCGGGAGTCTGAGAATCCCGAAGAAACAGGCGAAAATTTTTGAATATTCTGCAAATTTCCGGAAATAATGATACTAGAAAATCTAGTATTATTCCTTGACACCACCGAGCGCAACGCCTGCGATGATGAATTTAGAAAGTGCGATGTAAACAACTACAATCGGAACAATGGACAATGCGATACACAGGTAGTTGACACCATAATTGACGTCCTTATCAAACTGGAGTACTTTGGAAACCATGATCGGCACAGTCATCATCTTGTCATTTTTCAGAATCATATTCTGTGTGTAGTAGTTGTTCCAGTTCTGTACAAATGCAAAGATTGCCTGTACAGCCATTGCCGGCTTCATCAGCGGCATTGCAACGGAAATGAACGTTCTGAATTCACTGCATCCGTCAATTCTCGCAGCTTCTACAATAGAAAGCGGGAATGTGGATTTCAATGACGAGTGCATGAAGAAGATAACCGCCGGGGCGGCAATTGCCGGAATAATCAACGGAATGAAGTTGTTAATCAGGTTCAGGGAATACATGAATCTTACGAAACCTGCGGAAGATACCTGCACCGGAATCATCATAACACCAATAATGAATGTATAAGCAGCGCCGTTGAGTTTGAAATCATAAACAACCAGACCGTAAGCCGTCAGTGCAGAGAAGAATACTGTCAGGAGCGTTGTGCATCCTGCAATAATCAAGCTGTTGAGATAGCCACGTCCGATATTGAACACGCTCGAATACTGACGGGCAACTCTTCGGAGTGCCTTGCCGGCATCTTCTGCAATGTTGTTTGTCAGTATTTTCATGTTCTCGCCCAATGCACCGCCGAAGAACAGCTGAGACGGATTCTCGGCAAGTTCTGTATGTGTATGTGTTGCGTTGACGATCAGAATATAAATCGGCACTAAACAAACCAGTGTCAGCAGGATACATACAACCAGAATGATAGTGGACTTGATCATAATCTGCTTGTGGTAGTTGTCTTTTGGTGCGCCGTACTGCTGCTGCATGCTCATATGGTAAGTCCTCCTCCCTGCTTCGCTCTTGCTTTCTGCTGCTTTTCAGCCATTTTACGCTGTTTTTTCTTAGCTGCTGCATCCTGGTCACGGTTAACATAGAATGTAACAGAACCGAGAATTGCAGTAATGGCAAAGATGATAATTGACGCAGCACCTGCATAACCATAGTTTGCCTGTTCTACAGTACCCTTGTTGAAGTTGTAGTAGATATATACTGCAACCGTTTCCAGGCTTCTGGAGAAGTTAGAACCATTGTGATACAGATAAGGCAGGTCAAACATCTGAAGACCACCGATCATGGAAGTAACCAGTGTGTACACCATGATGGGCTGCAACAGAGGCAGTGTGATGTTGAAGAACTGCTGTGTCGAGTTTGCGCCGTCAATATCAGCAGCTTCAAACAGGGACGGACTGATACCCATGATACCGGACATCAGCATAATCATGGTATTACCAAACCATAACCAGGTCTGGATGAACATAACCATAATTTTGGAAATCGTAGGATCTGTAACGAAGTGAATCGGATCTGCCATGCCTGCATTCATCAGCAGGGAGTTGACAAAGTAATATTCCGAGTCGCCGAACAGGTTAACATACAGAGCGGCAACGGATGCGGCTGTGATGATATTCGGCATGTACATAACAACTTTGAAGAAGCCCTTGCCCGGCAGTTTCACTTTGGCATCGGTAAACCAAACAGCCAGCAGAAGAGAAAGAAGAATCTGCGGTACGAAGTTACCGAACCAGAGAATAAACGTGTTGCCGAGTGCCTGTAAAAATTCTGCTTTGGTCGCCGCAGCACCGGCAGCCATGCCCTGCCCGAACAGGATTGTCGTGTAGTTGTCAAGACCAACAAAAGCAGCATTATTACTTTGGTTGCCCTTGAAAGAAAGAATAAACGTGTAAATCAATGGCCAAATCTGGAAAAAGCAATACACAAGGAAAAAAGGTGCAATAAACATGTATCCGTATTTGGCGTAAGAAATGGATTTAATTCGGCTTTGCGCAGCTGATGCCATTGTCTTTTCACCCTCTCAGTAGAATATACAACACGTTGCCTATGAGGGCATAACTATCCCCCACAGGCTACGTATGCACTTTTTTTAGAATTAGATAATTTAATTTAAAATTAAATTATGCGTTCAGGTCCGTGTTGTCAGCCAGTGCCTGGTCTGTGAACTTCTGAAGAAGTGTGTCAGCATCTTCATTGATATTTTTAATCAGAGTATCCAGCAGAGTATCTTTCAGGTTCTGGTCATACTTGGAAATAGAATCGCTCATCTTGATGCCCTCAGCAACGTTGGAGAGTACTGCAAACTGATCCTGACCGCCGAGAGACGGGTTGGAGTTGGAACCATCAGAAATGATCTTGTTCATAGCAACCTTGTTGTTTGCGAAGTCGCCAGAGTACAGAGCATATTCTTCCATTGTATCAGCATTGCATGTGAATGTCCGGATGAAGTTTGCTGCCTCTGTTGCTGTGTTGCAGTTCGGGGATACGCAGAGCCAGGAACCGCCCCAGAAGTATTCCTGCGGACCCTGAATGAGTCTCCAGTTACCTGCTGTACCGCAGTTGGTATCGAGCTGTGCGCCCTCACCGAGACACCATGTAGAGAAGAAGTAACCCAGTGTCTTGCCGTCTTTACCATAGTTCTCCCATTCTGTGCTCCACTGTTCAACAGAAGGATCAATATAACCGCCGTCAACGTATTCTTTTGCCATTGCAATGAAGTCAGAAGCGATGCCTGTGTTGATGGTTGTGCCGTCAACCCATGCTGCGTTCTGTGCGGTAGAGAATGCCTGCCACAGACCGCCGAGAGAAACTGTCATTGTCACAGCGCCGTCAGATGCTGTCTTGAGTTCTTCCGCAGTTGCCTTGAAGCTGTCCCAGTCAGCAACTTTTGCCTGCATCTCATCTTCGGACTTCACACCGAGATACTGGTCAGCAAGATCAGCATTGTAAGCCCAGCCGCCTGCTGCTGCCTGCCAGGATGCTGCCTTCAGAACACCATTATTGTCTGTACCGATTTCAACTGTGTACTGGTAAGCATCTGCATAGTCAGCTGTAGAGATACCGAGCTGTTCCAAAGGAGCAGACATGCTGTCATCATTGATATAGTTCAGAATCCAGCCTGCTTCTGCAACGAACAGGTCAACGTCGTCGCCGCTGTTAAGGTAGTTTGCATACTGTGTAGATGCTTCTGTACCGTTACCGCCGCACTGCTGATACTTCACTTCAGCAGCCTGTACAGGTGTGTAGATGTCGAACATGTTGTTCAGGTCTGTGTCAGTCCAGCAAACGATTGTCAGAACATCATCTGTGTCAGGGAGAGAAATCTCGCCGCCTGCTGTCGGAGCATCTGCACCATCACCTGCATTGTCAGCATCGCCTGCATTGTCAGCATCGCCTGCGTTGTCAGCATCGCCTGCAT
>CAMWTO010000108.1 GCA_947177205.1 uncultured Ruminococcus sp. | reverse complement strand
ATTCATCCCCCACTTTCGCTCACTTCGTTCGCTTAGAAGTGGGGGTATTCTGCCGGAAATTGGATAAAATTTATTGCTATAATTTTGTGTCAGCCTAAGCTAAGTATATCACGGGATTCCACTGTTTGTCAATGCTTATGACGGAATTTTCCGGAAAATAAGAAATTTTGTCGATTTTTCTAAAATTATGTGGAATTCTGTGGAATTTATAGAAAATTATTGCAGATAATCTTTCATGATGTCACAAAAATCAAATGTCGCAAAATAATCAGCCGGTGTTTCCGCACGACGGATCATTTTTACAGAGCCGTCTTCACAGAGAAGCAGTTCTGCGGAACGAAGTTTGCCATTATAATTATAACCCATGGAGAAACCATGTGCGCCAGCATCATGAATCACAAGCAGATCGCCGATTTCTACAGGGGGGAGCATTCTGTCAATGGCGAATTTATCGTTATTCTCGCACAGACCGCCCGTCACATCACATTTGTAAGTGCAATCTTGATTTTCTTTGCCGAGCACCGTGATATGATGATACGCTCCGTAAATTGCCGGGCGCATGAGATTAGCCGCACAAGCATCCACACCGACGTATTCTTTGTAGATATGTTTCTTGTGCAGGACTCTTGTGACTAGATGTCCATAAGGCGCTAACATGAAACGTCCCATTTCTGTGAAAATTGCCACATCGCCAAGTCCTGCCGGAACGAGAATTTCATCAAAGACCTTGTGAACGCCTTCGCCGATTTTTAAAATATCATTCGGTGTCTGGTCAGGACGGTAGGCAACACCCACACCGCCGGACAGATTAATAAATTGGATATCCGCACCAGTCTCCCGATGTAAATCTACCGCGAGTTCAAATAATTGTTTTGCAAGTGTCGGATAATATTCGTTTGTCATGGTGCTGGATGCAAGGAACGCATGAATGCCGAAATGCTTTGCGCCTTTTTCCTGTAATTTCCGGAATCCCTCAAACATTTGTTCACGGGTAAATCCGTATTTTGCGTCTTCCGGACTGTCCATAATTTCCGTAGAAATCGTAAACTTTCCACCGGCATTGAACCGACAGCAGATTGTTTCCGGAATTCCTGTCAGGTTCTCCAGATATTCAATGTGCGTGATGTCATCCAGATTGATATAAGCGCCGAGTTTGTAGGCTAATTCATAGTCCTGCGCCGGTGTGACATTGGAGGAGAACATAATATCACTTCCGGAAAATCCACACGCTTCACTCATCTGCAATTCCGTATAACTGGAACAATCCACGCCGCAGCCTTCTTCCTGGAGAATTTTCAGCAAGAACGGATTGGGTGTTGCCTTGACAGCAAAATACTCTTTGAAATTTTTATTCCAGCTAAATGCTTTCTGTACAAGCCGGGCATTTTCCCGAATGCCCTTTTCATCATAGATATGAAACGGCGTGGGATATTCTTTACAGATTTCTTCTGTCTTTTCTTTTGTCAGAAACGGGATTTTAGGATTTTTCTGATCTTTTTTATTCATCATCAAAAACGCCTCGATTTCTTGAAATTTTTAAAAAATTTTTCAATATTAATTTAAAAAATAAATCATAACAACTATATTTTAGCATATTTTTTGAAAATCGTCAATGCAATCCGGATAAGATCCGGGGAATATCCTGAAAAATCAGCACAAACGACAAAATTCAACAAAATTTTATGTCCAGAATCACAAGACACAGGATTTCAATAGTTTAATAGTTTAATTCTGTGCCTTGTGATATTTCTGACAATTTATTTATGAGTTGATGATTGTATGAATGAAATTTAATTATTTATTTAAACATCTGTTCAGTGCGCTGAACAAAGCCGCTACGGACGCCTCGGAAATGTCTTTCTTGATTCCGACGCCCCAATAGATCTTGTTTTCTGTCTCAATGGCAACATAAGCAATTGCATCGGATGCAGAAGAATCCGTAATGGCATGTTCTGTGTAATTCTTGATAATAAATTTCATGCCTGTGAACTGCCGGAGCGCATTGCTCACAGCATCCAGTCTGCCGCTTCCGTCTGCACGGAGTGTATAGGCATCTCCGGATTTTGTCAGAGACAGGGACGCCTGAATGGAAGACTGTGTATTATCTTTCTGAACATAATGAATTTCCTGATATTCCAATGGATTTTTGATATTCACATAGGTATCTGTGAAGATCTGGTGCACTTCTTCCGGAAGTAATTCTTTGTGCTTGTGATCGGAAACGCTCTTGATCAGATATCCGACTTCTTCACGCATTGCCTTAGGCAGATCCAATCCGAATTGTGTTTCCAACAGATACCCTATGCCGCCTTTACCGGACTGACTGTTAATCCGGATGACATCTGCTTCATAAACTCTTCCTACGTCTGTCGGATCAATTGGCAGATAAGGGACTGTCCAACGTTCCGGATCATGTTCTTCACGCCATTTCATGCCTTTTGCAATGGCATCCTGATGAGAACCGCTGAATGCTGCAAAGACAAGTTTTCCACTGTATGGCTGACGTTCATAGACATGCATTCTCGTGACACGTTCATAAAGTTCTGTCAGCTCCGGCATGTTGGAAAAATCAAGTTCCGGATCGACACCATGGGAGAACATGTTCATGCCAAGCGTAATGACATCCACGTTTCCGGTGCGTTCGCCGTTTCCGAACAGTGTTCCCTCCACACGGTCAGCGCCTGCAAGCAGTCCCATTTCTGTATCGGCTACGGCACAGCCTCTGTCATTATGCGGATGCAGGGAAATAATTAAATTCTCACGGGATTTCAAGTGATCACACATATATTCGACCTGATTGGCATACACATGCGGCATGGAATGAGAAACCGTCACAGGCAGATTGATAATGACTTTATCCTGTTCGGACGGCTGCCAGATGTCAATGACAGCATTGCAGATTTCCGCAGCGAATTCGGGTTCTGTCCCGGTAAAACTCTCCGGAGAGTATTCAAACCGGAAATTTCCCTCTGTCTTTTCTCTGTATTCTTTGCAAAGTTTTGCGCCGAACACAGCAATATCAATAATTTCCTGTTTGCTCTTGCGGAAAACCTGTTCCCGCTGTGCCAGAGATGTAGAATTATACAAATGCACAATGGCATTCTTACAGCCTTTGAGTGCCTCGTAAGTCTTGGCAATAATATGCTCTCTGGATTGTGTGAGCACTTGAATTGTCACATCATCCGGGATTAAATTCTGCTCGATCAAAGCACGGCAGAATTCATATTCTGTCTCGGAAGCAGCCGGGAAGCCGACTTCAATTTCTTTGAAGCCGATTTTGACAAGCAATTTGAAAAACTCCAGTTTTTCTTCCAGGCTCATCGGGATAATTAAAGCCTGGTTACCGTCACGCAGATCGACACTGCACCAGACGGGAGCTTTCTCAATGTAACTTTTTTTTGCCCAACGCATGGGGGGATTTTCAACATCGAAATATTGTCTTGCATATTTCTGATAATTTTTCATGGGAATCGTCCGCCTTTCTGAAAATTTATTTTTAAAATAAAAAAGCCCCTCTTGTGCGAAATTGCACAAAAGAGACGAAGAAAAAAACTCCGTGTTACCACTCTTGATTGACAGCCGGTTCACCCGGATGCCCACTCATCGGAATCGTGATATGATATATCATTAATTCCTATCTCTGTAACGGGAGAACCCGTATACACCTACTAAGTGCAAGGCTTTTCAGCATATCTGCTCAGGGATCAGCTATGTTCCGGGTCAGATACTGTCTCGCACCAACTGACAGCTCTCTGCAATCTGAAATCCTGGAATTTTATTCCCGTCACCGCATGTGAATGATAGAATTTTTACTAATATAATTTAGTATACCATAAGTTTTGAAATTTGTCAAGCGTTTTTCTGAAAAAATTTTCAGTCTTTGCGATTTCATCTCTTTCTGTCAAAAATTTATATTTTTTATCATTTTATTTTTACAGTTAACAACCTGTGCAATATCGGGTAAAAATAAGGATATCTCATAATTTGTGATTTTTGTGAAAAAATATGTAAGTCCCTTATAAATCCATATAGAGAGATGCTCCCATAAATTTTCACAAATTTCACATGAAATAAGAATCGTATGCAATGATAATACAAAAACGAGATGATTTTTCACACTTGACAAATACTAAAAAAAATGTTATATTAAAATCAGATTCACATAAAATCAAAAAATTAAGAAATAGAAAGGAGAATGCTGACCTATGCCGTATTCCCCTGAACAGAAAGCCGCCCTGAAATCGTATTTTTACAGAAAAATTCATACAATGCCGTTTTTTATTATGCTGTTTGTCTCGCTGCTCCTTGCTGGATCGTACGCATTCCAGTGGGGCAGGGGTCAACTTCTCTGGCATAAAACAGATGCCGTGATTACGCTTGTCACCACCGGACAAAACTATCAGTATGCTTATTCTTGTGAAAAAGAAGAAAAAGAATATAAAAACTCCACAACCCGACCCAAATTATTCTGGTATTTGCCTTATGGAGAGGATTTGCAGGAATCTGATACTCTGCCAATGGCATATAATGCCGAGAATCCAAGACAGCATGTGATTTTTCCGAAACTCGAAAGCCGTATGATGACATGGGGGAGCATTTTTCTGTTCTGTTTTATCATGTATTTCTGGCTGGAATCTGTTTACAAGAAAAAAGCAAGAATCCGGCTCACCGGATAATTAAAATCAAGAAAGGATTTAATCTGATTATGTTAAGAAATGAAATCGCCGTCCAAGATACCTGGGATCTGTCCCGAATTTTCAAATCTTCGGGAGACTGGGAACAGCAGTTCCGGTCAGTCAGTGAAAAACTGGAAATTTTTCCGAATCTGGAACAGAATATGCTCCGTTCTGCGGAAGATCTTTTTCAGACGATTACAAAAATTTTTGAGATCGGAGAACAGGTCAACCGGCTCTACACCTATGCCAGTCTGAAATACTGCGAAGATACGACAAATCAGGATGCCAAGCGACTGCTCGGAAAAGCACAGAATCTGGTGACAGCGTATTCCGGCGCAACTGCTTTTTTTGATACCACACTTCTGGAATTACAGCCGGAACGCCTGGAAACATTTCTGAAAGAACACAAGGACTTACAGGAATATGAAATTTTATTAAGAGATTTATATCGCTATCAACCCCATACGCTGTCCAAATCAGAAGAGAAAATGCTTGCTTTATTCCAGAAAGAACGGGAGACAGCCTCGGATGTGTATCAGACATTCACGGATTCTGATCTGAAATTCGGGAATATCCTGGATGAAGACGGCAATTCTGTAGAACTGACGGACACAAATTATATGCTCTATCTTCAGTCCGGCAACAGGGAAGTCCGTAAATCTGCGTTCCGGACGTTATATGCATCTTATCAACAATATCAGAATACGTTTGCCGCATTGTATGCAGGGCAGATTGAAACGGAAAAGACGCTTGCCGAAGCCAGAAAATTTGATTCTGCGCTTGCAATGTCTCTGTTTGCAGATTCCGTGACACCGGAAATTTATCAGAATATCATTGAAAATATCTCCGGACACCTGGATGTTCTGTTTCAGTATTACCAGCTCAAGAAAAAAGTTCTGAAACTGGAGGAACTGCATATCTATGATATTTATTTGCCGCTGATGACAGAAGTATCCCGGAAATACAGTTATGAAGAAGCCGTACAGCAGATACTCTCCGCAATGGAAATCTTCGGAGAAGACTATGTGGAAATTCTCAGAAAAGGCTATGCTGACAGGTGGGTGGATGTCTATCCCAACCAAGGCAAGACAGGCGGTGCATTCTCCGGCGGCTGTGCGACGACAGATCCGTATATTTTACTGAATTTCCAGGGACTCGAAGAAGACGTTTCCACACTGGCACATGAATCCGGACATTCCATGCACAGTTATTTCACCAGAACCAACAATCCGATTCAGTATGCGGATTATCGTATTTTTGTTGCAGAAGTACCATCTACTGTCAACGAATTAATTCTTGCGTATTACAAATTAGAACATTCACAGAGCAAAGAAGAAAAATTATCTGTTCTGAATCATCTGATGGAGCTGTACAAGGGGACAATTTATAGACAGATCATGTTTGCAGAATTTGAAAAAATCACGCATGAACTGGCAGAACAGGGAGAAATTCTCACGGCAGATCTGTTGAATCAGAAATATTATGCCCTGAATCAGAAATATTTCGGTGATGAAGTCATTCTCGATCCGGAAATTGCGTTTGAATGGATGCGTATTCCGCACATGTATTATAATTTTTATGTCTATAAATATGCAATTGGCTTGACAGCAGCAAGTCATATTGTAAAGAGAATCCGAAATCATGAACCGGGAGCGTTAGACGATTATTTTGCGTTTCTGAAAACAGGGACGACAAAGAATCCGGTGGAATCATTGAAAATTGCAGGTGTTGACATGACCGGGACAGACGTATTTGACAGTGCGATTACCATGTTCGGCGAAGTGATCCGGGAATTTGAAAAAATCTACTCCGGGGAGGCAGAATAATATGCCGTCTCCGGAAGGAAAACTCCTGACAGAATTCATGTACCGGTTCAGCAATTTCAATCCGCTGGAAAACCCAGATATTACGGGAAAATTCCGGAAACTCAACCGGATGGCTGTAAAAAATTCTTATTGTCCCAGAAATTTTGTTTCTTTCAGAGAATCCACGCCGGCAGGAACGAAATACGAACGGATCATGAAAGCCGGCGCTGTCAGGAATCATAAATTAATATTATATTTTCATGGCGGAGCGTATCAGGCAGGCTTGTTGTATTTCTATAAAGATCTTGCACCGGATTTTTATCGGGAATCCGGCGGCGCAGAAGTGATTTATCTGGATTACAGCCTTGCGCCGGAATTCCAATATCCGGCACAGCTCCGGGAAGCGTTGGATCTGTGGGAAAATCTCACCAAAAGTCAGAATTATCAGCCGGAAGATATTATTATTGGCGGCGATTCCGCAGGCGGCAATCTTGTGCTTGCCATGATGTTATGGCTACGGGATCATCATCAGAAACTGCCGAAAGCTGCATTCTGTATTTCACCATGGGCAGACATGACAGGAAAGAGCAGAAGTGCCGCATCCAACTACGGCAAGGATGTGGAATTCGGACAGCCCGGGAAAATCATGACGGAACAGATCCGGGAAATTCTGCATGATAGTGAAATTTATGCCTGGCTTTCTGAAAAAGACCGGAAAGAAAATAAACAGAATCCGTATATTTCGCCTGTTTTCGGGAATTATCAAAATTTTCCTCCGATGCTGTTCACCGCAGGCGGAGACGAAATGTTATTATGTGACACACTGACACTTGTCCAGAAATTCAAAAATTTGCGGATTCCCGTCCGATATGACATTCAGCCAGGGATGTGCCATATTTATCCGGTATTCCGGCATTTTTCCCCGGAGAGCAGTCACTCTTACTGGTGTATTCTGAATTTTATCCGAAGAATGTTCCAGGATTAATATTAAAAATTGCTGAATGAGAAAACTCTCATACAGCAATTTTTATCTTTGTC
>CAMWTO010000107.1 GCA_947177205.1 uncultured Ruminococcus sp. | reverse complement strand
TTTTATGGAAAAAATACTTGACTGGCAGAAATATCTGGATACAGCGGCGCAGACCGTTGCAGAAGGCATTGTGATGTTGGAAAATCATAATCATGCACTTCCGTTAGATCCGGAGAAAGAAATTGCACTGTTTGGCAGAATGCAACTGCATTATTACAAATCCGGCACAGGTTCGGGAGGAATGGTGAATGTCTCCCGGATTGTGACAGTCCTGGACGGCTTGCAGGAAGCCGGCATCCGGATCAATCCGGAATTATTGCAGATTTACCGGGAATGGGACGAAAAAAATCCCTTTGACCTGGGCAGTGGCTGGGGTGATGAACCGTGGTCGCAGGAAGAAATGCCCCTGGAAGAATCTCTTGTCCGGAAAATTGCACAGTCCTGCGAAACAGCAGTTATTATCATTGGCAGGACAGCCGGAGAAGAACAGGACAACACATTAAAAAAAGGCTCTTATTTATTAACAGACGAAGAAGAACACATGCTCTCACTTGTACGGAAGCATTTTAAAAAATTAGTTGTTTTATTAAATACCGGAAATCTGATTGACATGCAGTTTATGGATCTGTACAAGCCGGATTCTGTTCTGTACATCTGGCAGGGCGGCATGACGGGCGGAACGGGCACAGCGGATGTCCTGACAGGGAAAGTTTCCCCCTCGGGCAAACTTCCGGACACGATTGCGTATCGCATTACGGATTATCCATCAGACCGGAATTTTGGCAATCCGGATCGGTATATTTATCAGGAAGATATTTATATTGGCTATCGGCATTTTGAACGTGAGAAATTCCAGAATCAAGTACGCTATCCGTTCGGCTACGGACGGAGCTACACGGATTTTGCACTGGAAATCAAAGAAATTAAACATAATAGTTTAAATAATTTAGAATTAAATGCAATCGTAAAAATTACTAATATCGGAAATTATGCCGGAAAAGAAGTCATTCAGGTCTATTGCCAGCCGCCGCAGGGAACAGCGTTTGGCAATCCGCCCCGGATTCTGACAGCATACCGGAAAACAAATTTATTACATCCGGGAGAATCTCAGAATCTGAAATTTGAATTAATCCCCGTGACTGTCTATGATGATTCCGGAATGACCGGACATCTGTACTGTGAAATCATTCAGAAAGGCACACATCAATTTTATATCGGTACGGACGTGCGTTCCGCAAAATTTGCCGCAGAAATTCAGATACCGGAAACGATTGTGATTTCACAGAAACGGCAGGCGCTTGCACCGGTGGAATCATTCACCCGGATGACGGAATCCGGAGACGATTCACAACCTGTTCCGGTACTGAATTTTGATGAAGAAGCTCGGATTCTGGAATCACTCCCGGAAGATTTTGAAAATTTGAAAAATTTTGAAAATCATGAAAAATTTCAGCTTGCTGACGTGAAATCTGGAAAAATTTCCATGCAGGAATTCATTGCCCAGTTTTCTGATCCGGAATTAGCACAGCTTGTCCGTGGCGAAGGCATGGGCAGTCCCAGGGTCACACCAGGAACGGCATCCGCATTTGGCGGCGTTTCAGATGCGTTGCAGGCATACGGAATTCCGGCGGCATGTTGTGCGGACGGACCATCTGGCATGAGAATGGACTGCGGCACAAAAGCGTTCAGTCTCCCGAACGGGACGTTGATTGCTTCAACGTTTAATTTAGATCTGATTACGGAATTATTCACCTGTCTGGGACTGGAAATGACAGCTAATCATGTGGACTGTCTGCTAGGTCCTGGCATGAATCTGCACCGGCATCCCCTGAACGGCAGAAATTTTGAATATTTCTCGGAAGATCCTTATCTGACCGGAACAATGGCAGCAGCAGAACTCAAAGGCTTGCAGCGATCCGGTGTGACCGGGACGCTCAAACATTTCTGTGCCAACAACCAGGAAACGAACCGGCATGAATTAAATTCCGTCGTATCGGAGAGAGCGCTCCGGGAATTATATTTAAAAGGCTTTGAAATTGCTGTAAAAACCGGGAATGCAACAGCTGTCATGACAACTTATGGCGCTGTCAACGGATTGTGGACGGCTTGCAGTTACGATCTGTGCACGGAAATTCTCCGAAATGAGTGGGGATTCCGTGGAATTGTCATGACAGACTGGTGGGCAGATCTAAACCGGAGAGGGACTGCCCCGAACACGGACGATTTTGCATCCATGGTCAGAGCGCAAAATGATTTATACATGGTCTGTGCGGATTGTGTGCACCATGAAGACAACATCCTGGAATCGCTCCGGAACGGCAGTCTGACCCGTGCGGAATTGCAGAGAAATGCGGCGAATATCTGTGAATTTCTCATGCACACCCACGCAATGGAACGGCTGATCCATTCACAGGATTCTAAAAATCCTGTGAAAATTATCAACTGTCCGGCAGAAAAAAGTCCAGACGATTCGCCAATAATTTTCTATGAAACACAGGAAAATTCTGAATTTGCATTTCAACTGGATTTGTCCGAAATCAAAACAGAAAAAAATACAAACTATGCGTTCGGATTGAATGTCCGGAAAACGGGCTGGTACGAAATCACAATTACAGCATCGAGTACACAGAGTGCATTGGCACAGATCCCCGTGACACTGTTCATTATGGGGACGGCAAGCGGTACATTCACCTGGAATGGAACAGACGGTAAGCCGGTAACATTCTCGAAAAAAGTGCCCCTGTTCTCAAAATTTAACGCAATCCGACTGTATTTCGCCCAAAGCGGACTGCACATGGATCAAATCACTTTCCGGTATCTCGGCGAAGATGTTTCTCCCACCGGATTAATCCGGAATTAAATTAAAATTTTAAAAAAATTTATAAATTTTTAAGACTCTTTTAAGAAACTATTTGTATAATAAAAATAATTTAAAACAGAATTTAAAATTAAATTTAATTTTAAATCTAAAATTTATCCCGGAAAGGAGTTTTTTGATGGCAATCAGCACATTCATGAGAAAAGAATTAAAATACATGCTATCCATGGATCAGTATGAGCACTTGCTTGAAGAAATCCACAGGTACATGATTCCTGATAAATTCTGCGTAGGCGGCAAAGATTACGGCATCTATAATTTGTATTACGACACGCCGGATGATTATCTGATCCGCACTTCTCTTGAAAAGCCTTATTATAAAGAAAAAATCCGGCTGAGAAGTTATTTCTCCCCGGCAAAACCGGATGATAAAGTTTTCCTGGAAATCAAAAAAAAAGTCGGCGGCGTTGTCACCAAACGGCGTGTGACGCTCACACTTGCAGAATCAGATGCTTATATGACAAACCACACAAAACCTATGGATCTGAGCAAGTATCTTCAGAAACAAATTTTCAGCGAACTGGATGTCTTCATGAATACATATCATGATATTCAACCCAAACAGTATATTTCTTATCAGAGAAGCGCTTTCTTTGGCAAGGATGATCCGGATTTCCGTTTGACGTTCGACAGACAAATCACGGAACGGCGTTATGATTTGTCGCTCGCACTGCCAAGCTACGGAGCACAGATTATTGCTTCTAATCAAAGACTGATGGAAGTCAAAATTGCAGGGGCAATGCCGATCTGGCTCGCAAAAAAAATGTCGGAACTGGAGATTTACAAGATCAGCTTTTCCAAATACGGCACGGCATACCACAGATTTATCAAAAATCAACTGTTTGAACAGCGAAGGAATGCCATTGTGAGAAGTTCCCGGATTAGGCAGACAATCAATCCGGAAAATTCATCTAAAGTTTATCAGAAAGGAAATTTTTAATTATGAATAATATATTTGATTCTGTCATTTCTTATGACGCTTTGACACAATCCACAAATTTCAGTATGGCAACATTCCTGGGGTGCATGCTGTGCGCCCTGGTGATCGGGTTTGGCATTAGCATGATTTACATGCTGACACGCAAAAAAGAGGGATATGCCCAGAGCTACGCCTTAACGCTGATTATGCTCCCTCCGATTGTGTGTGTGCTGTTATTATTGATTGATACCGTGGCAGGCGGTTTGGCGATTGCCGGGGTCTTCACGCTGACCAGATTCCGGAGCGTTGCAGGCGATCCGAAAGACATTTGTTTTGTATTCATGGCAATGGCTTGCGGTGTGATCTTCGGCAAGGGCTATATCACAATCGGGATTATTTTCTTCATCATTATGGCAGTCGTACTTTACACACTGAATTTGTT
This sequence comes from uncultured Ruminococcus sp., assembly GCA_947177205.1. Classification (GTDB taxonomy): domain Bacteria; phylum Bacillota; class Clostridia; order Oscillospirales; family Ruminococcaceae; genus UBA3855. Next base: position 3,462 of record CAMWTO010000107.1, on the reverse strand, counting down.
GAATTATGCTGCACCGAAAGCAAATGATATGACGCTGAAAATTTCCGTGCCGGAAAATTTAAATTATGAACATTTATTTGATGCCGTGCTGGACAAATATACAACAAGCTGGAGACTGCGCAGAGTCAAGACGACAAATTTCGGTTCTATGTTCGATTGCATTTATAGCATTCAGCTTCCGATGAACGTAGATCAGAAAAAATTTCTAGACGAACTGCGCACACTCAATGGAAACATGACCATCACGCTGACACTGTTCCGTTATGAGGACAGACTCTATGAAGTAAATAAATAAACCCTACAAGTCTCCTGTGATTGTGCAGGAGGCTTGTTTTTTTAATTAATAAGGAGTAAAAAATTATGAAAATCCGAAAAATAGAAGTCCTGTTTTTTAGTTTCTTTCTTATTCTGGAGATTCTTATCGGCGCTTTGGCAACCGGCTTTCTCCGTGATTACATTGGAGATGTACTTGTGATGCCGACCATGTATTTCCTCGTCCGGATCTTTACCGAAAAATTTCCGAAATCTCTGCCGGGAATGCTGTTTCTCTTTGCGTGTTTTGTCGAATTTCTCCAGAGTATTGACTTGTGTGGAATTCTCGGCATTAACAAACACAGCCTGTTAGCAGTCCTGATCGGCACACATGGAGAATGGGCGGATATTCTCTGCTATCTTGCCGGAATGATTCTGATTTATGGAGGAATTTTGATATTTCCTCGAATATTTAAAAAATCAGAAAATTAAAAATTTAAATTTTTTAAAATTTTAAAAAACTGCCCGGAATTGATCTGATTTTTCATTACGTTCCATTCCGGACAGTTTTATTTTAAATTGATTTCAGGATTTCTCAGCCCTGACAGCCGCAGGGATCACAGTTGCACGGATCACAGGAACCATATTTCTGCTTGACCTGTTCCACCCGGTTCTGCTCAGCGGAATCCGGCGCATACCAACCTTTCGACGCCATTTCGGAATAAATTCTCTCCTGCATGTGCAGAGAATCATCCAACGCTGTCTTGAAAGACTGCTGTACGTTTCCTGTGCTGGATTCAATTGTGCCGTGCAGATACAAATCACAGCCGCTCTTTTCAAGAATCAGCAAATTTTCCATTAAATTCTGGTCTGCATTTTTAGTACTCATGGGGCATTCTCCTTTCTGCAATTTGTGTTTTATATTATTTTTTTTAATCATTCAGCAGACTGTACAGACTGCTGAAAATCTGTCCGTGTGTCTGTGCCATCTGTTCGACGCAATGCCTGAGATGCTCGTCCTGCAATGCAGAAAGCGTTTCATTGCATTTAGACCGGAAAAATTCCTCGTGACCGAGTGCATCTTCGAGATACAATAATTCTTTTGAAGTCATCATTTATCACCTCCGTAATGCTAGTATGAACAGGAAATGTGATTTTATGCATGCACAGTTCATTCTACGAAAATTCATAATTTGTCTATGAAAAATTCATGATTTGCACCAAAAATCATGCTACAATTAAAAAGTCAGAAATATTAAAAAATTTAAAAAATTAAAAAAATTCGTTCAGAATATACCAGAAAGGCTGTGTTGTTATGCCAACAGATCTATTTTACAGGCTCTCCCCTGCCAAACGGGAACGCATTACAGAGGCGATCAAAGCGGAAGTGACCCGTGTTCCCTATGAAGATTTTTCGATTTACAATGTTGTCCAGCAGTCCGGGATTTCCAGGGGCAGTTTTTATCAATATTTCACGAATAAAGAAGATATTTCGCTGTATTTGTTATCAGAATATAACCGAAAAATCATCCAGAAATTTATTGAATCCCTCCAGGCGCATAATGGCGATTATTTCACCGGACTGGAAGAGGCATTCCGGTTCAGCGTCCGGATGTTCTGTTACAAGGGATCACGGACATATCGTGAGCACTTGTTTTGTAATGTGGAATTCTATGAACGGATCTGGAGAGATAACGACTTCTCTGCAGAAAAACACCCGGTTCTTCGCCAGGCGCTGAATCTGATTCATTATGAAAATCTGATCGTCAACAATGAGGAAGAACTCCGGGCATTCATCAAAATCTGCATGTCGCTTGTGGCACGGGAATGTATTACGCTGATTATGACCAATGCACCGGAAGAAACAGCGTGCGAGAGTTTCATGGAAAAACTGAATTTACTTAAGAGAGCATTTCAGAAAGAGAATCAATAATCAGAATTAGTAAAATAAAATATGAGAAATAAAAAATAACAGGATGGGAATCCGGATCTGAAAACCAGAAATCCCCATGCTGTTATTAATTATTTATTATTATAATAAAATAATATTATGTTCTGCGCATGCTGTAATCATGTCTTCCGACCAGATAGACGACTGTACTTCTCCGATGTGTGCCTTTTCCAGCAGCAGCATGCAAAGTCTGGACTGTCCGATACCGCCGCCGATTGTCAGAGGAAGCGTCTGATTGGTAATCATCTGATGATATGCGTACTGATTCCGGTCAAGAGCATCCGCCTTCGCAAGCTGATCCTGAAGTGATGTTTCATCCACACGGATGCCCATAGACGAAATTTCAATCGCCGTTTGCAGAACGTCATCCCAGAATAATAAGTCTCCGTTGAGATTCCAGTCATCATAATCAGGCGCACGTCCGTCATGCTTTTCGCCGGATTTCAGTTTTCCGCCGATCTGCATCACAAATACTGTTCCATGTTCTTTCGTAATCAGGGATTCCCGCTGTTTCGGGGTCTGATCCGGATATAAATCTTCCAGTTCCTGAGTAGTAATAAAATACACATCCTCGGAAAGTGTGTTTTTCAATTGCGGATAACGCAGATTCACTTTTCGTTTTGTGAAGACAATTGCCTTGACAATATCTTTCACAGTCGCCTTGAGAAATTCCAGCGTTCTTTGCTCCCTTGTGATGACTTTTTCCCAGTCCCACTGATCCACAAAAATAGAGTGCATGTTATCCGTGTCGTCGTCTCTCCGGATGGCATTCATATCTGTATAGATACCCTCACCGGACTTATAGCCATAACGGTAGAGTGCCACACGTTTCCATTTTGCAAGAGACTGGACAACTTCCGCTTCTTTGTTGTCAATTTCCTTGATGGTGAATTCTACCTTACGTTCCACGCCGTTCAGATCATCATTGATGCCGCTGCCCTTTGTCACAATCAAAGGCGCAGAAACTCTGTCCAGTGTCAGCGCAAACGAAAGCGTCTGCTGAAACATATCTTTGACATATTTAATTGCATGCTGCGTTTCACGCAGACTTAACACAGAAGAATACCCCTCCGGGAGTGTCAGAGATTTTGCCATAAAAACCAATCCTTTCCAGTCAATCCAATTTTAATCAAGATAAGGCGACCCGACTACTGGCAAATTTAAAATAAAATAAATTTGTCATGCAATCAGAACGCCCTTGTTCTCTTAATTCTTAATATTATGAATCAAAAATTAAATTTTGATTTATAACATAGATT
>CAMWTO010000106.1 GCA_947177205.1 uncultured Ruminococcus sp. | reverse complement strand
AATGATACTAAAAATCCATAGATGTAAAAAATAAAATCTTCCATATTGCATTCCTCCAGTTTTTAATCACTGGATTTTATTATATCATGCGATGATTTATTTTGCAATAACAAGCGGAAATTCTTAAATAATTTTTAAGCAGTTCTTAATGATATTTAATATTTCTTAATCATTTCAGCCTAAAATTAACAGCTCCATGTCTAACGACAGGGAGCTGAAATATTTTAAAATTGCAAGGGAATTAATAAGCTGATGATGCAGATACCGGCGCAAAAATGCTTTCTGCCTGTTCATCTGTCAGAGAGATATCAAAAATTTCCTGATAATATTTTTTTGTCTCCTGGGTGATGTCAATATCTTCAAACAAATCCGGATAGGCTGTCTTTGCAAACCATAGTAACGTAATTGGTGTATCAATTCCCGGTGTGTAACTCCGGTACATGCCAAGTGGCATTTTGTAGACTCTCTGATTCGTAACAGCGTCAATTGCACTCCAGTCATATTCGCCAATGGTATTATTGTATAAGTCTTCTGGATAGGCAGAAGTAAAATTAGTGATAAAAATCAAGCTCGGATTCCATTCATAGATTTGCTCCATGCTAACTGCTATGGAGTTATCTGTTTTGAGTTCTTCACCGACGTTTTTCGCACCCATTGCATCTGCCCAGAATTGTCCGAAAAATAATTTTCCGGAAGTCGTGATATTAGAATCGCTGTACTGAAACAGGAAGAATGCCTGTTCCCGTTCTTCTTCAGGGATCGTTTCTACTCGTTCTTGTACCATGGAATATACTTCGTTGGAATATTCCCGGCAAGTGTTGGCTTTGTCGTTTTCCGGGAAGATCTGGCTTAATAAGTCAATCCAATTATTAAGTGTTTCAATTGTATTATACTCCCATTTATTTACAGAGATTGCAATTGCCGGGATTCCGGCTTGTGTAAGCTGTTCACCGATCTGCGGAGAATTTGCACTATAAAAGAAAATATCCGGTTCTAAAGCGACTACTTCTTCAATATTAATACTTGTGCCATCAATGAAATCCGTTTCTGCGTTCAGGACTTCCGGGTATAATTCGCCAAGCAGACCATTTTCCGCAGCTTTCATACTGCCCTCTGCCATACCAACAATTTTGTCGCCATTGTCAAAAAATACTGTCAGAACAGATGCAAGCGGCAGAATATCCCCGACAATGATCCGATCAATTTCAGCAGGAACTTCAATCACATTTCCAGCATGATCCGTGACTGTGATGGTATCACCGAAATTTTTTGATGTTTCAGCGTCCGGCATTTCTGGTTCTGCCTGAATTTCAGAATCTACGGAATTGACAGACGCAATAGAATCTGCAATTCTTTCCGTTTCGGCATTGCATCCGGTAAATGCGCCGAACATGCCAACAACACAGCAAAAAGTGGTAATTCTAATGCTTGCTTTTTTCATAAATCAAACATCCTTTCAAATGATAAACTATATTTATTTCTATAGTTGGTTCAGAATCCAATGGAGATCTTCCGTCAGATCCGGCATCAGATCATGATAAATCCGTCCGGAAAACCCCTCATGTCCTAATCGGATGAATTTCACGGATTTCGGACAGATTGGCTGATACAACGGGTCAGCAATCAGATATTTTAAATCCGGATTTTTCAGAATCGGGATTAACTCAGCTTCGTCACGGGCAATACGAGCATTTTCAGACAAGAAATTTGTGTCATATTCCGTTGCGATGATTGTCCCGACAGTTTTTCCGGTTTCTCGTTCAATAGCTCTTGCCAGACTTTCGGAGCTGATCCCTTCGCCGATCATGATAATTTCCGGATTGCCGGGGATTTCTTGATTCCGGCAAAGAACAGAATTTTGCAAATTTTTTTGATTCTTCGGATAGTCTGACAGATTCCGGATTGCCCGGATGATCTCAGAACTGAATGCTTTTCCGTAAGGTCGTGCAATCAGATAGGGAATCCCAAATTTTTTTGCAAGATATTCTGCTGCGCCAATCCCGGCATAAGATACCACCAAGTTAACATGCGCAGACGGTGCAAGCTTCAAATTTTCCAGGGAATCACCCATGCACCAGCAGGAAACAACTTCAATTTGATTCTGATTCAGCAGGTCATGCATATGCTGTACACTACCGTTCAGAGAAAAATCCAACGGTGTCACGCCCAAGAGATTCACAGAAATTTTTTTTGTTTTCGGCATGGATTCTGTCACGAATTTTTCAGCCAGTGTTTGCATTGCCATAGAAACACCCTGGACATAAGTATGCATTCCGTTTGTCGGAATCCCCATGCATGGGATGCCGGTTTGCTTTTCAATTACGGATGCAATGGCTTTGAAATCCGTCCCGACCATCATGGGAATCGGTGTTCCTGCAAGGGCAATAAACTTCGGAGAGAGCTGTTCTGCCGCTGAGATCACATCATGAATTAATTTCTCATCATTACCCATGATGGCTTCCATTTCGGAAATCCCGGACAGGAATACCATGCTGTCAAAGTCATACCAGCGAGGCTCGTCATGTGTATTATAAGTGGAATTACATCCGGATGCGTCATGAATCACAGACATGCCGCCGAGTTCAAACAATGCAGAACATACGCCGGATACGTCTGCTGTATAGGTGGAAATAATTCTTGCTGTCTGATAATTATGATTTAAATTATAATTTATATACATGCTGTACCACACCCCACGCCCTTGATCTGGACAAGTTTTTTTGTATCTTTTTCATGCAGGAACGCATCTTCGAGTAATTCCAAAAATTCAAGAATTCCGGAAAATCCCCAGAAACCGTTATTTTCTATTATGTTTATAAAATACGGCGTATTCAGGAAGTAGGCTGCTTTCTGTCCAATCGCAAGCGTCTTTTTTGAGTATTCTCTTGGAATCATCCGCATTTTAACTTGAATTGTTGCAAAAATCTCTAAATCGGGATAATTCTCTTGCAGCCAGTTGAAATCCTGAAATTCTTCCTGTGTGAAACCGTCTGCATAAATCCGGGTCACATTGAAATGATGTTCTAACAGAAATCTTGCCAGGCTTAACGGACGGATTGTCGCTGTGTAGTCAATCATAATCGGTGTATCAGCAATTAATTTTTTAAGAGATTCTGCTTTCAGGTCGCATTTTGCGATCACATCAGCGTAATCCGGCAAGGGAATATTTAAAAAATTTGCATATTCTGCAAGAGATTTCTGGATTTCCTGATAAGAATAGCTTACAGGGAAATAAAGCAATTTTTGATGATATTTTTCTGCAAGCATTTCTCCGGCAGCTTTTGCAACGGGATTATAACAGAGATTTGCAGATGCACATGCCATATCCTGGTATTGTGCATAATTTTTACAGTCATGAATCTCCGTCAGATCATAACCGGCAATTCCGGCGAGTGTGTATAATTCCGAATTTTTCTGGGTTGGCAGATTATTACCGATTATGTTCATTTTTCGAGGATTTTGTCCGGATTCCGGCTGATGCCACAGACTGTAGAGTTGTCTGCGCATGATTTGATCTGGTGTCAGACCACTTTTGCGCATGATCGGATTCATGTAGCAGTCTGTGAAATCAATATCCGGATAATGTTCTCTCAGTTTTTTATAGCAAAGCGTAGTATCACAGCCGATAAAATGATGAATACAGCTTGTATAGATTAATATAGCTTTGGGACGTTCGGGAAGTTGCCGGATAATATCCGAAACACCGTTAATTAATAATTCTTCCAGATCGCCATTTAGAACATTTTCTTCACGGATTTCAATTGTGGAGAATCGCCCGGAGAGTCCGCATTCCGCTGCTGTCAGTACCACACCACGGAGACAACCGGCTGCACAGACGAAAATTTCATGCGATTCCGGAACTAAAAATCCTGTGTGCACGATATTCCATGTGCCACGTGCAGAACAACTATATTCCAGTTCAGATTGGAACGGTGAGGGAAATGTGGCGTCCCGGATTGTTGTCATTGCGCCGGAAAGGTCAATTTCTTTTCCAATTCGTTTCAGCATGGGGATTCCTCCTGAGAATTTTTCTGACAGGCTTCCAGAATCTGATCCGTCAGACTTCTATATTCTTCTGCCATGTTACTATCTGGAAATGCCTGGATGACAGTTTGATGCAGTTCTTCCGATTCCTGAACAGTCTTGCTCCGGCTGAGTGTGCCAATCAGGGAAGTGTTAAGATCTTTGCATAATTCCTGAACTTTTTTCAGTTCGTTCTTCACATTTCTCTGATTTAAAATAATACCGCCGAGTTGCGCATAATTCCGTTCCTGGAAATGCTGAACTGCCATAGCAATATTTGCGGCTGCATAAATTGCCATATTTTCCCCGGATGTGATAATAAATACTTGATCGGCGTAACCGTCACGCATGGGCATGGAGAATCCGCCGCAGACAACATCTCCCAGAACGTCATAAAGCACAACGTCCGGTTGATATGTTTCATAAATGCCCTTTTTCTGAAGTGTTTCCAGAGCTGTGATAATACCACGCCCGGCACAGCCCATACCTGGTGCAGGTCCGCCGGTTTCCGCACAGATCACATCCGCATAGCCGGTGCAGATCATATCTTCCAGTGTAACATTTTTTTTTGATCTGACAAGATCCAGAATTGTTGTTAATTTCTGATCATGATGCAGCAATGAAGTCGAATCCGCTTTGGGATCACAACCGATTTGCAGGACTTTCAAGCCTTTCTGTGCCAGAACGGCAGCAATGTTTGAGACGGTCGTGGATTTTCCGATACCGCCTTTGCCGTAAACTGCGATTTTTAACATGATAATTTTCCTCCTGTGGGTACATCTGCCAGTTCTAACGGCAGTATACTGTAATAAGTCTGATCCTGATTCTTGATTTTATGAATTATGGTTTTCACCTGGAATGCATTCTGGATCTGTTCCGGGGTGATAATCTCAGAAGTATTTCCGAACTGCGCTGTGCCATTTTTATTTAATAACAAGGCTTTGTTGGATCTTCGCAAAGCATGATCCGGATAGTGTGTATTAAAAATACAAGTGATGCCCTGCCGGGTCAGTTCTGTCATGGTTTCCAGGATGATCAGCTGATTCCGAAAATCCAGATTGGATTCCGGTTCGTCCAATACTAAAATGTTCGGTTCTGTGATTAATGCCCTGGCGATTAATACCATCTGGAGTTCACCGCCGCTCATTTCACAGCAGCTTTTGTCAGCCAGATATAAAATATTCAGCCGGTTCATAATGTCATGTACAAGCTGTAAATCAGACTGTTTCGGCTGAGAGAACATTCCCAAATGTGCATTCCTGCCAAGTAAAACTGCTTCTTCGGCTCTGAATGCGGAATTGAAATTTTTTGCCTGCGGCACATAGGCAATCTGTTTCCAGATTGTTTTTGCCGGGATTTGTTTTAAATTTTTCTGATCTAACAGTGTTTCGCCCGAATTCCATTTCAGAAATCCAAGCATACAGCGTAAAAGCGTTGTTTTACCTGCGCCGTTTGGTCCTAGAATTGCGATTAAATCCCCGGATTCTGCACAAAGATTAATTTTGTACAGGATCTGTTTCTGTTTCGGATAGCCGAAACAGCCGTCCCGGATTTCTAATTTCATAATTTCCACCCTCCTGTTCTCCGCATGAGAATGATAAAAAACGGTGCGCCGATGATTGCCGTCAATACAGAAATCGGAATTTCTGATGCAGATATGCTCCTTGCCATTGTGTCCACAATCATCAAGAATGATGCACCCAGACTGATACACGCCGGAATTAGTGTTCTATGATTGTTTCCAAATGCCATCCGGCAAATATGGGGAATCAGCAAGCCGACCCATCCCACCTGACCGCACATCGCTACACTGGATGCCGTCATTGCTGTAGCGCACAGGATTGTAATAATTCTCAATAATTTGATATTACTGCCGAGGGATTTTGCTTCATCTTCGCCAAGCGGCAAAATATTCAATTGCCAGCGGAGCAGATATAATATCAGAATTGTCAGGATAATACAGGGTGCGCCGATTTTCAGAGATGCAAATCCGGCACTGCTTAAACTTCCCATTAGCCAGTAAGTAATGGCAGGGAGCTGTGATTCTGTATCTGCCGTGAATTTCACAAGGGAAATCAGCGCTGAGAACAGTGAGCCGATCATAATTCCGGCTAAGACCACGGAGCTGAGTCCGTTGGATTTTCCGGCGGCGCTGAGCCATGTCAAGGCAACTGCCAGAATTCCGAATGTGAACGCAATGACTTGCGTTCCGAACAGATGACAGCCTAAGAGCAGTGCAAGTGCTGCGCCAAACGATGTCCCGGATGCCACTCCTAATGTGTCCGGTGTTGCCAGAGGATTGGCAAACAGGCTCTGAAAGGCACAGCCTGCGACGGAGAGTCCTGCTCCGACAAGCATTGCCATCAGAATCCGGGGGAGACGGATGTTCCAGATAATCATGGCAATTTGTTTGTCTGTTCCGGGTTCTGATCCCGTGAGCTTTGCTCCAAGAACGTCAAGAATATCTTCCAGCGGATAGGAAATCCGACCAATACACAGGGCAAGAAATCCCAAAAAGATCGGCAAAATCAACAGAAAGATGTTCCAGACAGGTTTTAAAGCGCCAATCTGTGTATTCAGATTTTTTTTCATGTGGTATCCGCCTTTGCCTTGATATTGGAATATACCGTCTTAGCAGAAATTCCCGATAATCTGCCGATTTTTCCCGTGAGTGTATTAATCTGATCCTGTGGCGCATCAATTGCTACACTGATAATGTTAATATTCCGTTTATGGTAGGGAATCCCCATTCTGCCGATAATATACGGACTAAATTCATGCAACAGCTGATTCAATGCATCAACCTGCTGTGGATTCTCTACGATAATGCCGATAATGGCGACTCTTGTTTCTGGATTCATAAATTTATGTTCTCCTAAATCAATAAAAAAATGCTATATCCTGAAAAAAAGGACATAGCATTATAAATAATTATAAATTATATTTATATCAAATTAAATTTATAATTTTAATTTGCTTTCATTTGCTATGTGCTTTCGCTTTAATGATTATCATTTCAGCGTCAGGACATCTAAAAAACAGTATAGCACAGAATTCCGGATTTGTCAAGAAAAAATTCAAAAATTATATTTTTGAATTTCGGTATTCTTTGACATGACGGAAATTCCGGCAAAGATTCAGCAGTCTCCGGGGCTGCGGCAGAATGAATTCAATCATAGCGCAGTATTTGTCTACGAATGTGATGAGGTAAGTTTCTGCATATTTGGGTCTGTCAGTTGTCACAGGCCACATATGTTTGCTGATCATGTCACGTTCCCGGTCGTTAAGTTGCAGCATTTTTTCCGCATTCTGCAAAGCTCTTCGAGGATGATTCCGGCTGTGTCTGATTTCCGGTTTCTGACTGGTGTAGGCTTTTGTATCATAATAATACAGATCATGCAGAAGACCTGCAACTGCCGCAGAATCGGCATCCAGTTTCAGAAAACGGCAGATTTTATAATTGTAATACGAAACATTCAGACAATGCTGGAATCGGGTTGTCATAATATGATGTCGGTAATTTTTCAATCCCTGGACTTCTTGGGATTGCAGCAGATTTGCAATCAGATCATAAAATTCATATTCTGATTGCATGATATTTTTCCGTGAGCCGGTTACTTTCAAATCTGAATTATTCATAAATCACAAAAATCCCTTTCTGGTTCATCATGGCTAATAGTGATCTTACAAAGCTATATTATAGACATGATAGCACAAAACATGCAGTTTGTCAAGGGATTTTTCTAAAATTCAAAAAAATGCTTATTTATATTTTTTAAATTTTTTTTGGTAAATTTAAATTATCCGAAAAAGATCAGATTAAATAGTTTATCAGATATGCCATATT
>CAMWTO010000105.1 GCA_947177205.1 uncultured Ruminococcus sp. | reverse complement strand
ACAAATTACTTGCAAATCAGACAATTCTGTTATATAATAAACTAGAGATTAAAATTTTATTATAATTATAAATTAATAATGAATAGAAAGGAACGATTTTTTATGAATCTGTCTCAGTACAATCCGCAGGAACTTTCTGCATTCTATCAGGAATGTCTGAAAGCCTATGAAAATTATCAGGCGCAGAACCTGAAACTGGACATGTCCAGAGGCAAGCCGTCTCCGGAACAGCTTGATTTAAGCAAAGATCTGCTGACATGTATCCAAAATGAAGATCTGATCGGCGAGGGCGGAGACTACCGGAATTACGGTCTGCTTGATGGTATTCCGGAAGCGAAGAAATTATTTGCGCCCATGCTTGGCGTAGAACCGGATGAAATGTTTATGTTCGGCAATGCAAGCCTGCAGGCAATGTACATGGTGATTACCTATGCACATACACATGGACTCCTGGGGTGTACGCCTTGGAAAGAACTGGAGCATGTCAAATTCCTGTGCCCTGTTCCGGGGTATGACAGACATTTCAAGATTACAGAATTTTTCAATATTGAAATGATTAACATTCCGACGGATGAAAATGGTCCGGACATGGATCTGGTGGAAAAATTAGTCTCTGAGGACGATTCTATCAAGGGCATCTGGTGTGTTCCACAATATTCCAATCCGTCCGGAATTGTCTACAGCGATGAAGTAGTGACACGTTTTGCAAAATTACAGCCGAAAGCAAAGGATTTCCGTATTTTCTGGGATAATGCTTATTGTATTCATCATCTGTGTGACAATCCCAAGATCATTCTGCCCATCCTGCAGGAAGCAAAGAAATATCAGAATGAAGATCTTGTTTATATTTTTGCATCCACTGCAAAAGTCACTTATGCAGGCGCAGGCGTGTCCATGATTGCGGCATCCAGGAATAATATTGCAGATATTACAAAAGCACTGACAGTTTTCACGATCAGTTTTGATAAGATTAACCAGATGCGCCATGTAAAATATTTTGACGGCAAACTGGAAAACATTATGGCACATATGGAGAAGCAAAGAGCCTTGATTGAACCGAAATTCAAGATTGTTCTGGACACGCTCAATGCGGAAATCAGACCGCTTGGCATCGGCGAATGGACAGAACCCAAAGGCGGCTACTTCGTTTCGTTCAACGCAATGCCGGATTGTGCAAAGCGAATTGTAGAACTGTGCAAAAATGCAGGCGTTGTCCTCACTGGTGCAGGTGCGGCGTTCCCATATGGAAAAGATCCGGAAGACAGAAACATCCGGATTGCGCCGACTTATCCGGACGTTACAGAATTACAGCAGGCAATGGATCTGTTTGTACTCTGCGTGAAACTGGCATCCGCAGAGAAATTATTAAAAAAATAATTTAAATTTATTTTCATTATCATTTAGAACACTCGTGCGGCGCAGGGGTGTTCTGTTTTTATTAATTAATGGCATAATCACAACAAAACACCCCTGCCGAAGCAGAGGTGTTTTGCCATGATATAGGGATTATAGGGATTTTGAGATAATTAACGTTGGAGACACGTTAATTCATCTGAAAAGGGGGAGAAATCTAGTTCCAGTTTTCTGGAACAATTGTATTCTAACATGCCTTTGTGATAATTATATGAAAACAAGTTGAAAATTTGTGTATTTTTATTTTCCTGAAAAACACAAAAACTTTCCCGCAGGAAAGTCTTTATGTATGATATAGGGATTATTGGGGATTTTTCATAATAACGTCGGGGTAAAACGTTATTAGCAGAATGAACGGAACTCAGGGGGAAAATGTCAGGAAAACCTGTGAGCTCCTGTTCAGGAATTATTATAAATTCATAAAAAGAAATTTATGTGATAATTCTGTGAAAAACAAGTGAAATTTTATGTTTACTTTTAATTTTAATTTTTTTGGATACAGAACCAGAAGACTGAACCATTTCCCGGTTTTGAACGTACCCCGAACGGATAATCATGCAGTTTCAGAATCACTTTCACGATAGATAGTCCTAAACCTGTGCCGACGACTTCACGTTTGTGATTTTCGCTCCGATAGTATTTTTCAAAAATTTTGTTGATTTTTTCTTCTTCAATGCCTGCTCCCGTGTCACGGACTTCCACCCGGACGCCCGTATCTGTGTTGATTTGCCGGATAAATACTTGTTTGTCTTCTCCGGTGTAATTAATCGCATTGTTGATTAAATTGCACACAACACGCTCCATCTTGCCCGGATCGCAGGAAACTTCTACAGGTTCGTCCGGGGTGAATGTAATGTGATACCCCATTTTTTCAGAAACGCCCCTGTACCGGGAACAAATATCCGACAGCCATGCCGTGACATCGAAACTCTGGAATTCCAGTTTCTGGCTGCCGTTCTCCAGTTTGGAAAGATCCAGAATGTCATTGACAAGCATGGTTAATCTGTCCGTTTCTTCGATAATGACTTGCAGATGCGCATTGCGTTTGACAGGATTATCCCCGGAAAGATCCCGGATCATTTCGGCATATGCTTTCAGCATTGTCAGAGGTGTGCGCAGATCATGCGAAACATTGGCAATCAGATCCCTTTGCATGGTGTCTACTTTGGAAATTTCCTGTTCCGCATAAGTCAGCGTCTGTGCTAATTCATCAATTTCTTTGTAGCCGCCGCCCTCGAATTCTGTTTTATAATTGCCATGCGCCATCTGTTTTGCAGCATTCGTCAGCTGGATGATCGGAACGGCTAACCTGTTTGAGACCACAAGTGCAATGATAATGCCAATCAGAAACAGAACCACGGCAATCAGGATTAACAGACGTTTTAACAGATCAACCGTGGTGCCGACAGGCTGTAGTGCTGTATTAAACAGAATATAGCCTTCCGGATCATCCTGCGACCCGATGACGCTCCCAAGAAGCAGTGTTTCCATGTTGATCTGTTCGTCAAAGATATTCCTGCAGATCATGCCAGTACTGCTTTCCCGGATTTCACGTGTCAGAAGATAGAGCCTATTATAATTATGCCATCCATGAATCAGGCATCTTGTGTCCATAACATCGCTTTCATAGCTGATATAGCTCCGGTTGTCTACGACCGTGATACAGATCTGGTTATTGATCGCCATAGCGCTTAATGTTTCTTTAAATTCTTTGGTGAATTCTTCCGTTTCGTGAGTTTCAAGCAATTTTGTTGCAAGATCCTGTGTTTCTGAAATTTTGAAATAATAATAGAATTTTTCCAGAAACAGAACTTCAATCAAAAGCAATCCGGATGTAATCACAACGAAAATCAGGAATGACATTGCCAGAAGCGTATGGACGGAGGGACGGTCTTTTTCCTGCTTGACACGGCGCTTAATTTTCCGCAGTCTCTGGATATTATTCTGCATCCGCATCAAATTTGTAACCCATTCCCCGGAGTGTGACAATAAATTTCCGGTATTCGCCCAGACTGTTGCGGAGCATTTTAATATGCGTGTCAACCGTCCGGTCATCCCCGAAGAAATCATACCCCCAGACAGCTTCCAGAAGCTTGTCCCTGGTCAGTGCAAGTCCTCTGTTGCGAGCCAGATAAAATAACAAATCATATTCTTTGGGTGTCATGGATGCCTTAACGCCGTTGACATAGACTTCACGTCCGGAAAGATCAATTTTTAAGCCATCAAAAACCATGCATTCATGTTCTTCCTGCCGGATGATATTCCCGGAGAACTGACTTCTTGCCAGGACAGCCCGGACACGAGCCATTAATTCTTTGGGAGAGAACGGCTTGACAACATAATCATCCGCACCGATCTCGAATCCGAATAATTTATCATATTCTTCGCCTCTTGCCGAGAGCATTATAATTGGAATATTCTTGTGTTTTTTGATCTCCTTGCTTGCGGAGTAGCCGTCAAGCTTGGGCATCATCACATCCATGATGATTAAATCATAGTCCTGCTGACGGCATTTTGCCACAGCCTCCATGCCGTTTTCTGCTTCATCCACTTCGTATTCTTCAAATTCTGCATATTCCCTGACGACAGCTCTGATATTGACTTCGTCATCCACGATTAATAATTTACGCATTGTGTGAAACACTCCTTTCTGATTTATGATTTTATTATAGCATAGTTTGTAAATTTAGGCAAGAGGTTTCTTGACAAAAATATTTTTGTGTGATATAATCTAAAAAATTGAAATTTTAAGCGAGGATTTTACCATGCAGGAACTTCAAAAATTATTAAATCAAAAGAAATATATGAAAAATCTGGAAATCAGAAAACACTTTGATGCGATAAATAACGTCTGGAAAATGGACTTATTACTGACAATCACGGAAGATGAAATTTATTTTGATTTTCCAGAAGAAAATGATATCACAATTCACTTTGAGAATGTTGGTGATCTGGCAATCAGTGACATGTGCTGGATCGCACCACATAAGGTAATTATCTACGATCATGCAGAAAATCAGTATGAAAGTTATCAGAGATTCCAGTTAGAAGAACAGGAGGACATGCTGAATTTTTTCTTTGAAAAAGCAAAAATTCTCTCTTGACAAATCCGATTTTTTGTGCTATGATAAATCTGTAAAGCAATCAGGAGTTTTCAAAATATGAAGTCTAAAATCATTAAAATTTTCATGAGAATCTGCCTTGTCATTTACTTATTGGCTTTGCTCTATTTGTTATTTTTGAAGAGGGTTACAGTGCTGAATCCTCTAATAGAGGATATGAAATATTACGGATTTTGGTGGTGCATTAAATCCTGGATTAATTTAGTGCCATTCCGAACAATTTCAAATTATATTGAATGCATGGATCCTATTTCAATCTATTCTATTTTTTATGATTATGCTTTTCAGAATATTGTTGGAAATGTCCTGTTATTTGTGCCAATGGGCGTGTTTCTCCCTTATTTTTCAGAAAAGCAAAGAAAATTTTCAAAATTTTTCATCACATCATTTCTGATAATTGCCTGCGTTGAAATTGTGCAATTAATTACATTATTGGGTGCATGTGATATTGATGACCTGCTGTTGAATCTGCCAGGTTGCTGCATTGGTTTTGGACTTTTTTACTTGTTAAAGCCGGTTTTACTACAAAAAAATAATTAAAAATCTATGACAGGGAAGTCCTCACAGACGGCATTCCGCCCTTGTTTTTCAGAGAGCTGTCAGCACCAGGCTGAAACTGACAGCAAAACAAGTCTGTTCTGTGATGCGATACCACCCCTGGAGTCTGTCTAATTCACAGCGGTTGACTATCGTTATCTAGTCTTAATGAGGTGCATAAAAATAATTATGCATAAATTCAGGTGGAACAGTGGTAATTATCACCCTGAAATCTTGGCAATACAGGATTTCTGGGTGTTTTTTATTTTAATTATTAAAAAATAATCAAAAGGAGAAGAAAATTATGCTGCAATTAATACTCAAAGACGGCAGTATCCGGGAAGTTCCGGAGAATACACTCGCTGCCGAAGTCATCAAAGGTATTGGCATGGGATTGTATAAATCTGCCTGTGCTGTCCGGATTGACGGGGAAGTCTGCGATCTCCGCACGGTACTGACAAAAAATTGCCAGTTTGAAGTGCTGACATTTGACGACAAAGAGGGTAAAAAAGCTTTCTGGCATACAGCCTCCCACATCCTGGCACAGGCTGTCAAAAGATTGTATCCGGCAACAAAACTTGCCATTGGTCCTGCGATTGATGACGGATTCTATTATGATTTCGATGCGGAACACCCGTTCACGCCGGAGGAATTATTAAAAATTGAAGCCGAAATGAAAAAAATCGTCAAAGAAAAGCTCGTCCTGGAGCAGTTCACGCTTTCCCCGGAAGAAGCTCTTGCCAAGCTCCAGGGGATGGACGAATCCTACAAAGTGGAACTCTGTCAGGAACACGCTGACAAAGGCGAACCGATTTCCTTCTATCAGCAGGGCGAATTTGTGGATCTCTGTGCAGGTCCTCACCTGATGACGACAGAACCCGTCAAGGCATTTAAATTATTGTCCTGTACTGGTGCTTACTGGAGGGGTTCGGAGAAAAATAAAATGCTGTCCAGAATCTACGGCACGGCATTCCCGAAAGCATCTCAACTGGAAGAAGATCTCAACCGACGGGAGGAGGCAAAACGCCGGGATCATAATAAATTAGGTCGGGAACTGGAATATTTCACAACGGTGGATTGTATCGGACAGGGCTTGCCGGTTTTGCTCCCGAAGGGCGCAAGAGTTGTCCAGTTACTGCAAAGATGGGTAGAAGATTACGAACAGGCACACGGCTGTTTATTAACCAAAACGCCCCTGATTGCAAAACGGGATTTATATAAGATTTCCGGTCACTGGGATCATTATCTGGATGGCATGTTTATCATCGGCGATCCGCATGACGAATCCAAGGAATGCTTTGCACTCCGTCCCATGACATGCCCGTTCCAGTATCAAGTATATTTAAACAAACAGCGTTCTTACAGGGATCTCCCCATGAGACTGACGGAGACATCCACACTGTTCCGGAACGAAGATTCCGGCGAAATGCATGGATTAATCCGTGTCCGTCAGTTCACGATTTCCGAGGGACATTATATTCTCCGACCGGATCAGCTGGAAGAAGAATTCAAGGGCTGTTTGGATTTTGTCAATTACTTCCTGGATACTGTTGGCTTGTTACAGGATTGTACATTCCGGTTCTCCCAGTGGGATCCTGCAAATCCGGATAACAAATACGAGGGTACAAAAGAACAGTGGGACGAAGCACAGCGTGTCATGGGTGAGATCCTGGACAAACTGGGCTTAGAGTACGAAATCGGCATTGATGAAGCGGCATTCTATGGACCGAAATTAGATATTCAGTACAAAAATGTTTTCGGCAAGGAAGATACGCTTGTCACAATCCAGATTGATATGCTGTTAGCGGAAAAGTTCGGTATGGAATATGTTGACAAGAACGGCACGAAGAAAATTCCGTATATTATTCACAGAACTTCTCTGGGATGCTTTGAGAGAACGCTTGCCTACATGCTTGAACATTTCGCAGGTGCGCTCCCGTTGTGGATTGCGCCGGAACAGGTGAAAATTATCCCGATTGCAGACCGTCATCTGGATTTTGCAAACGAGATCAGAAACGCACTTGCAAATGCCGGTATCCGGTGTTCAATTGATGACAGAGCAGAAAAGATGGGCAAGAAAATCCGTGAGGCGACGCTTGACAAAATCCCGTATATGCTCACAGTCGGTGATAACGAAGTCGCAGACCGGACAGTTTCCGTTCGTTCCAGAAAGGGCGACAATCTGGGCAATATGACGCTGGAAGAATTACTTGCAAAGCTCCTGGTGGAAATCAACACAAAAGCAAAATCCTGAGTGAAATCCCCATAGGGAAAAGTGCAGAAAGCAAATGAAAAAGAGGAGGAAGATAAAAACGAAAGTTCATAAATTTCTTTGCTTCATAAGCGTAATCGTAATTTTTGTTGAATCTTACATACTAATTCGTCGCAAATTATGGTTGATTTATGAATCGGATAAGCTTAAGTTTATTTCCTTATTTGACCCTGATATCGCATTAAGAAATTTGCTATTTGCAGTTGCTATATTTATTTTGAATTTATTAATGTATTCAAAGAAAAAGAGTAAATAGAGAATGAACAAATATAAAATTATTATCCTGATTGAAACGATCATCATAGTATTATTTGGGTATATTTTTGTCACGGAACATAGTATAAAACCAAATTCTCAATGGATTTTAGAAAAAGCTCCTGATAAAAAGCATGAAATTGTTGCTTATATTCCTGAAAATCATGCATATTCAGAGACAACAACAGCGCATTTCATGATCTATGATGAAAATCATGATTTTGACACCAGAAGTTTTTTGGTTCGTAATAATTATGAAATACTGGATGAAACGAATTATGAACTGGAATGGCATGATGATTATGTGAAATTAACCATCATTAATTATGACGGTTTCAGATGTATCTATCGAATTTACTGGGAAGATCTGAATTTTGATCCTCATCATTACGATGAACAATTGTGAGAAATTGCAGAAAGCGACCGGGGAAAGTCTCGGTCGCTTTTTTAATGATAAACGATAAAAATTTATCGTAAATTATGCATAGAAAAATTTTT
>CAMWTO010000104.1 GCA_947177205.1 uncultured Ruminococcus sp. | reverse complement strand
GTTTCTGCACAGAATTTTTAAATTTTAATTTATTTTGAATATTTGCCGGAAAATAAAATTTGCTCTTGACTTTCCCGGAAAAATATGCTATAATAATAGCCATGCGAAGAAAGGAGCTGTTGAGTGAATTTATTATGAACTCTAATTCTGATAATTCTGATGATGCGGAAGCGCCGTATAATTTTTGCTTTAATTTAAATCCTGTCGGAAAATCCGGATTGTGCAGAGCTGTTTTTTGCAGTTTCTGTTTATTTCTGTTTGTCCCTGTTTTTATTTTGATTTCAGAAAGGATTTTTTGACACATGGAAAATGGTATTTCTGTTTTAATTATTGTTGTCTGTATTGTGCTCTCCATGTATTTTTCTGCGACTGAGACTGCATTCAATTCCATCAGCCGTGTCCGGTTGAAAAACAAAGCGGAGGACGGCAACAAAAAAGCAAAGCTCGTTCTGAAATTATCAGAACATTATGATGAAATGCTCTCAGCAATTCTGATCGGCAATAACGTTGTCAATATTGCATGTTCTTCCATTGCAACGCTGTTATTCGTTCGTCTGCTGCATGATAACGATCTGGGAGCGACGGCCTCGACGGTTGTCATGACAGTTATTTTATTGATTTTCGGCGAAATTTCCCCCAAAACAATTGCAAAAGAATCTCCGGAACAGATTGCAATGTTTTCTGCGCCGTTTTTGAATTTCCTGATCCGGATTTTGAAACCATTCACATTTGTTTTTAAACAATGGCAGAATCTGCTCTCAAAAATTTTTAAATCTTCCGAAGAATCCGGCATTACAGAACAGGAACTCCTTACGATTGTAGACGAGGCTGAGCAGGGCGGCGGCATTGACAAGGACGAAAGCGAACTGATCCGCAGTGCTATTGAATTCAATGAGCTGGAAGTCCGGGATATTTTTACTCCCAGAATTGATATTGAGGCACTCCCGGCGGACAGTTCCAAAGAGGAAGTTGCACGGATGTTTTCAGAATCCGGTTATTCCCGTCTTCCGGTCTATGAAAAAAGTCTGGATAATATTACAGGCATTTTGTATTATAAAGATTTTTATCACACGGCATTCCAAAGCCGGACGGAAATTTTTGAAATTGTCAAACCGGTGCTCTTTGTGCCGAAAAGCAAGAAAATCAGCGATTTAAGAAAAGAATTGCAGGAACAGCAGCAGCATATTGCCGTGGTTATGGATGAATTCGGCTGTACGGCGGGACTTGTTACACTGGAAGACATTCTGGAAGAACTGGTGGGAGAAATCTGGGACGAACATGATGAAATCGTCCGGGAAATCCAGAAAGTCGACGAAAATGTGTTTGTTGTCTCCGGAAAAGCGAACATTGAAAAAGTATTTGAATTTTTAGAAATTGCTTCTGATTTTGAAGCAATGACCATTGGCGGTTGGGTGATGGAAGTTCTGGAGAAGATTCCGTCCCAGGATGATGTATTTGAGAGTGAGGGACTGCGTGTGCGTGTCATGAAGATGTCCGGCAAACGCATTGAACAGGTAGAAATTACTCGCCTGGAAATTCCCGAAGAAGAAACGGATTTTTAATGATAACTATTAATGATAACTATTCTGGTAATACTGCATGGGATTTTTTCCTGGTGCAGTATTTTTTTAAATTTGCAAAAAAAATTAATAAAATGCTTGACAAATTTCAAGAAGTGTGCTATACTATATTTGTCAGCAAAATTAATAATTTGAAAATCAAATTCTGAAAGGAGATGTATAAAAATTTGGGGATCAGTAAAAATATTTACAGTCTTGTGCTTTCGGACGATGTGATCCGCAAAGTGGATCAGCTCGCCTATGAAATGCACACAAGCCGGTCTAATTGCATTAACCAGATTCTTGCAGAACATCTCTCCTGTGTCACGCCTGAAATGCGGATGCAGCGCATTTTTTCCGGTCTGGAAGATCTCGTGCAGGAACAGTTCCGGATGCTTGGACAGACTTCAGCGAATATCTTTGCTTTGCAAAGTCGTCTGGATTACAAGTACAAGCCGACAATTCTCTACTCTGTAGAGATTTACCCGGAGCAGAATTATACAGGAAAATTAAAAATTAAGCTCCGCACACAGAATCAGACGTTAATTGCCGCTCTCGACGAATTTTTCCGGTTTTGGATTGCATTGGAATCTTGCTATTTTTCAGAACATCCGGTGGAATACCGGATCACCCCCGGCAGACTGGAGCGTTTTGTGTCCTGTGCAGGTCTGCATACAGATAAAACTGGAATCCTGCTCAGCGAATACATTCGACGTTTTGATCAGTATCTGAAAGCCTGGTTTGCCGGAGAATCTCCGGAGCGTCTGGAACGACAGTTTGCTGAAGAATCAGCACAAATCAAACAGTTTATATAATTTTTTAGAATTATTTTCAGGGAGGTTTTTATCATGAATGTACAGAAATTTACCCAGAAATCTATGGAAGCCATTCAAAGTGCGCAAAGCATGGCACTTTCCGCCAGTCATATGCATATTGAACAGGTGCATCTGTTCCAGGCACTCATTACCCAAGAGGACGGCTTGATCGGTCAGTTATTCAAAAAATTGAACATTGATCCCGGTCAGCTCCAAAAATCCGTGCAGACAATCATTAACGGACTCCCGGCTGTGACCGGCAGCGGCAGACAAGCGGGACAGATCTTGATTTCCCGTGAAGTCGATCAAACGCTGAATCTTGCAGAACAGCAGGCGGCGAACATGCGTGATGAATATGTTTCCGTGGAGCATATCTGTCTGGCATTGCTGGAAGTGCCGGATCAGAATTTGAAAAAAATTTTGACGCAATATCAGATTGACAAAAATGCGTTTCTGCAAGTTCTCATGCAAGTTCGGGGGAATACCAGAGTGACAAACGAAAATCCGGAAGAAATTTATGATGTGTTGACAAAATACGGACAGATTCTCACGGATCTTGCCCGACAGGATAAGCTTGAACCGGTCATCGGTCGTGACAGCGAAATCCGGAATGTAATTCAGATTTTGTCCCGGAAGACAAAAAATAATCCGGTTCTGATCGGTGAACCTGGTGTGGGCAAGACGGCAATTGCGGAGGGGCTTGCACTCCGGATCGTCCGGGGAGATGTGCCGGACAGCTTGAAAGAACGACAAATTTTTTCTCTGGATCTGGGAGCGCTCGTTGCTGGTGCAAAATACCGTGGCGAATTTGAAGAACGTTTGAAAGCCGTTCTTGCAGAAATTAAGAAAAGCGACGGCAGAATGATTCTGTTTATTGATGAACTGCATACGATTGTTGGTGCAGGCAAGACGGACGGCGCAATGGATGCGGGGAATCTTCTCAAACCCATGCTTGCCCGTGGAGAACTGCACTGCATCGGTGCAACAACTTTGAATGAATATCGTCAGTATATTGAAAAAGATCCTGCTCTGGAACGGCGTTTTCAGCCGGTTCTTGTCGCTGAACCAACTGTAGAAGATACGGTTTCTATTCTCCGAGGACTCAAAGAACGTTATGAAGTATTTCACGGTGTCAAGATTCATGATAATGCCCTACTTGCGGCTGTGACACTCTCAGATCGTTATATTTCGGACAGATTCCTGCCGGATAAGGCAATTGACCTGGTGGACGAGGCATGTGCGATGATCCGAACAGAGATGGATTCCATGCCGCAGGAAATTGACGATATTTCCCGGCATATCATCCGGCTTGAAATTGAAGAAACCGCTCTGAAAAAAGAAACAGACAAGCTTTCTCAGGAACATTTGCAGGAGATCCAGAAAGAGCTTGCTGAATTGCGGGAAGAATTCACAGCAATGAAAGCTAAATTAGAAAATGAACGTTCCGGGATTTTCAGAGTCCAGAAACTCCGGGAAGAAATAGAACAGGTCAAATCTGACATGGAACGTGCGGAACGGGAGTATAATTTAAATCTTGCTTCTGAATTAAAATATGGCAGACTTCCGGAATTGCAGAAACAGCTTGCAGAACAGGAAAAAATCGTATCTGATTCCGGTGTACAGAACACATTGCTAAGGGATGAAGTGACTTCTGAGGAGATTGCAAGAATTATCTGCCGTTGGACGGGCATCCCGGTTTCCAGGCTCATGGAAGGGGAACGTGAAAAATTACTGCGTATGGAAGATATTCTGCATGAACGTGTAATTGGTCAGGAGGAGGCTGTCACAAAAGTCAGTGAAGCAATTCTGCGATCCCGTGCCGGAATCCAGTCGCCGGATCGTCCGATTGGTTCATTCCTGTTTTTAGGTCCTACAGGTGTTGGCAAGACCGAACTTGCCAAAGCGCTTGCACAGGCGTTATTTGATGATGAATCCAACATGATCCGGATTGACATGAGTGAATACATGGAAAAATTCAGTGTCAGCCGTCTGATCGGTGCGCCTCCCGGATATGTTGGCTATGAAGAGGGCGGACAATTGACGGAAGCCGTCCGCAGAAAGCCTTACTGTGTTGTATTGCTGGACGAAGTTGAGAAAGCCCATCCGGATGTATTTAATTTATTGTTGCAGGTACTGGATGACGGCAGGATTACGGATTCTCAGGGCAGAACGGTGGATTTCAAGAATACGATCCTGATTCTGACATCCAATCTGGGTTCTTCCTATATTCTGGACGGTGTACAGGAGAACGGCGAAATTTCGGATGATTCCCGTCAGCAGGTGACAAAGCTCCTGCATCAGCAGTTCCGTCCGGAATTTCTGAACCGTCTGGACGAAATTGTGTTCTATAAGCCTTTGCAGAAAGAACAGATTTTCAGCATTGTCGATTTGTTAATCCAGGATCTGAAAAACAGATTAAAAGAAAAGCAATTAGATATTATCATCACGGACAATGCAAAGCAGGCGGTTGTTAATAACAGCTATGATGTCAGCTTTGGTGCGAGACCGCTGAGAAGATATTTACAGCAGAAGATCGAGACACTGCTTGCAAGATATATCATCCGGGAAGATACTGCGCCTGGGACAATTCTGGAAATTGACTATCAGGACGGCAAATTTGTAATCTTATAATTTTATAAATTTATGATATATCCCCCGTCTTGACAGGCGGGGGATTCCTGACAGAACTTCGCAAAAAATATCAAGAAAAAATTCTCTGTTCATGATAGAATAGATATAGCAGGAGGGAGGCAGACCAAAATGGATTGGGTCAGAGGTTTTCAGCATGCCATTGATTATATAGAAGAACATCTTACAGAACCAACAGACTATGAAAAAATTGCCAGTGAAATGCATATTTCTGTATTCTATTTTCAGAGGATTTTTACAATTCTGTGCGGAATGTCACCAGGCGAATATATCCGTAACCGCAGACTTTCACTTGCCGGCAGTGAGCTTGTTTCTACGGATCATAGAATTATTGATATTGCGCTGAAATATGGTTATGACACACCAGAGGGCTTCACAAGGGCATTTACAAAATTTCATGGAGCTGCACCGAATGTGGTACGCAGAAATCATCTGCCGATCAAAGCATTTGCCCCGCTGCGAATCTCTATATCAGTGAAAGGCGGAAAAAGTATGAACTACAGAATTGTAGAAAAAGAGGCTTTTACAGTCCTCGAAAAAGTCGAGAATCATGCTGTGATAACCGACAAGAACAAATACGAAATTTCAGATTTCTGGGACAGGGTAAAAAAAGACGGGACAGTGCAGACACTTGTGAATGCTTTGGCAGACGGAAAAAAGAATCTCATGGGGATCTGTTACAATGATTCCAGTAATAACAGTGAGAGTTTTTCTTATTCTATTGCGGCAGTGTGCGATGAAAATTGCACTGTTCCGGATGGCTACCGGATCAATTGTATTCCGGCGAGAACATGGGCAATTTTTGAATGCACAGGTGCAATGCCGGATGCAGTTCAGGAACTATGGCACAAGATTGTCACAGAATTCTTTCCGACAAAGGATTATGAACCGACTTATGAAATGGAAATTGAAGATTATCCGGACGGTGATGTGACATCTGCTGATTATACATGCTGGATCTGGATTTCTGTCAGAAAGAAATAATCTGATGCAATAATAAACACAACCGAAAGACAGGAATTTCCGTCTTTCGGTTGTTTTTAAAATTTCAGGAAGATCATTTCATCATCCGGTTCCAATGTGATTTTTTGATCCGGAGAAAGAAATGGCTTGCCTTCGTCTTTAGGATATAATATTGCAGAATCCAAATCATCCGAGTTCTGATCCATCCGGGCGAACAGATAATGAATCCCGTTTTTGATACAGCCAAGCGGCATGTAAGCCTGCCCGGTGGCTTCATACACCCAGGAAATCAATTCACGCTTGCTTGCAAATTGAAGATCTCCTGTGTAATTTCGGAAGAAAATCCCGGATTTCACTGCAAACAGATTGCATTCATTCATCTGAACGGACGCATCCTCCTGGAATGTAATCAGATCTTTGATGACATCCAGTCTTGCCGGATCTTTGCCAATCTGTGCATACATGCAGCTTAAAAATTTATCACTGACAATGACCTGATCTTTGTTCCGGCACTGGATAATATCTTTATTTTGCATATCCAGGATTTCTACAATGCAGTCACGGGCGTTGAAATTCTCAATATCTTTCAATTTGCTCCAGAACAAAAGCGGCTTTTCGTCCATATGGGATGCGGCACAGGTTTCATCTGACAGGAATAAAATAGAATTTGTCTTCCGAAGCAGAGAAATATCCAGATTTTCCAACGGATTGAAAATATCATGGATGATAACAGGATGATCCTGCGGAGAATTGAGGATTTTCCGGTAGCGTTTATCTGTATAGTATTGCTCTAGCATTGCTTTATTTTCTTCGGTATCCATCAGAATGACATGAATCTGCATGTCATTGTATTCCCGCATAAAGCAGGTAAGACTTTCCAGAATATAGGGCAATTTGCTGTTGATACCAATGATAATAATTTCAGATTTTTCGAGTGCAATGCAGGGGATCAGTTTCTGTTTCGGTAACGGTTTTTTGATTTTTTCTGTTTTGTGTGATTTCAGACGATCAATTTCATTTTCATTTTCGGCAATATAAACACGTCTGTTAGATAGATCAAACAAGGGGACAGCCGTTTTTTGCATCCGGATTTCATCTGCAATAGAAAGATTTTCGGAATTGCTCCCGGAAATATTTTTTAAATAAATTTCGACACCCTCAAAACTAATCATATGCAGCAAAACATCATTCAGAGATGGCATAATTGCCGTGACTGCCATGATCTTGCCGAGAATCTCGTTATAATTGACCGGGACGGAAATCTGATTTGTCTGTTCGAGGTGATATTCTCTGACCATAGTTTCAACGTTGGTATTTGCCGTCTCTACGACGATATTCGTCCTGCATGGATTCTGATCTGCTGAAAAATACCAGGTCACAAACATGAATAATTTAGAAACAAAAAAACTCTGGTCTATGGTATTATCATAATTTGGTGTCATCAAGAGAACGGTCTTCGCCGTCCGGAGTGAAATATGATCCAGATCGAGCTTGGACATGGGATTTCCCCGGCGGATGATGAGATTCCGGAATTGATTTTTTTTGTGATGGGAGCTGAATACATTCGCAATCTGCATTTCGATTTCTTCCTTGGATTTTTCGGATAAAATCGTGATGTAAGTATTTTCCATTTCATCAAAACAATAATCGTAAATTAAAGACGGGACTTTGTGATTATAATTCAAAATCACAATATGATTGCTGATGCGGAGTTTATTTTTATGATGAGCGGATTTTTCTAATATCTGATTAATGACATTCGTGATGTAACCCACTGTACCACCTGTAAGAGAAATCATTCCCAACAAAACGACAACAGTCGTGATAATCAATGATATAGGATAGTCACTATATTGATAGCGTCCGCTGGGATTGATCATTAACGTGAATGCAAAGCGCATCATTTCCAGGAAATTTCTGTCTTTGTTTTCCGGAAGGAATAATAACAACAGGGATGATAACATCACGGACAGTATATTGACAAGAATAATCATCAAAAATATAAAGGCACTGGGATTATTTTCTTTTAAGATAGAAATCTTATTTCTGAATTTTTCATGGAAAGTTAATTTACTTAACTGATTTGCTTGATTGGTTTGATCTGATCCGGAAACGTTTTTCTTCATAAAATTTTCTCCTGCGATAAAATAATTTAAAATATTTCAAATTATTTTAAAATGAGGCGATAAAATGCTTACGGAGGAAAGA
>CAMWTO010000103.1 GCA_947177205.1 uncultured Ruminococcus sp. | reverse complement strand
ACCGGACTTGAACCGGTACGGATTTTACTCCGAGGGATTTTAAGTCCCTTGTGTCTGCCATTCCACCACAGCGGCATTTGAATAATTAATAATTTATAATACTAGATAATTATAGCACAGAATTCTGGATTTGTCAAGAATTTTGTGTGAAATTTTTTAATGAAATTTGATTAAAATTTTAGTGAATCTGCCGAAATTTATTTTTTTTCTGGATTTTTGTCATATTTCATACTTGTGAATTGTTTTATAAATGAAAGACTTTGAAAGTCTTTCCGGAGAGTCTGAATTTATAAGATTTGGTTAAGATTCGTCGCAGAGTCTTGACAAATCTGTATCTTGGTGTTATCATAAGAATGCAGGAAATTTAAAAAAATTAAATTTATAATTTTAACTATAATTTTAAATAAATGAGGTGAGAAAATTTGCGCAGAAAAATCATAAAATTCCTGGGAAGCTGGAGCTGGCTGCTGCCGAGCCTGGTCGGCGTTCTGATTTTCTTTGTGATCCCGTTCTGTGTTGTGATTTATTATTCTGTTCTGGATAATCCGATCTTTTCTAATTTTGTGGGACTGGAAAATTTTAAGAAATTATTTCAGAACGCAGCGTTTCTGAGAGCATGTAAAAACACGGGGATTTTCACGGCAATTGCCGTGCCATTGTCAATTATAGTATCTCTGGCAATGGCATTCGGGCTGAATTCAAAAATTCCAGGAAAAAGCTGGATACGTTCCTGTTTTCTGTGCCCTTTGATGGTGCCCATTGCCTCTGTTGTCCTGGTATGGCAGGTTATTTTTCATTATCATGGAACGCTGAACCAAATCACGGGCTTGTTCGGGATAGAACCGGTTGACTGGTTGAAGTCCAACTGGTCGTATCTGATACTGACAATGATGTTTCTCTGGAAGACCTTGGGTTATAATATGATTCTGTTCATGTCGGCAATTGCAGGAATCCCCAAGAACATTCTGGAAGTCGCAGAACTGGAGGGCGCAAGTGAATTTTATCAGTTAATTCATATTAAATTAAGATATTTGTCGCCGACAATTCTGTTTGTGACGATTCTGTCGATTATCAGTTCATTCAAGATGTTCCGGGAAGTGTATCTGCTGACAGGGGATTACCCCTATGAAAGCATGTATTTGCTGCAACATTTTATGAATAACACGTTCAAATCACTGGATTATCAGAAATTATCCAGTGCCGCTGTGATCCTGTCGCTTGTCATGGTTGTAATGATGGGGATTTTGTATCTGATTGAACGCAAATACGGGGAGGACGTGGAAGAATGAAGATACACAGCAGCCGGAAATTCCGAAAAAATTTTCTGACCGGATTATTATTTGTGATTTCAGCAGCAGCAGCAATTTTATTTATCCTGCCGACAGTCCTCACGATTACAAATTCATTCATGACAGAAAAAGAAATCACAGCAAATTATGGTGCCATGATCGAGAGTGCATCCGCAGATAAAAAAACATATATTTCAGAAGAGCTGAATCTGAAATTTATCCCGGATTCTGTCAGCATTGCGCAGTATTTATCTGTATTGTTCAAAAGTCCGGATTATTTATTAAAATTCTGGAACTCTGTCATCCTGGTTGTGCCGATCACAGTCTTTCAGGTACTGCTTGCGGCGGTGACAGCCTACGGATTTTCCAGATACCGGGGGAAAGTCCGGGAGATCATCTTTTTTATCTATATTATTTTAATGCTGATGCCCTATCAGGTAACGCTTGTGCCGAATTATCTGGTTTCGGATTTTCTGGGGATTCTTGGATCAAAATGGGCAATCATCCTGCCAGGGATCTTTTCACCGTTCAGCGTGTATCTGTTGACAAAAGTCATGCGGCGAATTCCCAAAGCCTATTTTGAGGCGGCAAGACTGGATGGTGCAGGAGAAATTCAGATCTTTACCCATATCTGTCTGCCTTTGTGCCGCAGTTCCATGCTTTCCGTAGGATTACTGGTGTTTATTGATTACTGGAACATGGTGGAACAGCCGTTGATTTTATTGGAAAGCGAAGATCAATATCCATTATCCGTATTTTTATCACAGATTAATTCCGGCGATGTAGGACTTGCCTTTGCGGTCGCCGTTGTCTACATGATTCCGGCATTGTTGTTATTTTTATACGGTGAAGAATATCTGGTAGAAGGCATTACTTATGCAGGCGGTGTCAAGGGCTGAGAATTATAATTTTTGTATATAAAATTTTTATTATCTAAAATAAAATTCCGGAGGAAATTTTTATGGATGAACAGACAAAGAGCGCAAAACGCAGGGAAAGAATCAAAACATTTCTGATTATATTTCTGGTGATTTTATTATTGCTGACGTTTTTCTCGAATACGATTCTCAATCATAGTCTGCCGACAGTTTCCGCACAGTATGCAAGCTACGGCGTGATTACGGAGAAAGTCCGTGGAACAGGTATCGTTACAGCAAACCAGAATTATGAAATCAAAGCTGATAGCACCCGTGTCGTATCTTCTGTGAATGTAAAAGCAGGCGATGAAATCAAGGCAGGTGACAAATTATTTGTCCTGGAGGCGGCAGACAACCAGGAAGCCATTCAATTAGCAGAATCTGCTTTGCAGGAAGCAGAATTAGCTTATCAGAAAGCATTGCTGACAGTTGCACCGGACTACACGGCACAGGATCAGGAAATTGCCAATGCCAGGGCAGATTTGCAGACTGCCATTAACAGATTGAATCAGGCAAAAAATCAACCAGCCAATGGCATTTCTGATGCGGCATACCAGCAGGCAAGTGCGCAGGTCAGACAGCTTTCTTCCCGGATGGAGGAATTAAATACTTATCTGTTGTCCGTTTCTTCGGGAGAACTGGACAGCGTTCCGGCACAGTATCTGACAAATTTACAAAGTGCAAAGAATACTTTACAGAATGCAGAGAAAAAACTGGAAACAGCCCAGGCAAAAGCGGAATCTATTGTGCTTCTGGTTAGTTCTGCGGAACAGGAACAGACCGTTCGTGCATTGGAACGGGATGCCGAAAAAGCACAGATCACTTATGAGAGAGCCAAGACAGATTATGAAACGGCAAAGGAAAATCAGGAAAACGGCGTTCTGATTCCGGAAATCACAGGAATGCCGGGAACTTCAGAGAATCCCGGAGACACAGGTTCCGTGGGTTTCTCCCTCATGGATCTGGAACGTGCCATGGAAGATGCACAGCAGGCAGTGCGTTATGCAAATGAGGACGTGGAGAATGCCAAGGCAGCACTGAAAGAAATCCAAGCAATGGAAACGGATTTGCAGAATGCGAAAAATGCCGTCACCCAGGCGCAGACAGAATTGGAACAGGCACAGCAGAATTACAAATCTGCATCCGGTAACATCACTTCTTTGATTCAGAATGATTTGAATGCCGTAAAATCACAAATGGAAGACGCACAGGCAATTGTGACGAATTATGAATCTCAACAAGCAGGAACGAGCGGGGGCGTGACGGATATTGCGTCCCTGGAAGAAACCGTCTCCCAGCAGCAGCGCAATTTACAGACTTTAATCCTGACACTTGCCGAAAAAAAACAAGAAGATACCCTTACACAGCAGATCAATGAACTGGAATTGAAAAGTCAGCAGAATGCCATTGACAAACAGAAGAAAGAACTGGAAAAACTCCGGAAAGATACCGGCGTACAGACGATTACAAGCAAAAATGATGGCATTGTCAGTGTCATCAGTTGTGCGGCAGGCGATACCGTGATGGATGGGGATACCCTGGCAAGCCTGACATTGACGAATTCTGGTTATACAGCACAGTTTTCCGTGACAGCAGAACAGGCAAGGAAACTCCGTGCCGGTATTACAGCAGAAATCACCAATCAATATTATAGTGATGTAACGGCGAAACTTACGGCTATCCGTCCGGATACAGAAAATCCCAAAAGCACTAACAAATTACTGATTTTTGAGATCATCGGGAGCGATGTTAGCGTCGGGCAGTCCCTGGCACTTTCCATTTCCTGTTCCAGTCAAAATTATGATTGTGTTGTACCGTCCAGTGCCATTATGGAAGACAATGACGGAAAATTTGTTTTATTATTAAAATCCAAAAGTACGCCATTAGGAAACCGTTATTATGCAAGCCGGTGTGATGTGACCGTTCTGGCACAGGATGAAATCAACAGTGCTGTCCAGGGAGATATGAATAGTTCTGATTTTGTGATTACAAATTCTGAAAAGCCGCTGACTGCTGGGACGCAAGTCCGCATGGAGGAAAATTAATTTGAAAAAATTAAAAAAATTGCAGATTCTGAGAATTTCATTTGCAATATTCTGTGTGATTCTTGTGATCTTTCTGCAAGTGTTGAGTACAATACTTTCCGGATTGTTATATTATCAGCAGGCGGCACAGAGATGGCAGGGAGATTCTGAACTGAAATTCTCACAGATCAGTGTATTTCTCCGGCAGGAAGCAGATTTTAACACGAATCAGATTGTATCTTTGCATGAACAAATTAATACAGAACTGCAAACAGCGGCTTTAGATTCTGATCATTCTGAAAATTCCGGGACTCCGGAAAATACACGGCTTTGGTATGACTGTTACAGCACACAGGGCGGACAAATGGAAATCACAGGCACACGTAAAAAATCCGCACAGGCATTTGTCACTGTCGTGGGGGGAGATTTTTTCACCATGCACACACCCAGGATTGCAGACGGAAGTTATTTTCAGGAATCAGATCTGATGCAGGATCGTGTTGTCATGGACACCAGGCTTGCCTGGCAATTGTTCGGTTCTTCGGAAGTTGCCGGCATGGAAATCCGGATTCAGAACAGAACTTGTCTGATTGCCGGTGTGATTGAACCGGAGACGGATTATGCAACAAAAACAGTGTATGGCGATACTGCAAGAATTTATCTTTCCTACACACTTTATCAGGAATTACAAGGAAATTTCTCCGGTACACACATTGATTGCTATGAAGCTGTCCTGCCGAATCCGGTCAGAAATTTTGCAAAGAATCTGATTTCTGATGCAATTGATTCCGGTGCTGCACAGGCAGCAGAGCAGGACGAACAGAAAAGCACGAAGAACATTTTAGAGAATACAGGAAGATATACCCTTTCCGGGAGATGGAAACAGTTGCGTCATATCCGGGAACTGGTCACAGCCGAAACCGTGACTTATCCTTACTGGGAGAATGCCGCAAGAATTATCTGTTTTGATACGGCACTGCTGTTATTCCTGAGTATTTTATTTTTGATGTATCCTGTAATTTATCTGATCTGGCTCTGCTGGAAGTTTTACAGGTTTGCAGACCGGACAATCTGGCAGAAACGTATGGCATACCGGAATCGTTACCGACCACAGATTCCGAATTCTGAACCCTGAATTTTTGTTATCACGAATATACCCGAAATGTGGAAATTTTTCACATTCCGGGTATATTTTATGTTATGTATCGCCATATTTCAGAGCAATATTAATAATTTTTTGGTTCATTTTTTTATTTTTGTTTTTGTGTTGAATGGATAAAAAAATAGGATATCCACATAAAAAAATGTAGATTATTCCAAAAAGCAGATTTTTCTGCAATTTCTATTGACTTTTCCAGGGAAATGTGATATACTATAAATATAGTAATCATATAGGAATACAAGATAAAAAGCTATGATTCATTTTTCAATGAAGGGAGTAATCATGATGCAGAATAAAATAAAATCCCTGATACTTGCAGGAATTATTTCAACAGGATTGCTGAGCGGCTGTGGAAACAAAAATTCTGAAAACACCGTAAAAATCGCATACCTGCCGATTACGCATTCACTTGCCGTACTTGAGGAAGCACAGGAACTGGAACAAGAAAATGGAATAAAAATGGAGCTTGTAAAATTCGGTTCATGGTCTGAACTGCTTGATGCTCTCAATAGTGGAAGAGTTGACGGTGCTTCGGTTCTGATCGAGCTTGCAATGAAATCAAAACAGGAAGGTGTCGGAATCAAGGTTGTTGCCCTTGGTCATCATGACGGAAATGTTGTCGTTGTATCAAATGCTATCAATTCCGCTTCTGATTTAAAAGGCAAAACTTTTGCAATTCCTCACAGACAATCCTCACACAACATTCTTTTGAATGAAACACTTGCAAAAGGCGGACTTACAACGGATGATATCACGATAACAGAACTTGCTCCGACAGAAATGCCGTCCGCACTTGCAAGCGGACAGATTGACGGCTACTGTGTCGCTGAGCCGTTCGGCGCAATGGGTGTTTCGATCCATGCAGGCAAAGTGCTGTATTCATCTGAAGAACTCTGGGAGGATTCCATCTGCTGCGGGCTTGTGCTGACAGATCATTTTATTGAGGATCGTCCGGAGGATGCAAAACAATTCGTTGAAAATTATAAAAAGGCAGGCAATGCACTGGATACAGAGAAGGCAATGGCAACCGCAAAACAATATTTCAGTCAGAGCGAAGAAGTCCTTGCGACTTCACTACAATGGATCTCTTATAACAATCTTGAAATAACAGAAGATACTTATAATATATTGACGGAAAAAGTAAAAAGCTATGGACTTTCTGACAATCCGCCTGCATACAGCGAATTTGTGAAAAATGATTTTTAAATGAATCGGGGTAATGGAATGAAAAAGATATTGTCTTTCAAAAATGCTGTGATATCCATTGCGGTGCTGGTCGGCATATGGCAGCTAGCGTATCTATGCAGTGATTACAGTGACGCTTTGTTTCCGTCACCCTATCAGTCACTGCTTGCACTTATTGAAATGATACAAAATGGTTCACTTTTTGAAAATATCAAAACAAGTATGTATCGCTTTGTATCAGGATATATTACTTCTGTGATTGCCGCTGTCGTTCTCGGGCTAATTCTTGGCAGACTTCCGGCAGTGTTCCAGTATATCAATCCTGCGGTTCAGCTTCTCCGACCGATTTCGCCGACTGCCTGGATGCCGTTTATTGTCCTGCTTTTCGGAATCGGTGATATTCCTGCAATTATCATTATTTTCATTGCCGCATTTTTCCCTGTTCTCCTGTCGACTGTTTCGGCTGTGGCAAGTGTTGATCCGATTTATTTCAAAGTTGCCAGAAGTTTCGGTATCAGACAGCCGCAACTTACCTGGAAAGTGATTCTCCCTGCGGCATTTCCGCAGATTGCAAGCGGAATCCATCTTGCTATTGGTACTTCCTGGATTTTTCTGGTTGCCGGCGAAATGGTAGGGGCGCAGTCAGGGCTTGGGTATCAGATCATTGACGCAAGAAATAATATCCGTGCGGATGTGCTTCTTGCAACGATTCTTGTAATTGGTGTGATTGGGATTATTCTGGATGGCTTACTGAAATTTCTGGAAAACAGAATTATGAAAGCCTGGGGAGGTTGATTATTATGCCATATATTGAAGTAACAAATGCCTGCAAGAAGTATGTTCAGAACGGAATGGAAACCACTGTCCTCGACAATGTTTCACTTACGATTGAAAAAGGAGAATTTATTTGTCTTTTAGGTCCGTCAGGGTGCGGAAAAAGTACACTTCTGAATGCGCTTGCAGGATTTGAAACAGTCAACAGCGGAAGCGTGAAGATTAATGAAAATGAAGTAAAAGAACCCTCAGAGAAAAATATAACGATCTTTCAGAATTACGGTTTGCTCCCCTGGAGAAATGTCCTGAAAAATGTGGAGCTGGGACTGGAATCGAAGAAAATTCCAAAAGAAGAACGCCGCAGAATCGCTGAGGAATATATTGAACTTGTGGGACTGAAAGGCTTTGAAAAACGGCATCCCCGGCAGCTTTCCGGCGGTCAGCAACAGCGGGTTGCGATTGCAAGAGGGCTTGCCGTCAATCCCGATATTATTTTTATGGACGAGCCTTTTGGAGCTTTAGACGCTATCACAAGAATGAAGTTGCAGGATGATATCCTGAAAATTTCAAGAGAAGAAAAAAAGACGATCATTTTTGTGACACATGATATTGAAGAAGCGGTTTTTCTTGCTGACAGAATTGTGATTATGATGGCGAATCCCGGAAGAATCAAGAGTATTGTAAAAGTTCCGCTTGGCAACTACCGGAACAGGACAAGCAGAAATTTTCTTTATGTAAGAGATAAAATTTTTGAATTATTCAATCTGAAAACAGAAGAATATATTGAATATGTGATTTAGTAGGTAATTGATAAATTTGAGGGGAGTATTATGAGCGAGCATAACGATAAACACAAGCATGATGATGA
>CAMWTO010000102.1 GCA_947177205.1 uncultured Ruminococcus sp. | reverse complement strand
CGAGATCTACACCCTAGAGTTAGTCGGCAGCGTGAGATGTGTTTTAGATACATGAAAAAATGCTGTTGCACCAGATGGATAGTAATGTGGGTAGATCTCTTCTATTGTTGTGTGTGAAATTTGCTGAATTATGGTTAAATCACATTCTTGTGCTAATATTATGCTCATGTTACATCTCCTGTAAATTTCAATTTGAAAAAGCGGCAGAATCTCATGACTTCTGCAAGTCAGAATATCCTGCTGCTGTTAATTTTTTTAATTCTCTGAATTTTGCATATTTTCTTGGATCTTTTTCATGCTAAATATTACAGACACATTTTGTAAATTTCCTGCACATCAGCAGGAGCAAGATGTTTCAGCCCTGTGATTTCACCGCCGCCACAGGCATGTTCCGCCATTGCCCGGAAGTGTGTACTGTCAATTCCAAGATCTGTCAGTGTGGATTGCAGACCGAGCGTTCTGAAACAAAAATCTGAAACAGCCGCAATGGCATGTTTCGCACCATCCATAGCATCTGGATTTTCATCCAGTCCGAATACTTTCACGCCCAGACGTGCAATTGCCGGCGCTGTGGTTTCATCCAGAATATATTCCAGCCAGCGAGGTGCAAGAATCGCCAGTCCATGACCGTGTGTGATGTCATAATAGGCAGAGAGTTCATGCTCCATTGCATGACAGGCACAGCCATGAACCGTTCCGGCATCCAGAATTGTGTTAAGTGCCATAGAGGATGCCCACATCAGATTTGCTCTTGCCTCGTAATTTTCGGGTTCTGCCATCGCAATGGGAGTCCACTTCACAACGGCACGCATAACAGCCTCCTGCATTTCAAGAACCATATCAAAAATTGCATCCCCGGCAAGATAATAATTATCAAGAACATGATTGAAAATATCAAACGCACCGCAAGCGGTCTGATAAACCGGCAAAGTATAGCTGTATTCAGGATTTTCAAATGCCACTCTCGGAATGAGTGCAGAACCACCAAGTCCGATTTTTTCATTGGTTTCCATGTTGGAAATGACTGCCCAGCCGTCCATTTCCGAACCGGTAGCGGCATTTGTGAGGATTGCCACAACAGGAAGGGCATTTGTGACCCAAGTGCCAGTGCTGACTAAATCCCATACATTCCCGGATGCAATGACAGCCGCCGCCGCTACACCTTTTGCGCAGTCAATTGTTGAACCGCCACCGACAGCAAGCACAACATCAATTTTTTCTTTTTTGCAGATTTCTGCGCCCTTGTTTGCAGTTGTGTGACGTGGATTTGGCTCAACACCACTGAGTTCAAAAAGCGCAATGCCATGTTCAGAACAGAGTTTCTTCACAAGGTCATACAGACCATTTTTTTTGATAGAACCTCCGCCGTATACCATGAGAACTTTTTTCCCGAACTGTAACAGTTCTTCCGGAAGATTCTTCATAATATCCTTTCCGAAATAAACCTTGTCTGGATTGTGAAACACAAAATCATTCATTGAAAATTCCTCCTGTAATCTATTTTATATCTATCATCATAGCATATTTTTCGTGATTTGTCAATATTTTAACGCAATTTATCCTGATTTTTTCTCGACTTGCCTGCTGAAAAGCGACAAGATACCCCGGCTTCTGCAAGTCGGAGTATCCTGCCGCAATTATTTTTGATTTTTCTTAATAATTCAAAAATTACTCAGACCGGAGCGCAATCACAGCATCCTTGGCAGAGGCTTTCTTTGCCGGGATGAATCCGCCGATTAATGTCAGGACAATGCTGATAATTATCAGTATGACAGCAGCAGCCGGTGGAAGCGCCGCACTAACGGCTGTGGATTCCGCAAGCGTATGAATTACAATATTACCAGGAATTAATAACAATTCCGTAATACCGACGCCGATCAATCCGGAACAAGCCCCGATGATGAACGTTTCTGCATTGAATACCTGAGAAATGTTGCCCTTGGATGCGCCGATTGCTCGCAGAATGCCGATTTCCTTGGTGCGTTCCAGAACAGAAATATAGGTAATAATGCCGATCATAATGGAAGATACGATCAGGGACACTGCCACAAACGCAATCAGGACATAAGAAATAACATTGACAATCGTTGTCACAGAGGACATCAGCAGACCAATATAATCTGTGTAACTGATCTGATTTTCTTCGGATACGGTTTCGTTATAGTCTGCAATGCAGTCCGCAATGGATTCTTTTGCCTCGAAACTGTCCA
Source organism: uncultured Ruminococcus sp. (assembly GCA_947177205.1). Lineage (GTDB taxonomy): Bacteria > Bacillota > Clostridia > Oscillospirales > Ruminococcaceae > UBA3855. The sequence goes on along the minus strand of CAMWTO010000102.1, from coordinate 6,129 downwards.
CATAAATGCTGATACTGGATGGTGCATTCACGCTGACAAGTCCGAATGTACTCATGTTATTATCGTAATTTCCGGAAGAAATATATTGCTCATAAATTTCCAGCAAAATGTCTTCATCCGGATCTTTCATGTATTCATCCAGAGATGCCGCAAGTTCCGTCTCAGACATACTCGAAACCGACATCATTTTCTGGAGATCTTCCTGAGAGAGTCCGCTGTACATCTGCTGATACATCGATGCCATATCTTCCTGTGAAAGAGACGGTGTTTCGCCATTCTGCATTGCTGCATACATGGACGCAAGATCCTGCTGTGACATGCCATTAGAATTAGAAGTGGTTTCAGACGGAAGCTGACCATTCTGCATAGCAGCGGCATACATGGATGCCAAATCTTGTTGGGACATATTGCCGGGAATGCCCGATCCTGCGGCAGTCCCGGTGTTTCCGCCCATCATGGATGCGTACATAGAAGCAAGATCCTGTTGAGAACTGTCTCCCATCATCGCCGCATACATGGACGCCATATCTTGTTGAGAACCGGCGGCTGTTCCCATTCCTGAACCGCCCATCATAGAAGCGTACAGATTAGCAAGATCTTGCTGGGACATGCTCCCCATAGAACCGGATGCCGAGCCTGTTCCTGTTCCGATAGAGGGAATGTTCGGCGTTATCATACCATTCTGCATTTGCAAATATTGCTGGATCAGCTCCGACATGTTGGAATTTATTCCAGAATTTCCGGGATTCTGTATTGTCGGCATAGTGGGCAGAATATCTGAAATGGACGGCATAGACGGCAATGTAAACGAAATTTCACTGCTTGGTTCTGTCGGATCGGAACTGCCAGAATCCAGCGTATCTGAATCATTCGTATTATCAATAATATCTGCTATATTTGTATCAGATATTTCCTGTGTCTCGGTAACCGATTCTGCCGGAGGTTCTGTCGGGTCTGTGAATCCCGGAACAGGAAGAAAATTCGGATCACTGACTAATACATAGAACATGACACTTGCGCTGTCTTCTTTGCCTTCTGTATTGATGTAATTTTTAACAAGATAGATGGGATAAATGCCCGGTGTGGTCGGATTGTAATTGCCGGGTTCGAGCGTGTATGCTTCGCTGTTCATAGGAAAATACTGATCCAGTATTTCCGGTTCGCCGTTCTCGTTAAGAATGACAACGCTGTCATGAATCACACCGCCTGTGAGATCCAGTTCTTCCCCCACGGTATAAAACGTTTTATCCGGTGTTTTCAGAATACTAAAATCCGCAATGGCAACGCCGGAAAATTCTGGTTTGATTTCTGTAGATTCTGTAACTTCTGTGGATTCCGTAATTTCCTGGGATTCCTGCGTAATTTCTGAATTCTCAGGATTCATGGAATTCTGACTCAATGACATCACAGAGTAACCGCCGGTGTGCATTCCCAGACCGGATATCTGTCCGTCAAACACAGCACTTTTTGCGGCAAGTGGTGTATTCTGTACAGATTGTGTATTTTCTGAATTTTCAGAATTTTCATGACTTTTTCCGGCAAGCTGTTCCATCATTAAAATTGTCTGATACATGCGTGCTTTTTCCGTAACACCCAGATCAGCAATATAATTTTTGGCATCTTCTATTTTTTGTGCATCGCTTTTGGATTCAAAATGCAGTCCGGTCAAAATATTTAGATCTTCATTGTCCTTCTGTGCCTTGACGACATCGCTTTTTTCCGTGTAATCAATTAAATATTCTGTCAACGCATGAGTATAGCCGACAGCACTGTTAATCAGCGCCGTGTCACAGTCCTCATTCAAGCGGATAATGCCGGAAATTTTTAATTTCAAAGCATGTTCTAGAATCTGCTCTTTTTCTGTTTCATCCAGAGAAAAATTAACTTTTCGGAACAATTGATTCTGATCGTCGTTTTTTTCTTCTGCTTTTACATACATATCACATGCCGGGACTAAATAAAACGTTTTTTTGCAGATTTCGGAATAGCTCAGTTTCTGTGTATCCACGTGGATTTCCTCGCTGTTGCGGATTTTTTTCATCAGCTCTTTGTATTCTTCCGCTGGCAGAAATCCCAGTTGATATAATACACTCAACGGTAATTCATTCTGTTCATCCAGAACCAGAACCACTTCATCATAAGAATCCGGATAAGAACCGTATAACAGATCATAATTATCCTGGATCGCCTTGCCGACGAGTTCTCCGTCCGTGCCAGGGAGCAGTGCCTCAAAATTATTAGAACTTGTGGGCGTGTTGCTCATAATATTCGTTGTCAGCATCATATTCATCATCTGACTCATGCTGTCAGAACCGGAATTGAAATCACTGCCGTCCGTGTTGACAAGTTCATCATTTTCATCATAACTGAATACGCTGAACTGTGTGTCATAATGATAGACAATGCCGTTTTCGCCGATAAACTCCTGAATCGGACTTGTTTTGTCTTCCAGATAATTCTTGAAGTCTGTCAGATTATTTTTTTTGATATTTGTCTGAACAGTGGATACCATTTCAAGATTAGATCCATCAGAATAGACGCCGTCAAGTTTGTGATCTGCCTCATCCTCCATCTTGCTTTTTGCCGTATTCATGTTATTCATCATCACACTGGAGAGATCAATAGAATTCGCATCTATCGTAATCGGGTAAGCTGTCATAGTGTCTTTCTGGAGATCCGTAATATAAGTATTCACGCCGTTGGAGAGCGACAAAATTAAAGCAATGCCAATAATACCAATAGATCCGGCGAAAGAAGTCAGAAGAGTTCTGCCTTTTTTGGTTCTTAAATTATTGGCACTCAGCTCCAGTGCTGTGAGCATGGACATGGAAGATTTTCCCATGTTCTCATGACGGATTGGCTGTTCTTTGATTTCTTCGGGCTTTACCGGATTGGAATCTTCCAGAATCCTGCCGTCTTTGACACGGACAATCCGGTTGGCGTATTCTTCGGCAAGTTCCGGGTTGTGTGTCACCATGATGACAAGTCGGTCTTTGGCGACTTCCTTCAGCATTTCCATGACCTGAATGCTGGTCTGTGTGTCAAGTGCGCCTGTTGGTTCATCTGCAAGCAAAATAGCAGGATTATTTACCAATGCACGGGCAATTGCCACACGCTGCATCTGTCCGCCGGACATCTGGTTGGGTCTTTTGTGAATCTGATTGCCGAGTCCTACTTGTTCCAATGCTTCTTTGGCACGTCTGCGGCGTTCGGATTTGGATACGCCGGAAATTGTCAATGCCAGTTCGACATTGGATAAGACTGTCTGATGGGGGATTAAATTATAACTCTGGAATACAAAGCCGATGGTGTGATTCCGGTAAGAATCCCAGTCCCGGTCTTTGTATTGCTTTGTGGAAATGCCATTGATAATCAGGTCGCCGGAGTCATAACGGTCAAGACCGCCGATAATATTCAGCATTGTAGTCTTACCTGAGCCGGATGGTCCGAGAATGGCAACAAATTCATTATCACGGAAGTTCAGAGATACATCATCCAAAGCCGTCTGTATCAGATCACCTGTGACATACTGTTTGCGGATATGTTGAATCTGGAGCATACAGTATCTTCTTCCTTTCCGGCAAATTCTGCGCTGAGATAATTGCCTGTTGTTATTATAGCACAGAGCTGACAAAAAAGCAAGTGTTTTGCAAAATTTCACCTGCTTTTCACATTAAAATAAAAATGCCTCACTTCCAATTCATACTATTGAAAGTGAGGATTTATTATAGTATTTAATTAATCTAAAATATTTTTATGAATTGATTTGTTTCTCTGTATGATTTCTGAATCTTCCGTCCAGTTTGCTATATCATTCTTGTCTATCATCAGAATTGTTCTGCAATATGCCATGTCAGGTGTTGGCGGATAGAGACTTCTTGTCGTCGTGTAAACCATCAGATTCTGTTGTCCCCATACGATCTTGTTCAATGCAACGCTTCTGTCGCCAGAACCTGCGGAGCTGTACAGGACAATGACAGCATGATCCTCAAAAAATGTATCGTTCAGTTCTTCCGGGATCAGATTTTCAGCTGTCTGATAAAAACAGTCACAAGTTTCACAGAGTTCATAATTTTGAATGATATCTTGCAATTCATTGACAGATTTTGCAAGATGTATCTGTTCTTCCATATCCTGAATGCGACTGCTCGGACTGTGTACCCAGGATTGTTCTAAAACAGAATAAGCGATATTCTGACTGGATTCCAGTAACGCTTTTTTCAGCAGACACAGATCATAAATATTCACAATACCATCTGTGTTAAGATCCGCATTTCTCCAGTTTGCAAGTTTCTCTTTACCTGACAGCCATTTTTGCAGTGTGATGACATCCAGAATATCAAAAACGCCGTCCTCAGTGATGTCATTCTGTACAGGCTCTGCAAATTGATTTTCCTGTATTTCCTGGATGGATAAATCTTCCTGGATTTCAAAACATGTTGTTCCTGCTTCTTCGGCATTTCCCCATGTCTCCCACGGTCGTTCCTGTAACCATGTTGCCTTGACTGTTCCGGCAGAAACAGGCTCATAGACAATGACAGTATGCCCCGTTCCGCCGTCTAATGCAAACTCTCTGGATACTGTGATATTATAACGCCGGATTTCCCGGAGTTCTGTTGTTCCAGACTGCTCAAAAGTAACATCATAGCCTCCGTCATAACAGACATTATCACAATATACAATATAATTATCATAATTATTATGTACTGAAACAGTCCCATTCTCCTGACGGAATGTGCTAAATTCTCTGATGCAATCAGGAAGCCAGCCATAACAATCCGTTTCTTCTATGATTCCATTCTCAATCTGAAATGATAAGTCTGTCTGTCTGACTGGCTTTTCAAATCCTTCACGCTTTTCTAACCAACTGACAGAAAATGTCCCATCTGCAATCGGCTGATAAACAGTGACTTGATAATAAAAATACGGCGTTCCAAAATATTCCGGATATTCCGGATAATCCAGATCTTCAAAATTTTCAGAATCAGAAACATCTGGCATTTTAAAATAGTAGCTTGCTTCCGAGAGAATCCGGACAGATTCAGAATCCACAGAACCGCTGAGAACTGTTTCATACTGATAGTCATCTGTAGCTGTAGTTCTTTGCTGTACGCAACAAATCACGCCGTCTGCAATGTGTGTCTTGCCGTATGTATCGTCAAATTCCATTGCCTGCTCAAAATTTTGCGGAATCCAATCAGGCACAACAGGTTCATCCTGGGCAAATGCCGTACTGTCCAGAACCGGCGAACAGCAGAACAATGCTAATACAAAAGCAACAAGTTTCTTACGCATAATTATCCCTCCAGTAAAATATTATATTATAATTATAGCATAAGCCTTACTGCGCTGTCAAGGTCAAATTTGTTCCCATTTATACGGATCAATGCATTTTTTCCTGGATCTGTTCCCAGCCGATTCTGTCAAGTGTAAATTTGAAACGTTCACCGGAGTTTGCATGTTTTTCAAAAAAATCAATTGCTGTATCACAGATTTTCAGTAATTCCTGTTTATCCGGGATGAATGGTGTCACGGCTCTGCCCTTGCTGATGGTGTTGCCGAACAGACCACCCAGTGTCACAAGATAACCATGTTCCGCATCCCAGCACTTCACCGGACAGGCATGGTAACAACGTCCGCAAAGGGTACACAGCTCCGGATTGATTTTTACTTGATTGTCTTCCAGAACAAGTGCATGATGTCGACAAGCTTTTTCACAGAGTCCGCAGTGGATGCAGTCGGATTCACGCCATTGTGCCTTGATTGCACCCTTTATGCCGAGATCATTTTCTTCTGCTTTCAGACAGTTATTCTGACAGCCAGTAATGCCGATTTTAAACTTGTGCGGAAGTTTTCGGGTGAAATAGCGTTCTTCCAGTTCTTTTGCAAGTCCGTAAGTATCAATACAGCCGCTCCCACAAACAGCATTTCCCTGACAGGCAGTCACAGTCCGGACACCTGCACCACAATTGGCAGTTTGCAGATTATTTTCAGCAAGTGCCTGTCGGAACTGGTCAAGTTCTTCCAGTTTCACAAATGGGATTTCAACACTTTGTCGGGAAGTCAAATGCACAGTACCGTTGCCAAACTTTTCGGCAATTTCTGCAATCCCGGCAAGCTGTGTAGCAG
>CAMWTO010000101.1 GCA_947177205.1 uncultured Ruminococcus sp. | reverse complement strand
CCGGAGAGTAGCAATCCCCCCGAATCATCGGAACAGGGAGGTGGCAATTTCGTCAATCTGAAACCAGGCGACGCAGATTGCAAGGGCACCGCAGACATTATTGATGTCATTCTCATGAACAGAGTTTATGTCGGCATTGACAAGATTTCAGACCAGGGACTGCGCAACGTTGACTTTGACCACAGCGGCAAAATCGAACTTGCAGACTCCATGAACGTACTCCGGTTACTCGTACATCTGATTACCGAAGACGAAGCAATGACAATGCTCAAGAGCTGATAAAAAATAGAGATTAAAATTCTCCTGCTTTTCCGGCAGGAGAATTTTTTGTGATGTTAATCCTGATAATATAAAAACGCTGTATCATCCGGGATGACACAGCGTTTTTTCTATAAAATTTATTTTAATTTACACTGCGCTTTACATAGCTTGTGTGCAGTGTCTTGTGAGATTTATGACTGCCGGGTCTGTCCAGATACTCCGAATAGAGTTTCTGTACATCTTCGTTCAGATGAGACAGACGGAGCGTCTTGCCTGCATCTTCATCATAAAGTGCCTTTGCACGGAGCTCACGCAGATCCTCGAAATTGCGAACGCTTGCCGGCTGCTGCGGCTGACCGCCACCGTTGACACAACCGCCAGGACATCCCATGATCTCGATGAAATCCAGTTTTTCTTCGCCGCTCTGAACTTTCTTAAGCAGTTCCTTTGCGTTTGCAAGACCGGATGCCACAGCAACTTTGATTTCTGTACCGTTGATATTCACGGTAGAACGCTTGATACCATCTGTACCACGAACTTCCTGGAATTCTACGACTTCTTCATTGTTGCCGGTCAGCCAGCAGTATGCCGTACGCAGAGCCGCTTCCATCACACCGCCGGTTGCACCGAAGATGTCGCCTGCGCCGGAGGAAAGTCCTAACGGATTGTCAAAATCTTCATCCGGCAGGGCTGTGAATTTCAGACCTGCACGACGGATCATTCTTGCCAGTTCACGGGTTGTGAGAACATAATCCACATCCGGAACGCCTGCCGCACTTTCATCATCACGCTGACATTCGTATTTCTTCGCTGTACATGGCATCACGCTGACAACGATGATATCTTCCGGCTTCTTGCCGATCTTCTCTGCATAATAGGTTTTTGCGATTGCGCCGACCATCTGGTGCGGAGATTTGCAGGAAGACAGATTGTCCAGCAGATCCGGGAAATAATGCTCGCAATATTTTACCCAGCCAGGAGAACAGGATGTCATCAACGGGAGTGTGCCGCCGTTCTTGAATCTGTCAATGAATTCTGTTGCTTCTTCCATAATGGTCAGATCTGCGCCCCAGTCCGTATCGAATACATCATCAAAGCCAAGTCTGCGCAGTGCCGCAACCATTTTGCCCTCGGTGTTTGTGCCGATCGGATAACCGAATTCTTCGCCGATCGCTGCACGAACAGCCGGCGCAGTCTGTACAATCACATGCTTGGACGGATCTGCAATTGCTGCAAATACCTGATTGGTATAATCTTTCTCAGAGAGAGCACCAACCGGACATACAGCGATGCACTGACCGCAGGAAACACAGCTTGTTTCGCCTAGACCCATCTCGAACGCACTGCCGATATTTGTCTTGAATCCACGCTCATTTGCGCCGATCACGCCAACGCCCTGCCATTTGGAACATACAGCGACACAGCGGCGGCACAGAATGCACTTGTTATTATCTCTGTACATATGCACAGCAGAATTGTCAATTTCATAAACATGCTTTTCGCCATCATAGGCATCCACATCTTCAATGCCCATTTCTGTGCAAAGTGTCTGCAATTCGCAGTTACCGCTTCTGACACAGGACAAACATTTCTTTTCATGTGTGGACAAAATCAGCTCCAGTGTTTTTCTTCTAGAATCCAGAACTTTCGGGGAACTTGTGAGAATCTCTGCGCCGTCCACATTCAACGGATAAACGCAGGCAGCTACCAGACGGAAACCTCTGCCCTCATTGATCTCTACCATGCAGATACGACATGCGCCGATCTCGTTAATTTCTTTCATATAGCAGAACGTCGGAATGTCCACGCCTGCCATGTGTGCAGCTTCCAGAACGGTTGTACCCTTGGGAACAGTTACCGGAATGCCGTTAATTTTGATATTAATATCAGCCATTGTGAATTGCTCCTCCTCTGAAATTAGCCTTTTGTGATTGCATTCGGACGGCAGTTGCCCATGCAGACACCGCACTTAATGCATTTCTGGGTATCAATCACGAATGCCGCACGCTTCTTGCCGGGTGCGATATAATCGCCCTGAGAAATGGCATGTACCGGGCAGTTCTTTGCACAGAGACCACAGCCAACGCACTTGTCCGGAACGATACTGAAAGACATCAGGTCTTTGCAGACACCAGCAGGACATTTCTTTGCCAGAACGTGCGCTTCATATTCATTGCGGAAGTTCTTGAGTGTGGAAAGAACCGGATTCGGTGCTGTCTGACCGAGACCGCAGAGAGAATTTGCCTTGACATAATAGCAAAGTTCTTCCAGTTTATCCAGATCTTCCAATGTTGCCTGTCCCTTTGTGATCTTTTCCAGCATTTCATACATGCGCTTTGTACCAATCCGGCACGGTGTACACTTGCCGCAGGATTCATCTACTGTGAATTCCAGGAAGAACTTTGCAATGTCAACCATGCAGTTGTCTTCATCCATGACGATCAGACCGCCGGAACCCATCATGGAACCGATGGCAATCAGGTTATCATAATCAATCGGAACATCGTAATTTTCCGCAGAAATACAGCCGCCGGACGGACCGCCTGTCTGCGCAGCCTTGAATTTTTTGCCGTTCGGAATGCCACCGCCGATTTCTTCGATCACTTCACGGAGTGTTGTACCCATCGGCACTTCTACCAGACCAGTATTCTTGATCTTTCCGCCGAGCGCAAAGACTTTGGAGCCCTTGGATTTTTCTGTACCCATACCAGCGAACCATGCAGCGCCGTTGAGAATAATCTGCGGAACATTTGCATAAGTTTCTACGTTATTTAAAATAGTAGGTTTCTGATAGAGACCTTTTTCAGCCGGGAACGGCGGTCTCGGACGGGGTTCGCCTCTGTTGCCTTCGATAGAAGTCATCAGTGCTGTTTCCTCACCGCATACGAATGCGCCTGCACCGAGTCTCAGATCAATATCAAAGCTGAAATCAGAACCGAAGATATTCTTGCCGAGCACGCCGTATTCTCTTGCCTGTGCAATCGCAATCTTCAAACGTTCCACGGCAATCGGATATTCTGCACGAACATAAATATACCCTTGTGTTGCGCCGATGGCATAGCCGGCAATTGCCATTGCTTCCAGAACAACATGGGGGTCGCCCTCCAGAACACTTCTGTCCATGAATGCACCTGGGTCGCCCTCGTCGGCATTACAGCAGACATATTTCTGATCTGCATCCGGAACGATCGTTCTTGCAAGTTTCCATTTCATACCAGTCGGGAAACCGCCGCCGCCTCTGCCACGCAGACCAGAATCCAGAATGGTCTGGATGACTTCATCCGGAGTCATTTCCTTGACAACTTTTGCAAGTGCCTGATAGCCGTCCTTACCAATATATTCATCAATGTTTTCCGGATTGATCACACCGCAGTTTCTCAGTGCCACACGGTGCTGTTTTTTATAGAAACTTGTCTCATTCAGGGACTTGATGCCGTCTTCTGTGACAGTTTCATCATAAAGCAATTCTTTGACGGGATTGCCGTTGATCAGATGTTCCTGCACGATCTGGGAAACATGTTTTGCCTTGATTCTGGAATAGAAAGTTCCCTCCGGATAGACAATCATGATCGGACCTAAAGCGCAGAGACCGAAACAGCCTGTACGGATGACCTGAATTTTATCAGAAAGACCGTTTTTCTCCAGTTCTTCTTCCAGTGTTTTTGCAATTGTCAGGGACGCAGAAGAAGTACAGCCAGTACCTGCACAAATCAGAACATGCTTTTCATACTTGCTGTTTGCTTCCTGAGAACCCTCATGACGCAGTTCCAGTTCCGGGTGCATGGCATCACGGATCTGCTGAATTTCCTGCAAAGTCTTCATGAAATTTCCTCCTTGTATGTAAATTAAACTTATTCGTATTTATCAAGAATTTCTTTTACCTTGTCAGTTGTCAGACGACCATAAACGTCTTCATTGACAGTCAGGACAGGTGCAAGACCGCAAGCACCGATACAGCGGCAGGCTTCGAGGGAGAATTTACCGTCAGCAGTGCATTCGCCGTCACCGATTCCAAGAACTTCCTGGAGTTTGTCGTAAATATCGCCAGAGCCCTTTACATAGCAGGCAGTACCAAGACAGACAGAAATATTATACTTGCCCTTAGGATAGAGAGAGAACTGTGCGTAAAAAGTTACTACGCCATAAATTTTCTCAAGCGGGATTTCCATCTCATTGGAAATAATCTTCTGCACTTCGATTGGCAGATAGCCATAGATTTCCTGTGCCTGCTGTAAGACGGGCATCAGTGCACCGGGGTCGCCCTTGTGATCGGCAATCACTGCGAGGAGCTTCGCTTCCTGCTCAGCAGTGCCGTTAAACGGAACAGTCGTTTTAGTAGCCATTTTAGAACCTCCTAGTATATTTAGCATGGGAAAGTCAGAAATATAAAATAAATAAAATGACAAATTCCAACATGCTTACAAATATTATAACACAAAAAAAAATAAAAATCTATTCGTAAACTAGACTAACAATCGAGTTCTTATTTGTGAATTTTGTACAAATTTGATAATGAAAAAAACACTGGACAAATTTTTCAAAATATGCTATACTGTAATTACAGAATTTATTTTACATAAATTTAAAAAAATAAATTAAAAATTTTACTGAGGTGATTATTATTATGGGTCTGCGTGATCTGTTCAAAAAGAAAACATATTATTTCAATAAGAAAATCACGCCGCAGTGCGCTTATTGTGCGTATGGAAAACGTACCAGGGACGGCGGTAGAATTCTCTGCACCAAACAAGGGCTGATGGAAGAAAATGCCTTCTGCGGAAAATTTCTCTATGATCCGCTCAACCGGATTCCCGTCAAACAGCTCCGGATTGAGGGCGCACTGACAGAAGAAGAATTATACCGGGAACTCCCCCCGGAAATCCTTGAAGCACTGGAGCTTCCGGAATTGCCGGACGATATGAAAGCGCCGGAAATCACAGATGCCCTCAAAGCACCGGAGCTCCCGGATGCGATGAAAAACATGGAAGTAATGGAAATTCTGGGACGGATAGAAACACCAGAAACGCCGGCACTTTCCGATTTGCCGCAAGTTCCCAGTGTAACGGATATTTCAGATATTCCGGACATCCAGGAAATTCAGGAAATCCCAGATATTCCAGAAGTTCCGGATTTCACAGGAGGTGAAAATTAATCCATGAAACGAAAAGACTATCTGAGCTGGGATGCCTATTTTATGGGAATTGCCCTGCTGTCCGCACAGCGCAGCAAAGACAGCAACACCCAGGTAGGGGCTTGCATCGTCAATCAAGAGAAGCGCATTGTGTCCGTCGGTTACAACGGAATGCCTACCGGCTGTCCGGATGATGAAATGCCGTGGGAGCGTGAGGGGGAATTTTTGCAGACAAAATATCCATTTGTCTGTCACGCTGAACTGAATGCAATTTTAAATTCTGCATCTGTTAATCTCCGGGACTGCACACTTTATGTGACGCTGTTCCCATGCAATGAATGCGCCAAGGCAATTATCCAGTCCGGCATCCGGCATGTCATTTATCTGGAGAACAAATATTCTGAATCAGACAGCGTAAAGGCATCCGAAAGAATGTTCCGGCTGTCCGGCGTGGAATTTGAACAATATCAGAAAACCGGGCAGGAAATTAATTTTAAATTTTAAAAAATTACAGAAAGCGTGAAAAATTTTTATCATGAGAATTCGTTGTAAACCATGGGCAAGACCAGAACTCGAACAAAGCAGTTTTTTCATTCCTGCACCGAAAAATTATAAAAATCACTGGCAGGATGTATTCCACAACCAAAAGCCGATTTATCTGGAATTAGGTTGCGGAAAAGGTGGTTTCGCAAGCCAGGCAGTCTTGCACTGGCAAGATGTGAATTTCATTGCAATTGACATTAAAAATGAAATGCTCGTGCTTGCCAAGCGTAAAATAGAACAAGCACTTGCATCACAGAATCTGACAGACGAGCAAGTCCGGGTTTTAATTTACAATATCTCAAATATTTCGGATATTTTCGGCGAAGAAGATAAAATTGACAGGATTTTTATTAATTTCTGCAATCCCTGGAACAAACCGAAACATAAAAAACGCCGCCTGACGCACATCCGGCAACTGACCCAGTATCAACAGTTTCTCCGGGGAGAAATCTGGTTCAAAACGGATGACGACCAGTTATTTGAAGAATCCATTCCCTATTTTGAAGAAACCGGCTTTCAGATCAAGTATCTGACCAGGGATCTGCATAATTCAGATTTTGTAAAATCCGGGAATAATTTAGAGACGGAACACGAGAAAATGTTTACAGAAGAAGGCAAGACGATCAAATTTTTAATTGCAGAATCAGAATCAAAATAGATTTAAAAAAGCACCTCAGAGGGTGCTTTTTTATTTAACTCAACAATGCATAAGTAATCCCAGATTCCTGCAAAGCATTCAACAAATCTTCCATGGCGTTCTGAGTTGCATTGTCATCCTGAATCTGAACAATCGCAGAATCCGGCTGAGTCTGAACTACAGATAATAAATCTTCCAGAGAAATTTCCTGATTCTGATAAAGATAAACGCTCCCCATGACGATAATATCCAGAATTGTAATTTGTGTTTCTGGTTCTGTTTCCAATTCTGTTTCTGATTCTAAAATCAGCCCGGATTCCCAAATACTTCCGGATTCTGTATCATCACCAGATTCCGGAATGCCTCCGGATGCAATCAACATTCCGGATTCTCCGGAACTTCCTGCACCTGTTCCGAATTTGCCAAGATAGGACATCAAGAACAACAAGACTGCAATCACAACAAGCAGGAATAATAAAATACCCAGGGAACGCCCCGGTTTTCTGTTCTTTTTCGGTTTCGGATTTTTTGGTAATTCTTTCATGAATTCAGCGCCTTTCTGTTTTGATTTCTGAGTTTTTTCCTGAATTTCTTGCCGTGTTCATCACGGCACAATAGAAATCCGGACGTTCATCACTGACCTGTTTCAGAATGGCATTCAGTTTCAGAACATCTTTGTATAATGCCGTGTCGCCGTCATAGACCAAGGCACACAGAATGACTGGATTTTCACCGATCCGGGAATTCTCAAGCGCTTGCAGGATTCTTTCAGAAATGACAGTTTCTGACAGTTCCAGTGAAAATTCCGCCAGGATTTCACGCTGTTCCGAAACGCTGATGATCCCATCCGGTGCATAGTCCAGATAAATTGTAATTAAATTTCCCTGAGAGAAAGAATCCAATGCTTTCTGATTATCAAATGCTTTCTGATTCAGTTCTTCCGCAGTTTTCCAGGCTTCTGTGATCTCCTGATCTGCTTTGCTTTGAATTTCTTCGACCTGTGCCAATGCGTCCTGGACTTGCTGATCCGCCTGGGCAAGCCGGAATTCTGTGTCTGATTTTAATTCCGTCTGCTGTTGCTGCATCTGCATCATAACCCAGAACAGAATAATAAAAATCACATCCAGCAGTGAAGTCAGTTCAATGATAATACCCTTTTGTTTCATATGCCGACTTCCTGCAATTCTTTATTTTTTTCAGGATTTTTTTCAGGAATTTCAAAATTTCCGGAATTCCCGGATTTTTTCCGAATTCTGGATCTTTCTCTCTGTTCCCGTTCCTGTTCGGATTCCAGAAATTTCTGCAACCGGAAGGAAACAGCTTTCTCATTAGCGTCTACCTTTGCGGAGATGAACGCATCCACGGCTTTGAAAATCACAGCGAAGACCAATCCCCAAAGCGTTGACGTCAAAGCACCGTAAAAATTTCCAATCAGGTTATCCCCACCGGACGCTAACTGCAACAGCGAAATCACCGTTCCGAGCATTCCGAGCAACGGAAAAATAGCAATTGCATTGACAAACAGGGAATAATATAAATTTTGTTTGTCCCGGAGATTTTCAATTTTTGTAATTTTCCCGGATTCTTCGAGAAATTTTTTCATCACCGCAAGAGGATTCGGTTCATTGGCAGAAATATCCAGTTTCAGCATAGATTTCAATTTTCGGATATTTCCTGACAAAAAACACAGAATCAGAACAGTGATTCCGCTGTCTGTTATCCACATCTCCTAGCCCACGAGACCGTACTAGAGCTCGTATGCCGTCTTGTGCTTGAAAAAAA
>CAMWTO010000100.1 GCA_947177205.1 uncultured Ruminococcus sp. | reverse complement strand
GAATTCTGTAGTATAATAATAACTGGAAGCACAAACCTGGTCCAGATTATCAGATAAGGAGATTTTTATGTGTGGTTTTGTAGGATTTACGAATCAGATTGGCAATGCCAGTCAGGTTATTGAAAACATGATGGATGCGATCCGTCACAGAGGTCCTGACGCAGGCGGGAAGTACGTGGATGCGGAGATTGCGCTCGGTCATCGGCGATTAAGCATCATTGACGTGTCTGAACAGGGGAATCAGCCGTTGTACAGCGAGGACGGAAATCTTGTGTTAGTATTCAACGGCGAAATCTATAATTTCCAGGAAATCCGTGCGGAACTCCAGCAGAAAGGTTACCAGTTCCGGACGCAGACAGACTCAGAAGTTTTGCTTTATGGCTATGCAGAGTACGGCACACAGATGCTCAGCAAACTTCGGGGCATGTTTGCATTTGTGATCTGGGATAAGAAACATAAAAGATTATTCGGCGCACGGGATTTCTTCGGCATTAAGCCGCTGTATTATGCACAAATGGGAGATACGCTCCTGTTTGGTTCGGAGATCAAGGCATTTTTGCAGCATCCGGCTTTTGTCAAAGAATTAAATACTGCCGCATTGGAAGAATATCTGACATTTCAGTATTCTGCAATGAATGAGACGTTTTTCAAGAATGTCTATAAATTACAGCCGGCGCATTATTTTATCTATGAAAATCAGAAATTAGAAATCAAGCGCTACTGGGATGTGCATTTTCATGCGGATGAAAAGCCGAATCTGCAACAGTGGGTGCAGGAAATTTCCAAAGTGTTTCATGAATCTGTCAAAGCACACAAAATTGCGGATGTCGAAGTAGGATCTTTTCTTTCCAGTGGTGTGGATTCCAGTTATGTAGCGGCAATTGCGGATGTGGATAAGACATTCACAGTCGGTTTCGGTAAAGATGAGAAATATAACGAAATCGGTTGGGCAAAGAATTTTTCTAAAGCAATCGGCAAGAAGAATTATTCAAAAGTCATTGAACCAGAAGAATACTGGGGCGAACTGAAACACATACAGTATCAGATGGACGAACCGCTGGCAGATCCGGCGGCGATTGCGCTGTATTTTGTCTGCGGACTGGCGGCGGAACAATTAAAAGTAGTCTTATCCGGCGAGGGTGCGGATGAAATTTTCGGCGGTTATAACGTCTACAGTGAACCGAATGCGACGGCTTATGACAGACTTCCCAGAGGATTGAAACGTGGCATCGGCACAGTGGCGGAGAAATTCCCGGCAAAGCGTGGAGTCAATTTCTTTGTCCGGAAAGGCAAAGATCTGGAAGAACGGTTTATCGGCAATGCGTACATGTTCACACCGGAGGAGCGCAAGAGTCTGCTGAAAATTCAGACGGATGCACCAGATCCGGCGGAATTGACGGCGCATTATTACAAGCGTGTGGCGGATCAGGATGAAATCACAAAAATGCAGTATTTGGATCTGCATATGTGGATGGCAGGGGATATTTTATTAAAGGCTGACAAGATGAGTATGGCGCATTCTCTGGAGTTGCGTGTGCCGTTCCTGGACAAAGAAATTATGAAGCTTGCAGAAAGAATCCCAGCGAAATATCGTGTTACCCGAAAAGAAATTACGGACGAACATACGCCGTATATTACAAAATATGCCATGCGTCTGGCGGCAAAACAGGATACACCGCAAGAGACGGCAAAGACTGCCGCTAAGAAAAAATTAGGTTTTCCTGTGCCGATCCGGGTATGGCTCAAAGAAGAAAAATATTATCAGATTGTCAAAAACCGTTTTGAGAGTGAAGCCGGCAGGAAATTTTTTGAGACAGAAAAATTAATCCGGTTACTGGATGATCACAGGAACGGCAAGGCAGATAACAGCCGTAAGATCTGGACAGTTTTCATGTTCCTGCTTTGGTATGCTGTTTATTTTGAAAACGAGAGCTACACATTCGCAAAATAAATGAAAAATATTTTAAAAATACTTCAAGATGAAAAACAGAGGAGGAATTTTATGACTTCTGATTATCCGCATTTGATTGACTTGAATGATTATCCGGTTTCCTGGTGGAACGGACTGTTGAAACAAGCAGAAGAAATCATCAAAAATCCGGCATTGTATGCCAATAGCTGCAAGGGCAAAATTATGGGAACATTGTTTTATGAACCGTCCACCCGGACGCAGATGTCATTCCAGACGGCAATGCTCCGGCTCGGCGGCACGATTATCGGCTTTGACAATCCACAGACTTCTTCTGTTGCCAAAGGAGAAAACCTGAAAGATACAACCAAGATCGTCAGCGGTTATTCGGATGTTCTTGTCATCCGTCACCCCACTGTTGGAGCTGCCAAGGCGGCTGCCTTAACTGCTGATTGTCCCGTTATCAACGCCGGGGATGGTGGTCATCTGCATCCCACACAGACACTTACGGATTTATTAACGCTCAAAATGGAAAAAAAACGGCTGTCTGGTCTGACAATTGGTGTCTGCGGCGATCTGCTGAATGGAAGAACCGTTCATTCTCTTTGTAAGGCAATGAGCTGTTATCCGGACAATCATTTTATGATGATTTCCACGAAAGAACTCCGGATGCCGTCTTATATTAAAAGCATCATTCATGCAAATGGCGGTACTTACGAAGAAACGGAAAGTCTCGAAGATGCCATTTCGAAACTGGATGTGCTTTACATGACAAGAATTCAGCGGGAACGCTTTGCAAGTCAGGAAGAATATCTTGCCCAGAAAGATACGTATATTCTGACAGCAAAAAAAATGAATCTCGCCCACCCGGATATGATTGTATTACATCCATTGCCGAGAGTGGACGAAATTGAAGTGGCTGTGGATGATGATCCCAGAGCATTGTATTTCAAACAGGCAAAATACGGCATGTATGTCCGGATGTCGCTGATCCTGACAATGCTTCAGAGCATGGTAAAAACAGAATTACTTGCCGGAGCTCTGCACAAGGGTGTTGTCTGTGCCAATCCGAAATGCATTACGCATCAGGAGCGTTATCTTCCCAAGAGTTTTCTGGGCAAAGGTTCTACTTTGGTCTGCGAGTACTGCGACGAGAGATTATTATTAGAACATTCCTGAAACCAGGTAAAAAATGAAAAATAAAATTTTTAAGGAGAAAAATTTTTATGTCACATCAATTAGTCATTGTTCTTGATTTCGGCGGTCAGTATAATCAGCTGATTGCCAGGAGAGTCCGGGAATGCGGCGTTTACTGTGAAGTGAAAAGCTACAGAACTCCTCTCGAAGAATTGAAGTCCCTCAATCCGAAAGGGATTATCTTCACCGGCGGACCAAATAGCGTCTATGATGAGAAATCCCCCCATATTACAGATAAAATTTTTGATCTAGATATTCCAATTCTTGGGATCTGCTATGGCGCACAACTGATGGCTTACACGCTCGGCGGAACGGTCTCCCCCTGTGAAACGTCTGAATACGGCAAAACAGATACGCATTATGACCATTCCAGTATTCTTTTCGGTGGGATTGATCTTCCGGCAACAGCTCCCTCCTGGATGAGTCACACAGATTATGTTTCAAAAGTTCCGGACGGATTCCGGATTACTGCCCATACTGCGGACTGTCCGGCGGCGGCTTTTGAAAATCCGGAGAAGAAATGCTATGCGGTGCAGTTTCATCCGGAAGTGAATCATACTTTTGCAGGACAAGGCATGATTGACAGTTTTGTCAAGAATGTTTGCGGTTGTTCCGGTGATTGGACAATGGCAGGCTATGCCAAAACAGCAATTTCAGAAATCCGTTCCAAGGTCGGCGATGGCAAAGTCTTGCTTGCACTTTCCGGCGGTGTGGACAGTTCTGTTGCAGCGGCTCTGCTTGCAAAAGCTGTGGGCAGTCAATTAACCTGCATTTTTGTAGATCATGGTCTGATGCGTAAGAATGAAGGCGATGAAGTGGAACAGGCTTTTGCCAATTCTGGCATGAATTTTATTCGTGTCAATGCAAAGGATCAGTTTTTATCCAAACTAAAAGGCATTTCTGAACCAGAGAAAAAACGTAAAATCATAGGCGAAGAATTTATTCGTGTGTTTGAGCAGGAAGCCAAAAAAATTGGCGCAGTGGATTATCTCGTACAAGGGACAATTTATCCGGATGTAATCGAGAGCGGATTAGGCGATGCGGCTGTGATCAAATCGCATCACAATGTTGGCGGATTGCCGGATTGTGTGGATTTCAAAGAGATTATAGAGCCGTTGCGAATGCTTTTCAAAGACGAAGTCCGGAAACTCGGCACAGAATTGGGATTATCTCCCATTCTCGTCTGGAGACAGCCGTTCCCTGGTCCTGGTCTGGCAATCCGGATTATCGGCGATATTACAGAAGAAAAAATTGAAATTCTCCAGGATGCAGATTTTATCTTCCGGCAGGAACTTGCGGAACATGGACTTGACCGTGAGATCAATCAGTATTTTGCAGTGCTCACAAATATGCGTTCCGTTGGTGTCATGGGTGACAGCCGGACTTATGATTATACCGTCGCACTTCGTGCCGTGACAACGAGCGATTTTATGACAGCGGATTTTGCTAAAATTCCCTATGATGTCCTGGAAACTGTTGCAAGCAGAATTGTTAATGAAGTCAAAAGCGTGAATCGCATTGTCTATGATGTGACGACAAAACCCCCTGCAACGATTGAGTGGGAGTAATATCAAAAATTCCCAAACCAGCAGTATTCCGTCTTT
The DNA here is from genome assembly GCA_947177205.1 of uncultured Ruminococcus sp. Taxonomy (GTDB): domain Bacteria; phylum Bacillota; class Clostridia; order Oscillospirales; family Ruminococcaceae; genus UBA3855. The sequence continues at coordinate 3,655 of CAMWTO010000100.1, read as the reverse complement.
TGGAATTTCATTAAAAATAGAAGGAGTGTGCAGTATGCCAGAAATAAGATGTCCTAAGTGCGGTGAAGTATTTCAGGTTGATAAAAATGGTTATGACCAGATTGTACAGCAAGTACGGGACAAAGAATTTGTCAAAGAACTGGAACGACGTGAAAAAGAACTGGATTCTAAGCGTGAGAGTGAACTTGAAGTGATTCGCTTACAGAAAGAAAAAGAACATGCCGAAAGTATCACACAGAAAAATGCAGAGATCTCAAGAAAGGATCAAGTAATTGCTGATTTACAAGCTAAATTAGATGCCAGTGAAAAAACAAAGGAGCTTGCTGTTTCCAGAGCATTGGAAAAGAAAAATGAAGAAATGACAAAAGAAGAAAAGACACACTTTGAACAGCTTACTCAGAAGGAGTTAGAAATTTCTGAACTTCAAGCTAAGTTAGATGCAAGTGAGACAGCAAAGGAACTTGCTATTTCTAAAGCATTAGAACAGAAAAATGAGGAACTGACAAAAGAAGAGAAGACATACTCTGAACATCTTACTCAAAAGGAGTCGGAGATTTCTGCTCGGGACAAAATAATTGCTGAACTTCAAGCTAAATTAAATGCTAGCGAGACAGAAAAGAAACTTGCTATTTCTAAAGCATTGGAACAGAAAAATGAAGAACTGACAAAAGAAGAGAAGACATACTCTGAACAGCTTACTCAAAAGGAGTCGGAGATTTCTGCTCGGGATAAAATAATTGCTGGACTTCAAGCTAAATTAAATGCTGGCGAGACAGAAAAGAAACTTGCTGTTGCGGAAGCAGTTGAGCAGAAAAATAAGGAACTTTCTCAGAAAGTTACAGAGATAGCCGATCTCAAGGGAGAACTCAAAAGCAAGGAAACTGAAAATCGTCTGAATGAGAAGTCTTTGCAGGAACAATATGAAGAAAAGCTCAAGCTAAAAGATGAGCAGATTGCGTACTATAAGGATTTTAAGGCACGTCAGTCTACCAAAATGATAGGCGAAAGCTTGGAACAGCACTGTCTCACACAATTCAATTCCATCCGGATGACTGCTTTTCCTAATGCTTATTTTGAGAAGGACAACGATGCAAGGACTGGTAGCAAAGGTGACTTTATTTATCGTGAAAGCAGCGAAGAAGGCACAGAGTTTATTTCCATCATGTTTGAGATGAAGAATGAAGCCGATGCAACTGCTAAAAAACATAAAAATGAGGACTTTTTTAAAGAATTGGACAAAGACCGCAAAGAAAAAGGATGCGAGTATGCGATTCTTGTCTCTCTTTTGGAAATTGACAATGAGTTGTATAACAATGGTATTGTGGACGTTTCCTATAAGTATCCCAAAATGTATGTCATTCGCCCACAGTTTTTCATTCCAATGATTACATTACTGCGAAATGCGGCACAAAACTCCCTGCATTACAGACGTGAGCTTCAGATTGTTCGAAATCAGCAAATTGATATTTCTCATTTTGAAGAGAATATGAATGCTTTTAAAGAAGGTTTTGCTCGTAACTATCGTTTGGCGAGTGAGAAGTTTACTACGGCAATTGAAGAAATTGACAAGACCATAGATCATCTACAAAAGACAAAGGCAGCACTTCTTTCATCAGAGAATAATCTTCGCCTTGCGAATAATAAGGCAGATGATCTGAGTATCAAGAAGCTGACGAAAAATGCACCTTCACTGAAAGCTATGTTCAATGATTTAAAACATGATGCGTGAAATCCGTAGTAATACAATGGCAACAAAAAATCAGATATTCCAATCTGACAGACACCTCAAATAATAGAGATACCACGAGCGATAAAACTTAATTTAAACTGGTTAAGATTATGGTTCAAGGAGCTTATTTGAAATTCTGTATATTCGTCCTTGCTGATTTTACCGTCAGCAAGGGCTTTATTACTTTTTTGTGCATTTCACCGTTTAAAATTGCATCTTACATTTTTTTTGTTGATTTTTTTGGCATCATGATGTATACTAAATGCATCAGCTGAAATACAACATAGAATGAATGGAGTTTTTAGAATGGGTGTTATTTTACTTGCGATTTTTGCAGTGATGGAAATTTTGCTTACAGTGTTAAGCTGTATAAAATACAGAAGCCTTTGGTACAGAAACAGAATGTTTTTTTGCGGAGCTGAATTGATACTTTTGCTGCTTGTTATATTTTTGCCTGTAACAGGACAGAAATGGAGATTCACAGGCTGTCTTGTGATTCTCGGAATACGTCTTGTTCTGTCCGGAATTATATATCTGGTAAAGCACAGCAATGCTACAAAGGAAAAAACAAAGGCGGGAACGATTGCCGGTGCTGTTATGAGCATTATTCTTATAGGTTTCTCACTTTTCCCTGCTTTTATTTTCACGGGCTATTCGGGACTTACAACAAGCGGTCAGTACAAAGTAAAGGAAACGCAGGCAATATTGATCGACAAAAGCAGAATGGAAGCGCACGAATCCGACGGTTCTAACCGTGAGATCCCCGTTCACTTCTACTATCCTGCAGACAATGCGTCAAATTGCCCTCTGGTGTTATTCGCTCATGGTTCATTCGGTTATTATCAGAGCAATTCTTCACTGTATGCAGAACTCGCAAGCAATGGCTACGTTGTAGCAAGCATAGACCATCCTTATTATGCTTTCTTTACAAAAGACACAGAGGGCAAAACAATTATAGTTGACATGGAGTTTATGCAGACTGCTGTTAATATGCAGAATAATAGTAATGATTTTACTGAAGCTGATTACAACATTGAATGCGAGTGGATGTCTATCCGTACAGCTGATGAAAATTTTGTGCTGGATACCATAAAAACTGCGAAAGATTCAGGTTTGCTTGATATGGCATGGTATACGGAGTCTGAGAATGTAAAGGCGGAAATTCTCAAAGCACTTGAAATGACAGACACGGAAAGAATCGGACTTACGGGACATTCTATCGGCGGTGCGACAGCGGTACAGCTTGGCAGAGAGCGTGACGACATTACTGCGGTAGTTGACATTGATGGCACAATGCTCGGCGAATACACATCATGTAACGACGGAAAACTCAACTATAATCCTGAGCCTTACCCGATACCGATCCTTTCACTTGATAATGAAAGACATTGGGGTTCTTATGTTAATGAACCTGATGAAGAAACGGAATATGTAAACAAATATTTACTTGACAATGCAATTGATGGCAGAGAGGCTCACTTCGATGGTACGGAGCATATGGACTTCACAGATTTACCGCTTCTTTCTCCCACATTAGCGAAAATGCTGGGAAAGGGCAACGTTGATTCTTCTGAATTTATTCCTGAAATAAATAATATTATTCTTGATTATTTTAATTACTATCTGAAAGGAGAGGGCGAGCCGAATATTGAGCCTTGGAATGCACAGACAGCGGAAAATTAACGAAAATATAACAGACCGTTTCTGAAATCTTCCATATTCGGCAAGTGTGTTGCAGATGATTATCCATATTTCCCAAATCAAAAAAGAGGAAAAAGAACGGCTGGAAATTTATTGTCATAAGATGAGCAATGAAATAACAGAGATTGTCCGCTTTGTGAAATCCAGGCAAGGACAGCTGACGGGTATGATCGAAGGCGCACAGTATGAAATCCCTGTTTCCGACGTGTTTTATATTGAAGGAGT
>CAMWTO010000099.1 GCA_947177205.1 uncultured Ruminococcus sp. | reverse complement strand
GTGCAGAATCTGTAAAACGTGCTTATGATATGGGAATGGAAATTGACAACCATTCTAAAACACACGGCAATATGTCGAAAATGTCAGCAGAAGAAGTCAGGTCAGAAATTTCATATGTGGATGATAAGGTAAAAGAAATCACAGGTGAAACGACTAAATTTTTCCGTCCTCCGTTTATTGATGTCAGCGAAAGCCTGTATGATGCTGTTGACATTCCGTTTATCTGTGGAATCGACTGTCAGGATTATATGGAAAATGTGACTGCACAGGAACGTGCTGACTATATTCTGAATGGTGCGAAAGACGGTGTGATTGTTCTTCTGCATGATGCCGCAGGCAATCAGCAGACTGTTGATGCATTAAAAATTGTCATGCCGCAGCTTGTGGAACAGGGATATGAATTTGTAACATTAACAGAATTATTTGAACGTCAGGGAGAAACGCCGAAAGATCATATTCTGTATTCTAATGTTGCAAAATATCCGTGTGCAAATTATGCAATTAAACAGGAAATCCAATCGGATTCTGCTGACCGTATTTCTCTTGACCGATCTGTATTGCGTGAGCTTGATGAAAATTATGCAATAGAACTTGACTATACAAGTGCAACCGGTTATCCGCCTGTGATTGCTTTGCAAAGATGGTCGACAACGCCTTCTATCTGGCATGCAATCCAGCCATTTTATTTTAATGGTGAAAAAGCTGTTTTCCTTGCAGAAGATATCATTTCGGCTTTAAAACAGCTTGATGTAAGCTATGACGAGCTTGACGGAATAGCAGTTACGGCATACACCGGAGAAATATTGATAGATCATGTAAAAATCCTTACTAAATCTGAAATTTCCGAAACTATAATGGGCGATGTAAACAAAGACGGAAAATTTGATATTTCTGATGTAATTACATTTCAGAAATGGCTGCTTGCCGTTCCTGACACACATCTTGCTGATTGGAAATCAGCCGATTTCTGCAATGATGAAAAGTTAAATGTTTTTGATTTTTGTCTGATGAAAAAAGCACTGATCAACGGTTAATTCATATATTCAAAGCATTTCTTGTAAGGCGATAAATTTCAAGTTTTGACTATGCTTTCGGGCTATTGTTGGTTTGATTCACTGTACAGCTGTTGTCAGTCAAGTAATAATTGTTGACGACTGCCACAGACCATGTTTTCCCTCGAAGCAAATCCTCACTGTTATTTAGCGAAATCATCTGACTTTAAGAACTCGCATAAAAAGACTATCTCGTAAAACCATATGCTTTTCAAAGGATAAAGATATTCCTATATCCGTTGTCGGAACTTTTATCAATATCTTTTTCTCTGGAAGAAAATTCAGTATTTCAACTATATTATGACATCACCCAATCATGACAGAATATTTTGAAGAAATAGAGGATACAAGACAACCATGGAAAATCAAGTATAACCTGGTAGAAGTCATCGTCATGACAATGATAGCAGTAATAGCTGGAGCAGATCATTGGAATGAAATTGCAATGTACTGTAAAGGAAAACAGAGATGTTCCGTGAAAAATTCGGATTGAAACTGGGTGAAATCAGTCTGTAGAATGCAGAAAGACGAAATTGTCAGTATAGACGGAAAAACACTCAGAGGAAGCTGGGATGACAACTACAACGTGATTCACATGGTGAGTGCATGGGCAGGAAAAGCAGGAATCGTTCTTGGTCAGCAGAGAGTAAACGAAAAAGCAATGAAATTACAGCAGTACCGGAACTGTTGGATCTGACCGATGTGGAGAACTGTATCATCATGAGTGATGCAATGAGCTGCCAGAAAAATACAGTAAAGAAAATTTGCGAAAAGAACTGCGATTATGTGATTTGTCTGAAAGGGAATCAGGAAATGCTCCATGGGATGTACAGCTGTATTTTGAAGCTGCATCTGCTGCGCCACAATTATATTTTTTTATCAAAACCAAGCCTATAACAGAAAAATAACACGGCAGAATTGAAAAACGGCAGTACTTTTTGTCTACCGAAATTCATGATGACATCGGTATTGATGAATGGAAAGGAATAGCTGCTGTTGGCATGGTAAAATCCAGCAGAATGATTGATGGGGTAAAACCTGAAGAATGCCACTATTTTATCACTTCATTGACTGATCGGGATCAGTTTTCTCAGGCAGTCAGAATGCATTGGAGTCTTGAAAACAATTTCCATTGGTGCCTTGATAGGAACTTTAATGAAGATAAGTGCCGCACGAGAATGGATAACAGCAGTGAAAATTTAGCTGTAATTCGTCATATTTCTCTGAATTTGTATAAATCTTTTACAGCTGTTAAACTCAGTATGAAAGCAAAACGTTTCCGATGTGCCTTTGATGATTTCCTCTGTTTTGTCATTCTTAACAAATTTTCTTGATTTTTTCATGCGTTTGGTCTGGTGATGAATTGCGTCTTCCTTGACAAATCCTTAAATATATGCTAAGATAGAAATGCATCTTGACAATAGTAAAAATAGCAGGTTGTACTGACCCATTATACAGCACGTAAAATTTTTAGTGTCAGCTAGACTTTCTGAAAAAAGTAGTCAGGATGACTAATAAAACATGACAAAAAGTATCACAAAGTGTGAAAACACAATGCAGTAGTGGTGGATGTGTTTCCGTCTGTAAGAATAAGTTGGCTTGTTTTCAAGTGGAAACGCAAATACAAACTTCTTACGAAGCCCCCACTTCTTAGCAAGTGTAACGAGTTTAGGTGTGAGAGAATTCACTCCTGCGTATCTTCCATTTCTTCCTGATCTTCCAGTAAATCTTCTGTTTCATCATATTCTTCTTGTTCTTTCTGTTCTTCCTGAATAGGATCATTTCCCTGATTTTCAGGATATTCAGAATTTTCTGTTTCAGAAACAGACTTTTTGGTAGATTTTACAGATTTTTTAACTTTTACTTTTTTCTTATTCCCAAATGTTCCGGATTGACTGGATTTTTTAGATTTTCTGGACTGATTGCTTTTTTTGAATGCCAGAATCAGCACCGCAATAAATGCTAATGCCACCAGAACACCCACAACGATAATGCTCAGCATTTTTTTATCTCCCACAAGCGTCGCATAACTGGTCACTCGTTGAAGTTCCATATTGTTTTCTTTGTTTTTAATTTCGTAATCCATGGCATCACAGATAAAACATTCCGGCCCTGTCCAGGACGGTGCAAAAACTGCCTTTTTTTGCTTTCCGGACAGACTTACGCCGATCTTTGCTGTTTCGTTCAGTCCTGCATTCTGGAGATAACACAGAATTTCCGTATCCGTTTCAGAATCCTGCCAAAATACAAGATTGCTCTGAACGCCGTCTGCGCTGTTGTCAATGACATTCACTTCACCGCTGACACGGATCGGCGTTGTGCACATTGCCAGAATGCCGCCGCCGATCCGGTTTTCCCCGGATGCCATGTTCCCCTGAATGGATGCTTTGCTCCGGAGCACCAGTTCTGCACTGTTGTTGACAAGAATTCCTCCGCCATGCACACCGACATTCTGTGTCAGATTCCCCCCGGAAATTTCTACAGTGCCATCCTGGGCATAGATGCCGCCGCCGGACTGGGAGCGGTTTTCTGAGATTGTTCCGTTTGTAAATTTGAAACTGCCGCCGGAGAGTGCCACGCCGCCGCCGCACTGATTCGCCGTGTTGCCAGTAACAGAACCACCGCTCATGTTGAAACCGCTGTCTTCTCCGACAAGCAGAACACCGCCGCCGCTTCCTTCCGTCTGATTGCCCGTGATGTGACCGCCCCATAGATTGACCGTGCCGCCGGATTCAATATAGATACCGCCTGCGCCGTCAAGGCTGTTGCCGCCTGTGATCTTTCCGCTGTTGCCAAGTTCTGTATTTGTATCCGTCAAATTCAGGATGCCGCCGGACTGGACACGAATGACTTCGCCGTTTTCAATCGCAAATTCCAGATTTCTATTAATATTGCAGCCGTTGAGATCAATTGTAATTTCATGACCGGAGGGAACACAAAGAACGCCGTCATAGGCGAAACCCGTTCCTGTGCCGAGTCTTGTCCCGTAGGAAGATTCCCAATCTTGATAAAGAATTACCATCGCAGAAGAGCCGGACATGGCAGTATTCCACATTGCCGCCGCACCGCCGGACGTTGTCGTATCATAATAATAAGAAGTTTCGTTGTTGACTGTCACGGATGCCACGGCGTCTTTCGGGACAAATCCGGAGGCAGCGTGGCTGCGCATAGTGAAATCCGTTCTGATTCCGGAAACAGGAACACAGCAGAGAACAGCGCAGGCGGACAGGATACAGATGATTTTATTTTTCAGACTCATGTAAGGCTCTCCTTTAAATTTTAATTTTGGGTTTTAAATTTTTTAAAAATTTTAACGCATTTTAAACTCTTACTTATTATTATACAGCGGATTGCAAAAAATTACAATCACACAAAAAAGCAGATTTATTGCCCTGTTTTGGCAAAGAATTTTGTGCATTTTTTACAAATTTTTCAAAACAACAGCGATCACTTGACAAATCTTTTTTTTTCGAGTATAATAATAAATATATTTTTTACAGAAAGGAGTTTCCCCTGATTATGCAGAATACAAAATTCATGAAGTTTCTCAATCAAATGGAACGAAAATACGGAAAATTCGCAATCCCCAATCTGATGACGATCATCGTCTTCGGTATGGGTCTTGTGTTCCTGCTGGATTCTTTCACAGGGTTCAATCCGGATTATGAATATGGTTTGACTTCGTTGTTATATTTTGACCGGGATGCCGTCCTTCACGGACAGATTTGGAGAATTTTGACATTCCTGTTCCTGCCTCCGGACAGTTCTCCGTTTTTTATTGTCTTTGCGCTGTATCTCTACTGGATCATTGGCAGTGCTTTGGAACAGCAGTGGGGGAGTTTCAGATTTAATATCTACTATCTCTGCGGCGTTCTGGGGACAATCATCAGCGGATTGATTACAGGATATGCTACCAATACTTTTCTGAATCTGTCATTATATCTGGCATTTGCGATTTTGTTTCCGGATTTCGAAATCCTGTTATTGTTTTTTATTCCGGTTAAGATGAAATATCTTGCAATGCTGGAAGGGATTTTAATAGCAGGTTCGCTGATTTTCAGCGACTGGACGGATCGTTTCTGCATTCTGTTTTCCCTGATGAATGTGATTCTCTTTTTCTGGAAAGATCTGTATGACCGGATTCGTTACTGGAACAGGCGCAGACAATGGCGCAATAAAAAATAAATTTTAAAAGCCTGCATATATGTGATGATGCAGGCTTTTGTTTTTACTTGTTTTCAATTAAAAGTTTCTTGAGTAGACATAAGTCAAATATATTAATTTTTCCGTCTTTGTGCAGATCAGCATTCTCCCAGCCGGGAAGTCCGCCCTGACAAAGCAGCCATTTCTGGAGTACAATTGCATCTGTAACAGAAACTTCTCCATCTGCATTGGCATCACCCATTACTTTTTGTGCTGATTCTTGTAGGAATACTGCGTAATTCACGCAGTAAGCCGACTGTTCCGTTGCGCCGAGTGTGATTGTCGCATCATTAAAACCGTTGAATTTTTTTTGATAGATATTGAAAATCACATCATTAGAACTTGTCACTTGTAAATCCGTTTTTGTCCAGTCGGAAAGCCATGCCGGAATGTTCTCAATCCGGTTATCGAATGCAACAGAAACCGTAATATCACCAACCGGGACAAAACTTGCCAGTTTAGAACCCGTGAAATTCTTGGAGTCGCAAGCTGTCATGATCTGCTCTGCGCCAACAAGAGCATCCGGGATGCTTGTAAATGTAAAATCCCGGTCGCCGAAAATCAGTGAGCCAACGGAAAGATTTTCTGCAAATTTCCAGTCATTCACATTTTCAGAATCTGAAACAAGCAGATTCTTTGCAAGCTTTCCATTTATAACTGCACGATCCTGATTAAATCTGAACCAGTTGACATTCACCAGATAACCATCACCACCAGTGAATTTAAAGTACACATTGTGAATCCCTGTAATTGTTGTTGGGAGATTCGCCGTCCAATCCTGCCAGGTGGTGAAATTTCCCGAACCATCAAATGTTAATGATGCAATTGGTTCACTGTTGAGCTGATCCAGATAGACTTCAATTCCGGACGGATTGCCGGAAATCCGCATTGTCAGGGAATTTGCACCATCTGCAAAGTTCAGACGTTTATAAGCAACATAGTCGCCGTTCTCGATAAAGCCGATATTCTGATTTCCATCAGAATCAGAAGTATCTTCCGTCCGGGTGCCAGATTCTTCAAAATAATCTTCTGCTTCTATCCGGTTGAATGCATCCGTTGACGGAATTTCAATCGGTGTACCAGATTCCGGAGAAAGCGTTACAACACCTGCCGGGAACGCATTGACCGTCAGATCATTGATATAATATTCAATATTATTATAGCCCTGTCCACAGTAATCGCCGGTCGCATCGCTTGCGTCATCTGGATTCAACCCTCTGGCAATCTCCCAGTCATCCGGCATTCCGTCGTTGTCAGAATCTACGATTTCTTTTTGAAGCACTGCTTCCGGATATTGATATTCCACGCCGCATTGAATCTGATATTTGTCCAGATCCGTCACAGATGCGTCATAAGCTGCTGTTCCACTGCAAGAACCCGTTCCGTTTGCCGTTTCTTCTGCACATTGCTGATCAATTGCCGTCCGCAGCTCCGGAGCAATGCCGTTTCCGGCGAATGAGATCACATGCTGATAGGAATCCTCTGCACTTTCTGCTGTTAAAACAGTCGAAACATCCGCACTGTTTGCCGTAATCGGAAAATGAGAATCTGATTTTGTGGTTGCTTCGGATTTGTTACCGCTGTAGCTTAACGCATTCCAGTTGGAATTTTCATCATTCCGGACAGTATTATCAGGGTTCAGAATTCGGTTGCCATCCAGATACAGCATAAAATTTTCATTGTCTGACACTTGTGCATAGTGATAGCCGCTTGCTGTGGAATTTCCGGCTTTCAGCGTGTTGTTGACATAATTGACATGTCCAATTGTGCCATAAGTGGTTTGATAGCCCCAGTCATAGATAATATTATTGGTAAAATCTGCAGCGTTCTTATCTGTGATTTTTCCCCGGAAATTCCGTGATACATTATGAATAATCAGATTATGATCAAAACTGAAATTGGATCTGCCGAACATGATGCCGAAACCATGAATGCCCTTGTCATGTCCGCCCCAGCTGTTCGCAGGACCAATGACTGTATACTGACATGTGTAATTATCATTTTTGGAATATAAGCCCCATTGTTCGTCAGAACTCCAGCCAATGGAACAATGATCAATAATTGAATTACTGCCGCCTGCACCGCCCCAGGCGTCATTGCCGGAGCTTGTTGCCTTATAAGGACCAGGACGAGAGCTAATAAACCGGGCAATGATATTATTTCCGCCCATGCCGAATTTATAGTTTTTCAGCGTGATGCCGGAACCGCCGGGCGCAGTCTGTCCAGCAATGGTAATATTGCTTTGGCAGACAACATTACTTTTAAGTTCGATTGTGCCGGAAACGTCAAAAACAACAATCCGGTTGGATTTACTGACAGCATCCCGGAACGATCCTTCACCGCTGTCATTCAGATTCGTGACATGATAAATCTCACCACCACGACCGCCAGTCGCATATTTTCCTGCACCGACTGCACCGGGGAATGCAAGGACGGCATCTGCAGCACTGGCAGACTGTGTCAGAGGCATCCCGGCAAGGATGGTAGCACAGGTAGTAAGGGAAGCAAGACGACGTTTCCATTTTATGGACATAAACAAAACTCCATTCTGAAATATTCTGAAATTAAAAATTTTAAATTATTATTATTTTAACATAACTATTTTAAAAATGCAATAGCAATTATGACAAAATTTTTATGAAATTTATCATAATTTTTGGTATATTTTATATTTTTTAAAATTAATTATTGGGAATAATTAGAATATCGTTTCTGTTTTGGTCTGCCAAGAAATCCGACAGAATTTCCGGATCAGATTCTGAAAATTTTTCAAATTCTTCCGGGAAACTTTCCTGAAATTCTCCTGGCATTTCCGTGATTGTGGTCGTCGTTGTTGTCTCAGATTCTGTAAAAAATGATTCCTCAGTTTCACTGGCGGTTTCTTCACTGTATTCCGGTTCAGGTGTTTCGCATGCCCAGACATCACTTGTTGTCTCAAGAACTTCTGTCGGCTCTAATGTCTCTGTTGGGAGCGGAATGTCTGTCTCATCTGTAAAAACATCTGATTCGTCCGGCAGTGCAGGGGTAGTGGCAGATTCTGTCCCGGGTGCAAATGTTTCGAGCGTTTCTGTTTTGGTTTCTGTTTGATATATCTGTGTTGTATGTAACGCTTGTGTTGTCTGTTTCGTTTCTGTTTGATATATCTGTGTTGTATGTA
>CAMWTO010000098.1 GCA_947177205.1 uncultured Ruminococcus sp. | reverse complement strand
TATTGTCATTGCAGGTATGGGAGGCGAGACAATTATTCATGTTTTAAAAGAAACTTGTGCGTTTTCTCTTGCAAATAAAAATTTAATTCTACAACCCATGACCAAAGCTGAATTGCTCCGAATCTGGCTGTATCAGAACGGCTATGAAATTCAGCAAGAAATTTGCGTTCCGGATGGAAATTTTTTATATGCCATTTTACAAGTGCACTATCGTGGAATTTGTAAAAATCCCAATGCGAGAGATCGTTATTTTGGCAGGATGAATTTATCGGATAAAAACGGTCTTGTCTATGCCAAACGGCAATATCAGAAACTTTGCAAAGTCAGACAAGGCAGGTTATCTGCTGGGCAGGATGTTGCAGAACTTGAAAAATTGATTCATGAATTGGAGGAATATTTATAATGCAACTACAAATTCAATATATTTATAGTACACTTAATCAGATTGCACCGTTTGAAAATCAGGAATCTTGGGACAATTCCGGTTTATTGATCGGCAGTCCGGAAGATTCTGTTTCTGGTATAGTAATCACACTGGATATTACACAACGTGCCATTGAAAAAGCGTATCAAAATAACTGTAATTTAATTATTTCACATCACCCTGTAATTTTTTCAGCTTTGAAAAAAATAGATTCTTATTCTATGCCATATCAGTTAATCAAGCATAATATATCTGCAATTTGTTGTCATACAAATCTAGATCTTGCGCCGGGTGGATTAAATGACCTGCTTGCAGAAAAATTATCCCGGAATCTGGAAATTTCTTCGGAAATTTTTCCGCTTATGCCGGATGGTCTGGGGAGAATAATTGAGTTGAAACAGGTGAAGAAGATTGCATGGATTGCGGAACAGACAAAACAAGCTCTCGGCTGTGAAGTCGTTCGTTATTCTGCCAATGGTAAAAATTTAATTCAAAAAATCTGTATTTGTTCTGGTTCAGGAGCTTCTTTACTAGAAGATATTGTTGGAACTTGCGATTGTTTGCTAACAGGCGATATCAAGCATGACAGATGGTACAAAGCCGAAGAATTAAATCTGGGCTTGATTGACTGTGGGCATTATCATACAGAAATTATTATGGTTGCGTATCTTGCGGAACAGCTACGGAAATATTGCCCTGATTTGCCTATTATTGAACACATAGAGGAGAATCCTGTAAATTATGTCTGAATTAATCTGGTCTTGTCCCGTGTGTGGTGAGAATTTAGTAAATACCGAAAAATTATTAAAATGTTCTAAAAATCATTGTTTTGACAAAGCCCGGAGCGGCTATGTGAATCTGATCTCGGTGAAACAGAAACATGCAAAAATTCCGGGGGATAATCCCGAAATGATCCGGGCAAGACGTGATTTTTTATCGAAACATTATTATCAGAATCTTCGGGACGCCTTAGCCGGGAAAATTCGGGCATATCTTCCGGAAAATCCGGATTCTGTGATCCTGGATGCCGGGTGCGGTGAGGGGTATTATACAAGTCATATTTCCAGGTTTGCAGGGAATTGCTATGGTGTGGATATTTCCAAATCTGCTGCGGATTTTGCGGCGAAAGCCGACAAGCACACACATTACGCCGTGGGGAGCGTGTTTCATCTGCCAGTGCAGGAACATTCCTGTGATCTGCTATTGAATATTTTTGCACCGTATTGTCATTCTGAATTTCTGAGAGTTCTGAAACATCATGGTTTGCTGATCCGGATTATTCCGGCGGCAAAGCATCTCTGGGAATTCAAGCAGGCTGTCTATGACAAACCTTATGAAAATCAGGTGAAAGATTACGGACTGGAACATTTTGCATTCCTGGAAAAAACGGAAGTTCAGAACAGAATTTTTCTGGATTCTTCGGAAGATATTCAGAATTTGTTTCAGATGACACCTTATGCTTATCGGACGGGCGCACGAGAACGGGAACGGCTGCGAAATCTGGAGATGTTAGAAACACAGACGGCATTTGAGATTTTAATTTACCAGAAAATTTGATGATGTAAAATATTTTTAAAATCCAGAAAGGAGAATTCACATGGCATTTGATGGTGCTTATCTGTATGCCGTGCGGCAGGAAATTCAGCATTTGATCGGCGCAAGAATTGATAAAATTCATCAACCGTCCAGGGACGAGATTATTTTATTTCTCCGGGGTTATCTGAATACGGCAAAGATTTTAATCAGTCTTTCCGGCGACAGTGCCCGGATTCATCTCACGGAAGTTCCGGTGGAAAATCCTGCTGCTCCGCCCATGTTCTGCATGCTCCTAAGGAAGCATTTATGCGGCGGAAAATTCGTCAATGTTCGTCAGGATGGTTTAGAACGCATTCTGTTCCTGGATTTTGACTGCATCAACGAATTAGGCGACGCCGTCCGGCTTACGCTTGCATGCGAAGTCATGGGCAGATATTCCAACTGCATTTTAATTCATCAGGACGGCAAAGTGATTGACAGTTTAAAACGCAATGCGGATCTTACCAGAGAACGTGTGCTTCTGCCGGGATTTCCCTATGAAATGCCACACAGAGCGAATAAAATTAATTTTCTGGAATCCGATGATGTCACAATCCTGAATGCATTGTTATTAGCACCGGATCAGAATCTGGATAAAGCACTTGTTGCGCTGTTCGAGGGTGTTTCACCGCTGTTAGCTAGAGAATGGGCATATTATACCTGTAAATCCGGCATCCGGACACATGATCTGACGGAAGACCAGAAAAACAGATTATTATATAGCATTCACAGAACGGCAAATATTCTGCAAAATCAGCAATATAATTTCCATATTTTGGAGACATTGGACGGGGATTTAAAAGATTATCTGTTTTTCCGTCCGGAACAGTACGGACATCTGATGCTTGTTAAGCCGATGCTGTCCGCAAGCCGGACGCTGGACGTGTTTTATTCCCAGCGGGATCTCAAAGCCCGGATGAAACAGCGTGCCAATGATTTATTTAAACTGCTCATAAACAGGATAGAACGAATTACAAGAAAATTATCCAGTCAGCAGGCAGAATTAGAAGAAACAGAGAACATGCAGAAAAATAAATTATACGGCGATCTGTTATCTGCGAATTTATATCGAATCCAGAAAGGTGATGCGGTTGCTATTCTGGAGAATTTCTATGAAGAGAGCTGTCCGGAAATCAGGATTCCCCTGCAAGTGAATCTGACACCGGCACAGAATGCACAGAATTATTATACAAAATACAGAAAATCTGCAACAGCAAAACAAAAATTAGCGGAACAGATCGAGAACGGCACACAGGAACTGCAATATCTGGAAAGTGTATTTGACGTTCTGAGCCGTGCCGAAACAGAATCGGATTTGTTACTGCTCCGGGAAGAACTTGCCTCGCAGGGTTATATCCGGAATCGGAATTCGAAACAGAAACCGCCCAAACAGTTGCCGCCGATGGAATACCAGACAGAAGACGGATTCCGGATTCTAGTAGGGAGAAACAACCGGCAGAACGATCAATTGACATTAAAAACGGCATTCAAGCAGGATCTCTGGTTTCACACGCAAAATATTCCGGGATCGCATGTGATTCTGATCACAGATCAGAAAGAACCCTCAGAAATGGCGATCCGGCAGGCATCTGTGATTGCTGCTTATCATAGTAAAGCAAGAGAATCCGCACAAGTGCCTGTGGATTTCTGTAAAGTGAAGTTTGTGAAAAAGCCAAACGGCGCAAAGCCGGGAATGGTGATTTTTACGAATCAACAGACGCTTTACGTGAAACCGGATTCAGAATTATGTGAGAAATTAAAAAAATCTAGCTGAATATGCTAGATTTTTTTGTTATATTCTTTTTCCAATTCCCATTGCTTTACTCTTTTTCTAGCATAACCAAACCAGATAATAGCTGTCAAGCAGAAGTCCGGAGAGTTAGCAAAAGCACAGCGAGATATTGAGGAATACCTCAGAAACGAGCGTAAAGCTCAGGAGCAAAACCGTCGGCGTAAAAAGAATGGAGATTTGGAGTAAATATCTATTTGCTCACACACTCAGTATATGCAATACTGATACGAGCTGGCATTTCTCTACAATTCACAACTTTCCAACCGTTATTTTCTAAAAAAGTCTTGTATTCGTTGGTTGACCATTGATGTTCAAAAGATACCCCTGCAAGTGCGAGAATTTTAGACCATACACGACTAACGAAACCCATTTGATGATTTACAAAGTTTGGAGCAATAAGGACACCTTTATTCTTTAGAACCCTTCGTATCTCCTGTAGTGCTTTTTCAGGTTCGGGCATAACATGAAGTGCATTTGCGATAATGACAACATCAAATGAATTATCATCGTAGGGTAATGCAGTAGCATCAGCAACTTCAAAGGTCAGATTTTCAGGGATAGAACCCTTTTTAGCTTCTTCAATCATACCCTCAGAATAGTCGGTAGCAATCATCTTTTTAGCAGAATAAGCTACTTTCTTTGCAAGCAGACCTGGACCTGTTGCAATTTCAAGTACATTTCTGTCTTTGATTACTTTCGGTATCCGCTTATACATAAGTTTGTAGATTTTTTCATCAGGACGCATAGCAATCTTGTAGATAGGTGCATACAAATCCCATATTTTCTTATTCATTTGTTTTCCCTTCATGATTTTTCTTATATATTTTTTCATATTCTCCCCCTTGAATAAGAGCGGATATATGTCTCTGCCTCCTGTTGTGAGATTTCCCTGTCGCTTATGTTATCATCTCGTATTAATAATTCTATAATTTCTTGATTGCCATTTTGGATCGCATAATCATGGGCTGAATTTCCAGAGTCATCCACAATATCAGGATTTGCTCCTTGTTCCATTAGAAATTGAACAATGGTTTCTTTGTTAGATCTTACCGCTTGCATAAGTGCTGTGCCACCATTTTTTGATGTTTCATCAACCTCAAAAATGTCATGCTCCAACAAATATTCTACAACTTTCAAATTACCTTCTTTGCTAGCAAAGAAATAGACATTGTAGCAATTACATAAAACTTCTTTTATGTTAATATCATTTGCTATATACACATCAACAATTTTATCAAACATTACAAGAGATGCTTCCTCTTCCAAATCGTTTGCATTTAGAGATAAACATGTTGCAGCGGCTAAAGCATTCTCGCCATGATCATCTGCATTAACAATCACATCTGCTCCACTCTCAATTAATAAATTGGCAATTTCAAATCTGTTTTGATTCATTGAACTCAAAGCCATGATTAAAGGTGTAGAATGAATAGTAGGATCAATACAATTGACATCTGCACCATAATCTATTAGAATTTGTACAATCTCATAATTTCCTGTTTCACATGCAAATTGCAGTGGATATAAAACTGAATAATCTAACATGACGGACAATTTAGGAAACAAAGAATTTAATTGATTTACACATGAATTGCAATTTGAAACAATTTCAATGACTTTTTCGACATCATTTTTTCTTATTGCATCTACTAACTGATCAGTTTTTTTGTGGATATATACAGTGTATGTTATACATAGTAAAATAATGGCAGTTGAAATAACGAAAAATGCTATCATGTACTTTTTTATTTTCATATATTACCTCATATCATAAAAGTAGTAGTTTTTAGAGTTTCTCGCCAAGAACACATGAATATTATGCATATTTTCAGTATAAATGTCAATAACAGAATCAAAAAAATTTTGTTATGAATATTTTTACTTTCTGTTTTTATTCTATTAGAGATAGAGCTATTTCGTACAGCTCCTGTGCAGATTCTTCAGATGTTTTCTTGTTATACAAAACATCATTGCAACAAGCAATAAATTCATCTATTAGAGTTGCATTTTCCAGAAATGGCTGCATTTCAGATAATCTTTCTGTGGATTCCATTTTGAGAGATGCATCATACTGGAGTCCAGTCAGCATGTTTTCTTCTTCAAGAAAGCCCCTTGCGGTACTGCTGATGGGGATGCCTTTTTCAACACCCTGTAAGACTGCCATTTCCTGACTGTTCAGCAGAAAATCCAGTAATAATGCCGATTCTTCCGGATGTTCTGTGTTTACGCTCATTGCATAAAGTGTCGCAGGTTTGGCATACCACCCTGTCCCGGACTGTTCCGGTGTCAGTGCTGTGTATTCCGCCGGGATTACTGTGTCACCATTTGCCATTGCGTTCCCCATGTAATTGATCGCATCGCTGACCCATGCAATTGTCCCGGCATAGACGCCGGAATCCAGATTTCTGCGTTCATAATATTCCACCTGCGGAATCACATGTTCCCGGATCATGCGGACATATAATTCCAACATGATTTTAAATTCTTCCGGCGTAAAATTTAATCCGGAATGTTCTGTCAGGATTTTTTCACCGGAAATCTGTTCTGCATAGGCAAGCAGATACAGCCAGACTGCTTTAGCTGCGCCGCTCATAGGATATACGTCGTCTGCTTTCATGACTTCCGCCGCATGGAACAGATCGTTCCATGTCCGGGGGATTTCCAGACCATATTTTTCATAGACACTTTGATTGATATACACCGTTTCGGCATTCATGGCGATTGCCACGCCATTGAGAATGCCGTTTTTTCTGCCGTAATGCAGTATATCTTCTGGGAATGCTGACAAGTCCAGACAGCCTTCCGGGAGCATATTCAGATCGTAATAGCCTTTGCCGTCACCGGAATACTCTGAAAGCCAGCTGAAATTAATCTGCATCACGTCTGCTTCTGTGGCAGAAATCATCTGAATCCGGCTTCTTGCTTCGTAGCCTGACCATTCGGAATAGTTGCATTTTACTTTGATTTCCGGGTGTAATTTTTCAAATTCCTGCACTGCCTGGATGGTGTATTCTGTCCGGACATCATTCCCCCACCAGGACAGTGTAATTTCCGTCTGTTCCTGCTGTGGCTGGATGACTGTTTCATTACTGCAAGAAACAGAGCTCAGAAACAGCGTACAGACAAGGGGGAATATCCAGAATTTTTTTAAAAAAATCATGCTGTTTTCTCCTTTGATTTTATTTCATAATATTAATTTTTCTGTTCCCCTGATTCCAGATTATCATGATAAATTGTGAATCTGTCCTTACCGTCCTGCTTGGAAATATACAGCGCCTTATCGGCTTTTGTGTACAGTTCTTTGAAATCTTTCCCGTATTGTGGTGAAATCACAGCGCCAATGCTTGCAGAAATTTTATAATTTCCGTCCTCGCCTGTGTAGTGATTCCGGAAATTCCTGCATAATGCCTCACATTTCCGGATCAGATAGTTTTCGTATTCCGGTTTGTTTTCGTTTCCGGTATTTAAAAATACTGCGAATTCATCTCCGCCGATCCGTCCCAGATAGTCACCTTCCGGAAAAACTTCCTTCATCATGCGCCCGACGTTCGACAGGACAATATCACCATAGGAATGTCCCAATGTATCATTGACGCCCTTGAAATTATCAATATCAATGATAATCAGCGCATGACGTTCCGCCGGAGGAGAGCAGTCAAGCCGGGTTTGTGTGTATTCTTCAAACGAACGTTTATTAAAGATTTCGGTTAGTTGATCAATGTGTGCTTTGTTGTCCAGAATATTAACAGTATCGACAACCGGATCGGATAATTTAATTGACAGGAACGCACCTGTAGCAATTGCCAAAATCGCCGCAATTGCTGCAATAATATAAATATATAACTGCATTTCGTTTTTTTCGTTTAAAATAATCTGTGTCGGAATGGAACAGATCACAAACCAGTCATCATTGCAGGTATTTACAGAAACTAAATACACATTATCCATGACAGTTGCTGAATTCTGTCCCTGAATCCGGGATGCAATGTCATCCGGCAGGGAAGCCCCCACTTCATTCTGCCGGGATGAGTAAATCATGTGATAATTCTGATCCGTCAGCCGAATTTCCATGTCGCTGAGCGTTTCCGGATTGTCAAATACACTTTCTAATTCACTGGTATAGAACGAAATGACTAATAATGCATTGTCATGAATTTTTTTGACGTAGTAAATTCTCTTGAAATTGTCCTGATATCCGGCGCACCATCCGTCATTCGTTCGTTTCCGGGAAATCATGGCATTGAGATCGGTGAATAATTTTTCGCCGAATAAATTCGTTGTCCCGTTGGAAATCTTTCCGACGGTGTGATTATTCCGGTAGACAATGCCGTAATCCACGAAATTTTCCATAATACAAAGACTATATAATTTATCTGAGATTATTTTTTCCGTGTTGATTGCATCATATTCGTCATTGTCCGGATCTGTTGCATCATAAGTATAGGCTTCTTCAATTGTAAATGCCAGTGTGCCGATGGTCTCCATCCGGGAAAGATAACTGTTCATGTTCAACTTCATCTGGACATTCAGTGAGGATGTCAGTGAAATGACTTTTGCCTTGAGAACGGTGTCCGTTTTCCGGACGGCCAGGATCGAAACGGAGAGAACCGCTGTCAGTACGATCATAGCATAGCCGATAATCAATGATATTTTCAGACGTCTGACTTTCTGGAGTGTATTCTTTTCCTGTCTTTGTCTGGTCATGCAGACAGCTCCTTTCTTATCTTAATTTTTATTTGGAATTTTAAAAATGATCCTGATTATTATAGCATATTTTTTGACAGAAATCAACTCTATTTTGTAAACAAATCCGACTTGCATTTTTATTTCAGATATGTTATAATAGGT
>CAMWTO010000097.1 GCA_947177205.1 uncultured Ruminococcus sp. | reverse complement strand
GGTGCACAGCCGCCATTCTCATCAATCAATTACGGAACGGATACCAGTCCGGAGGGTCGCATGGTGACGAAAAATATTCTTCTTGCAAATGAAGCAGGGCTGGGAAACGGCGAAACACCGATTTTCCCGATTCATATTTTTAAGATCAAAGAGGGGATTAATTATAATCCTGGCGAGCCGAATTATGATTTGTTCAAGCTGGCTTGTCGTGTTTCTGCAAAGAGGTTGTTTCCGAATTTTTCGTTTATTGATGCGCCGTTTAATCTCCAGTATTACAAGCCAGGGGATTACCGGACGGAAATTGCCTATATGGGATGCCGAACCCGTGTCATTGGCAATGTCTATGATCCATCCAGAGAGATTGTCACCGGACGTGGCAATTTAAGTTTCACTTCTGTGAATCTGCCAAGACTTGCGATTGAAGCCAAACAGGATCTTGACAAATTTTTCAACAGTCTGGATGACATTATGAATCTAGCAATTGATCAGTTAAAACACAGATTTGAGATTC
The DNA here is from genome assembly GCA_947177205.1 of uncultured Ruminococcus sp. Classification (GTDB taxonomy): domain Bacteria; phylum Bacillota; class Clostridia; order Oscillospirales; family Ruminococcaceae; genus UBA3855. The sequence continues at coordinate 8,134 of CAMWTO010000097.1, read as the reverse complement.
AATGCAAGAAAAGCGTGAAAAATTTCCCGTTCCTGATGGGGCAAGGCATCTGGATTGACTCTGAGACACTCAGTCCGGATGAAAGCGTTGCGGAAGTTCTCAAACATGGAACACTGTCCGTGGGCTTTATCGGACTTGCAGAAACATTGAAATCTTTAATCGGCGAACATCACGGAGAATCCGATCGGGCGAGGGAACTTGGTTTGCAGATCATTACCCGGATGCGGGAACGGCTTGACCGGGAAGCCGCAGAAACCGGTTTGAATTTTTCTCTGTTGGCAACACCGGCGGAAGGCTTGTCCGGCAGATTTGTCCGCATGGATGCTGAGAAATACGGCAAAATTCCCGGCGTGACGGACAGAAGCTACTACACGAATTCGTTCCATGTGCCGGTTTATTATCCGATCAGTGCATTTGAGAAAATCCAGATTGAAGCGCCCTATCATGCACTAACGAATGCAGGGCATATCAGTTATGTGGAACTGGATGGCGATCCGCTGAAGAATCTTCCGGCATTCGAGAAGATTATCCGGTGTATGAAAGAAGCCGGCATCGGTTACGGATCAATTAATCATCCCGTTGACCGTGATCCGGTGTGTGGCTATACTGGGATTATCAATGATGTTTGTCCGAAATGCGGCAGACCGGAACGGGATCATCATCTGATCGGCTTTGAGAGAATCCGCAGAATTACGGGCTATCTGGTCGGAACATTGGACAGATTCAACAATGCTAAGAGAGCTGAAGTTGAAGACAGAGTGAAGCATAATGTATAAATTTATCAGCTAAATTTTGCAATTTTTTATTATTATTTTAATTATCATCAGCAGACCTGTTCTGGTCGGAACAGGTCTGCTTTTCCGGGAGTTGGTTTTTTATGATGTTACAGGTATCAGGACTGGCAAATGATTCTATTGTGGATGGACCTGGATTTCGATTCACAATTTTTGTCCAAGGATGTCCGCACCGGTGCAGAGGCTGTCAGAATCCCCAGACACATGCATTTGAGGGCGGGACATTTATGACAACAGAAGAAATTCTGGAGAAAATACGGCGTAATCCGTTACTGGATGGCGTGACGTTCAGCGGTGGTGAGCCGTTCTGTCAGGCGCAAGCCCTGGCACAGCTCGGCAGGGAAATTCACAGGATGGGTCTGAATATCATGACTTACACGGGCTATACATTTGAATATTTATCCACAAATCGGGATTTCAATTCTTATGGGGAATTACTGGACGTTTCAGACTGGTTAGTAGATGGTAAATTCATTGAATCCAAGAGAAGTTTAAATTTATTATTCCGTGGAAGCGAAAATCAAAGAATTCTGGACATTCCCCGGAGTATTGCCGCAAGGCAGGCAGTCGGAGCGAATTTTGGTGCGGATTTTGCAGCGTATGAAGATGATGCAAGTTATGCCAGTTATGCCTTGCATTATGTCTGAAAAAGTGAAAAAATTACAGCAGCAGGATGGATCAGTTCCGTCCTGCGTTTTTGATTTTTATGAAATGTTGTCAAAAATGGGAAGAAATTTGCCCTTGACTTTTCAGATTTTTCATGCTATAATATATAATAAAATTGTAGAAAAATTTTAAAAATTAAAATTCAGAAAGGAGCATGTTTTATGAAATTATTCAGAAAAATTGCCGGTCTGCTTGCGCTTGTCAGCTTTGCTTCGGCTGTCCCCGCATTTCAGGTAAGTGCCGCTTATACGTATGAGAATCTGCAATATCAGGAAACCATCAGCGAAATTCAGATTGTCGGCTGTGATGAGGATGTGACAGATCTTGTCATCCCGGAGACGATCAACGACAAGCCGGTTACAACAATTATGTATGGTGTGTTTCGGGGCAATGAGAATCTCGAAAGTGTCACGATTCCGGAGACAATGCAGGTCATTGCAGAATGTGCATTCCAGGACTGCAAGAATCTGAAAAAGATCAATATGCCGGAAACTTATGTAGACATCGCAGGCGGTGCGTTCTCCGGAACCAGATGGGAACTGCTGACGTATAATCAGCCAGTGACTTATCTGGGGAATATGGTATATAAAACCAATCTGGGAGAAAATCAGGAAGAAATCACCATCCGGGAGGGTACACTCAGCATTGCCGGTAGTGCATTCTGGAATGACAAGAATCTGAAAAAAGTAAATCTGCCGAACTCCCTACTTTACATTGGTGATAAAGCATTTTCCTATTCTGGATTGACGAGTATCGAAATTCCGGAGAGTGTGCTTGCAATTGGTGAGGATGCGTTCCGGGGGACAGAGCTGGAAACACTGACAGTGGATGAAAATAATACACATTATGCATCCAGTGAGAATATTTTATATGACAAGGATTTCAAAAAATTTGTATTTGTTCCAAGTTCTGTCACGGATGTGACTGTGCCGGATACGATTACGGAAATTCCGGAGGATGCGTTTTATTACTGTAAAAATCTGACAAATATTACGCTCCCGGAGACTTTAATCAGTATCGGAAATAATGCATTTTATCGCTGTGAAAATCTGACAAACATCACGCTCCCGGAAAATTTAATCAGCATTGGGGAACAGGCGTTTGAAAATTCCGGGATTACAGAAATCACGATCCCGGCGAGTGTACAGATTATCCGGAATGGCGCATTTGGTTATTGTCCGAATCTGAAATCTGTCCGTTTTGCCGAGGGAACGAAAATCATTCCGTCAGATCTTGTAGAAATAGAAACAATTTTTGATGACTACGATACGGAAAACAACTGGATGATTGGTTGGACGGAAACTTCTTACGAATACTGGGGCGCATTCCTGCATTCGTATGCACTTGAAAAAATCTATCTGCCGAGTACGCTCCAGTCAATTGAAGAAAATGCGTTCGGGAGCTGTAAAAATTATCAGAATCAGTTTGATATTTTCTATCAAGGTACAAGAACGGACTGGCAGAATGTTACAATTTCTGAACAGGATAATTCAAAGATGGAATCCGGCGGCAATGAGAGCATTCTCAAAGCGAACATGCACTACATGCCGGCATCGGATAAAATCATTGCCGGGGATGTCGATCTGGATGAAAAGACCACGATCCTGGATTTGATTATTCTCCAGAAATATTTGTTGAATCAATATCGGCTGACAGAACAGGAATTTGCAAGGGCAGACCTGAATCAAGATTCTGTTGTGAATATTTTTGATCTTTGCATTTTAAAGAAAAATCTGGTTTCCTGATAATTAAAATTTAAAATATTTCAAATCAGACTGTCCCGGCAGTCTGATTTTTTTTGAAAATCTATCATAGTTCGGACAAGTCCGGCATAGATATTACTAATGAAATTGAAATTAAATTTTTAATAAAAATTTAAGTAAAATTTATCAGGAAAGCAGGAAAATTCTATGAAATCATCCGAAAATCTGCAAGCCGTCCTGGAGTATCTCCCCCGGAGTGTCCGGGATTCCCTTAGGACAATCCCCGAAGAAGAATTCTCCCGGATTCAGGAAATCCGGCTCAGATGTCATCGTCCTGCCGGTGTTGTGATCCGGAATCAGGAAAATCCAGTCAATTCCGGACATGTTCTCTCCGTCGATGAAATCATGAAATCCTTCCAGGCTGTCTGTTCGTATTCTGTGTACAGTCATGAACAGGAACTGTCCGAGGGTTATATCACGATCCGGGGTGGCTGCCGGGTCGGAATTTGCGGGACGGCTGTCCGGGATGGACAGGATTCCCGTTGTGTGAAATCGCTGAAATACATCAGTAGTCTGAATTTCCGGATTGCCGGAGAATTCCCCGGAATTGCCGAACAGCTCTGGAAACAGGTTTCCGGGAGTATCTTAATTACTGGAGCTGTTGCAAGCGGTAAGACGACATATTTAAGAGATTTGTGCAGAATTGTCGGAAATCAGCACAGAACGGCTCTGATTGACGAACGGGGTGAGCTTGCCGCCGTCCGGATGGGAATCCCTCAGCATGATATTGGACGGATGACGGATGTTCTGGATGGCTATCCAAGAGCCGCCGGAATCCTCACGGCGCTGAGAGTCCTCAGTCCGGAATATATCATCTGTGATGAGATCAGTACGCCGGAAGATGTACAAGCTATCCTGCAAGCCGCCGGATGCGGCATTCGGTTCATTGCATCCTGTCATGCAGGAAATCCGACTGGGATGACGTCCCGACAATTTATCAAGCCGTTACTGGAACAGAATGTATTTCAATATCTGGTATTTCTGGAACGCAATCAGATCCGGACTGTCCGGAAATTAGTCGTATCATGATAAAAATTTTAGGAATTATTTGTATTTTGGCAGCCTGCGCCGGAACAGGGGTTTATCTAGCAATGCGTCTGACCGAACAAATCCGGATTTATCAGAAATTGCTTGCATTTCTTCAGGATTGCGCCGTGTATATTCGTTATCAGGGACTTCCCTTGCAGGAATTATTTGGACTGCTTGCCGGACAGTCGGATTATGAGAATCTGGATTTTCTGGAAAATTTAAAAAATTTAGAATCCTGTGCCGGACTTTCCGGAATCCCGATAGAATCCCGATGGGAAAGCGCACTGGAACACAGCCGGATTCCGACAGAGGCGAGGCAGATTCTTCGGAATCTGGGGCATGAACTGGGGAAGACTGACACACAGGGACAGTTAGCCGTTCTGGAATTATATCAGACACAGATGCAGACAGCCTATGAACAGTTCCGGGAGGATTATCAGAAAAAGAGCAGATTATACCAGTCTCTGGGGTGGCTCGGCGGTGCGATGCTGGCGATTTTGTTTATTTAAAAATTAAAATTTTCATAAAAAAGCAGGGAGCTGATGAATTGGACATTGACTTGATTTTTAAAATTGCGGGAACGGGAATCATCGTTTCTGTCCTGAGCATGGTGCTGAAAAAGACAGACCGGGAGGAACAGGCAATGATGACGACACTTGCCGGGCTGATCGTCGTCCTGATGCTGATTATTGAACAGATCAGCACACTGTTTGATACTGTTAAGGCAGTGTTCGGATTATAATATTTAATAATTATAAAAAATTTTAATTATTAAAAATATCATCACAAGTGGGAAAACAGAGCTATGCTATTATCCATCCAGACGGCAGTTATTTTCTGCATCATCGGCTGTATCCTAATTCTGATCCTGAAACAGTATCACAAAGCACAGGGCGTTTTGCTGAGCATTGCCGTGTGCAGTATGGTACTATTGGCAATCCTGCCGGAAGTCCGGCAGATTTTTGAAACGGCGGAGAATATTTATTCGCAGAGCAGTCTGCAGCTGTCTTATTTCACAATTCTTTGCAAAGCAGTGGGGATTTCGTATCTGACACAGCTTGGAATTGATATTTGCAAGGACTGCGGCGAGCAGGCGCTCAGCACAGTTGTGGAATTATGCGGCAGAGTATTCCTGATATTGCTGGCACTGCCTCTGTTCGTGACACTTGCACAGACAGTACTGGAGTTGATGAATACATGAATAATACTATAAATTATGCTTATGATGAAACACTTTCAGAATTATTGCAGGTCAGCGGTACGCAGGAATTGCTGGAAAGTTTCGGACTTGATCAGGACATGTCCTCTTTAACGGATTTCACAGACCCTGCAAATCTGACGGCATTGCAATTTCAGGATTTTATGCATGAAATCCTTGACAGTATGAAAAATCAGGTTTATGCGCCTTTGCAGATGCTTGGATTATGTATCGGGATTATTTTATTATCAGCACTTTCGGGATGTCTGCATTCCCAGAAAAAAAGCATTTCCCGGATTTATGATATAATTTCTGTTCTTTGTGCGGCAAGTGCAGTGATTGCACCAATGACGGAGATATTCCTGCGTTCAGCGCAGATTCTGGAAAAAACAGCAGATTTCATGCTAGTATTTTCGTCAATCTTCGGGGCAATTCTCGGTATTAACGGAAATCTGACGGCATCTGCTGGCTATCAGGGCGCAATTGTGATGTTATGTAGCATTGCACTGGAAATTTCCGTGAAATTACTGTTTCCTTTCCTGACAATGAGTCTTGCGATGGGTCTGGTGGATGCTGTCAATCCGGAGATAGCTTTATCCGGAATGATTCAGTTGCTCCGGAAAGTCACGGTCTGGATTCTGGGCTTTCTGATGGCATTGTTTCTGGGATTTCTGTCTGTCCAAAGTATTGTGGCATCTTCAGCGGACAAGCTTAGCACAAAAGCAATTAAATACACAATTTCGGGATTCGTTCCATTTGTAGGCGGTGCGATTTCAGATGCTTATTCTGCCGTGCTCGGCAGTATGGATTTGTTGAAATCCGCAACGGGCATGATCGGCATTCTTGCCGTTCTGGCACTGCTGCTTCCGGTTTTGACAGAATTATTTCTTTACAAAACAGTTGCCGCCGGAGCGGCGGCAATTGCGGAATTATTTTCTGCATCCGGACTGGCAGGACTGTTCCGGAATCTGGAATCTGTGTTATCCGTCAGCTTTTCTATCTCCGTCAGTTTTTCCGTAATGTTTATTGTCAGTACCGGAATCATGACGGCATTAGGGAACGGAGGCTAAAAATTTTATTATGCTGATATCTCTGAATTTTCTGGAATTTCTGGGATCTTTTGAATCCCTGGAATCTTTGAAAACAGCCGTGATTTCTGTCTGTATGCTGAGCATTGCCGTTGCGGTCTGTACGTTGATCTTGCCGGACACGGCGCTTGCAAAGCAGGTCAGATTCCTGATTTCCTTGTTATTGATTATCAGTCTTGCCGTGCCGTTGGCGGATCTGGATTTTCCGGTTTCTATGCAGGAAATTCAGCAGGAACGTTCTCAGGAAACGGCACAAGCTGTCACGGAATCCTGTCTGGAGAGTGCTTTGCTTGCATTATTGGAACAGGAACAGATCGTCTGCGAAGAACTGCATGTCACAGTGCATATTGATGAAATGAATCGCATATCTATTAGAGAAGTCAATGTGCTTTGCAATGACTTCCAGAAAGCCTGCCGTGTCCTGGAACAGGCACTCGGAGAGGAGGCGGAAATTCATGTTACGCAAATTCTGGAATAAATTCTGGAATCAATACAAAACCAGTTTCAAGAAAGATATGTTAGTGCATATTCTTGTAATACTGGGATTATTTGGAATGTTCTGCATACTCTGTTCTTCCTGTTTTGAGGGAGAGAGCGCAGAAAGTTCGCAGGATTCCGGAAACAACAAAAATTTAAAAAATCCTGAAACTTCCGAGAATTCCGGAGAGATAGAAAATATTTCGCAGGAATCCTACCGTCTGCAGCTACAGCAGCAGCTTGCCGATATGCTCAGCAGTATGTCCGGCGTCGGCAAAACGGAAGTATTAGTCACCATTCAGGGAAGCGAGGCGTATCATTATGCGCAGGAGGAAAACAGCCGTTATGTTACTGTCGGCGGTTCGCAGAAAGAGGCTCTTGTCGAGTCAATCTCCCATCCGGAAATCACGGGCGTTGTCGTTGCCTGCGAGGGCGGTTCAAGAAGCACCGTACAGGAAACAGTCTATCAGGCTGTTTCCGTAGCTTGCGGATTACATACAACGCAGATTTACGTCACGCAGTTAAGTCCGGATTCTGAATTTTAAATTCTATTTAATTTAAATTTTAAATTTTTAATTTTTAAATTAAATTTCTGAAAGGAGTTATTTTCTCATGCAGAAACCATCTTTGATTATCGGCAAGAAACAGTTAGTGTTATCCGGTCTGACCGTCCTGCTCGCCACAGCAGTCTATATCAATTATACTTACACCAGGACGGATTTGCAGAGTGCACAGACAACACCCGTCACGGAACTGGAACAGATCCAGGAATTCCAGAGCGCCGAGGAAATGCAGAGCGCTAAGGAAATTCAAAGTATTCAGGATGAAAATATTTCTGTTCCGCATTATGGTGATACAGAGTTTGTCAATGCAGGTGCTGAACCAGATCCGGCGGCGGATTATTTTGCAAAAGCCAGACTTGAAAAAACTACAAGCCGGGATGAGGCTGTCCAGACACTCCAGATGATTATGGGCGGCGGTGACATTACGGAACAGGAGGCTGTCACGGCGGCGCTTGATGCCGCAGAAGTTGCCAGCATGATCGAACATGAGGGCACAATTGAATCTCTGATTAAATCTCAGGGTTTTTCTGATTGTGTGGTCTATCTGGATGCTGAT
>CAMWTO010000096.1 GCA_947177205.1 uncultured Ruminococcus sp. | reverse complement strand
TGTCAGCATCGCCTGCATTGTCAGCATCGCCTGCGTTGTCAGCATCGCCTGCATTGTCAGCATCGCCTGCGTTGTCAGCATCGCCTGCATTTGCATCATCTGCTACACTACTATTGTTGTTCTCTGCCGGTGATGCATTAGAGTCTTCTTTCTTGCCGTCGCAAGCTACGAATGCTGTAGAAGTTACTGCGAGAGTAGCCAGCAAAGCCAGTGTTCTTTTTAATTTGCTCATTGGTATTTTCCTCCTTAAGATATATCTATGCTGTTTCCCCGTGAAACAGCATAACAACGGGATGAGTGCCTCAGCCGTAAATTTATAATTTACAGCTGTGCAACGGTTTCGCCTGCAAGCAGAATACTGGGACAGTAAATTGTCTTTTCTTCCGGCAGGATCTGCTCTTTACGGAGCAGTTTCAGCATCAGTTTCGCAGCTCTTTGCCCCATTGTATCCACATCCTGCTGAATGGTGGTCAGACTCGGTCTTAGCATCTGCAAAATCGGGTCACCGTCATAACCGATCACGGAAATGTCTTTTCCAGGTTCAAGATGCTGATCTGTAATCGCCGCCATACCGGCAATTGCACAGATGTCATCCGGATATAAAATACAAGTGGGTCGGTGCTTGCTGTCTGCCAGGAGTTCCTGCGTGAGCTGATAGGCAAGCTCAGTGTGCAGATATTTTCCCTGACGCAGAAACTGATTTCTGACTTCACAATGATGGGAATGCATCGCATCCTGAAACGCCTGTTTCCGGATGTCAGTCACCTGGGCATCCTCACCATAAATATAAGCAATCTCTCTGTGACCTCTGCTGAACGCATATGCAACAGCCCGGCGCATGCCATCCTGGTTGTCTGATACGACTGTATAACTATGATCAGCGATATAATCGATCGAAACGACAGGGAGCTTACTTTTGAGCAGCATCTGCACTTCGGGTGTGTGAAAATCCACACAGGCGGCAAGAACGCCGTCGACATTCCGGTACATGCAGTGTTCGTAGTAAGAACAAGTCTGTTCGCCGACCTGGTTGCTGATAAAGGTCAGGTCATAACCGCTGCGTTCCATAGAAACTTTAAAGCTATCCAGGATCGATGCAAAGTAACGGTGTTTGAGTCCGCTTTGTGCCTTGTCCACCATCAGAACGCCGATGTTGTAAGTTTTCTTTGTTTTCAGAGCCCTTGCCATGGCATTGGGCAGATAGCCGAGTTGTCTGGCGACTTCCTGCACACGTTCTTTGGTAGCGGGATTGACATCATCACGGTTATTCAGAGCCTTGCTGACCGTCGCCGTAGAGACGCCGCAGACTTCTGCAATATCCTTCATTAAAACCACAATAATTGCACCTACACTTTAAATACTTTAAGAGTTAAGAATCAAGCTTATGTCGCAGTCAAGATTACCTGCTGTAATTAATATACACCAAATAACGCAGAATGTCAATGCAAAAAACCATTCTTTCACTTTTTTTGAACACTTTGCACAAAAATTATATTTATTTTTTGTGCATAACGCCTTAAAAAATGTCGGAAATCTAAAAATATTACAAAACGGTAAAAACGCTTGCAATTTTCCGGAAACTGTGTTATAATAGCTATAATAATTATTAATTTTCTGTTTCCGTAGCTCAGCTGGATAGAGCGACCGCCTCCTAAGCGGTAGGTCGGGTGTTCAAATCACCTCGGGAACGCTATCTCTTGTGAGCATCCTGCATGGTTTCTGATTAAGTATTAATGAATGAAATTATGCAGGGCTTTTTATTTTTTGCAGAAATTCCAGTGATTGATGGATATTAATTTTAAAAATAAAAAAATCTCACTCCTTTCCGGCACTCAGAAAATAATATACATCCAGACGGAGAAACCATTCAGAAATCACTCCGTCGCCCGTCATTGGATATTATAGCATATTTTTTCTGAAAAGTCAACTGTAATTTGTAAAAAATCATCGAAAAATTAAAAATTTCAAAAAAATAATTCCCGGAAACGGGAATTATTTTTAAAATTATTGATAATATTATGCAAGATTCGTGTAGCCCATCAGATATGCATCCACTTCCCTTGCCGCCGCACGTCCGCCGGCAATCGCACGGACAACAAGGGACTGCCCTGTGTGCATGTCTCCGGCTGTGAAAATCTTCGGATTTGCCGTCACATGTGTTCCGGGAAGCGTCTCAATATTCGTTCTTGCATCCTGGGAAACGCCGAATGCGTCCGCTACATAGGATTCCGCCCCCGTAAAGCCGATTGCCAGAATCACCAGATCCGCATCCACTGTCCAGGTCTCGCCCTCATGAATTTCTCGTCTGCCGGTTTCCGGATTCATTTCAAACCGGACTTTGACTAACTGCACACTGCTCAGATTGCCGTTTTCATCCGTGTAACATTCTTTTAACGTCGTCTCATACAACCGGGGATCTGACCCAAATACAGCAATTGCTTCTTCCTGTCCGTAATCCGTCTTGCAGATCTGGGGATATTCCGGATAAGGATTATTTTCTGCCCTGGTGTCCGGAAGTTTCGGATTCATTTCCAATTGTGTCACGGACACAGCACCCTGTCGGATTGCCGTGGCAACACAGTCATTCCCCGTGTCGCCGCCGCCAACAATGATTACTTTCTTGCCCTTTGCCGTAATTTCTGCCTCCGACGGATTCTGCTGATGCAACAGACTTTTTGTCGCCGCTGTCAGATAATCCACAGCAAAGCAAACGCCTTTGGAATCCCGTCCGGGGATCTTCAGATCTCTCGGCTGAGATGCACCACAAGCCAGGACAACCGCATCAAATTTCTTGAGAATCGTATTTGCGCTTTTGCCCTTTCCGATATTGGAATTTGTCCGGAATTCAATGCCTTCTTCCTGCATGAGCCTGATCCGGCGTTCAATCACCGATTTATCCAGTTTCATATTGGGAATGCCATACATGAGCAGACCCCCGATCCGGTCGGAACGCTCAAACACGGTCACATGATGTCCTCTCTTGTTGAGCTGATCCGCCGCCGCCAGTCCTGCCGGACCTGAACCGATCACAGCGACATGCTTTTCACTGCGCATAACCGGAGGCTTTGCCTGCATGAATCCGGATGCATAAGCATGTTCAATCACGAAATTTTCATTATCTCTCGTTGTCACCGGCGTATCATGCAAATTACAGATACATGCGGATTCACACAATGCCGGACAGACTCTCGAAGTAAATTCCGGAAAATTATTTGTCATCAGCAATCTTTTTGCCGCCGCATCAAATTCACCCCGGTAAATCAGATCATTCCATTCCGGGATTAAATTATGCAGGGGACAGCCGTAATCCGACTGACAGAACGGCACACCGCAGTCCATGCATCTTGCCGCCTGTTTCTGCCGATTCTCCTGCTGTAACGGCTTGTGTAATTCTTCGTAATTCTGGACACGCTCCAGAGCCGGAACGTCCGTGTTCTGACAGCGTGTATATTCTAAGAAACCAGTTGGTTTTCCCATAATGCTTCACTCCTGTTTTTAAAATTTTAATTTTAAAATTATTTCACTGTCAGATAGAAAGCTTCAATTTCGGCTTCTTCTGTGCGCATTCCCTTTTCTTCCATTGTTAAGATCGCCTGACGCATCCTTGCGTAATCATGCGGCATGATTCTCTTGAATTTCGGCAGATACCCTGCAAAATCATCCAAAATCTTCTGTCCCTTTTCAGAACCGGTTGCCGCAACGTGTTCTTCAATCATGCGTTTTAATTCCAGAACGTCATATTTTTCCGTGACTTCCTGTAAAGACACCAGTTCTTTATTTAGACGCATATATAAATCCCTGTCTTCGTCCAGAACGTAAGCAATACCGCCGCTCATACCAGCCGCAAAGTTCTTCCCTGTTCTGCCGAGAACAACAACCCGACCGCCGGTCATGTATTCACAGCCGTGATCGCCGACACCTTCCACAACGGCGTATGCACCGGAATTCCGGACGGCAAAACGTTCCCCGGCAATGCCATTGATGAATACCTTGCCGCTTGTCGCACCATAAAGCGCCACATTGCCGACAATGATATTATCTTCGGCTTTAAATAGTGCATTTTTCGGCGGATACACAACCAGATTACCGCCGGACAGACCCTTGCCGAAGTAATCATTACTGTCACCGCACAGCTCCAAGGTCAGACCCTTGGGAATGAACGACCCGAAACTTTGACCGCCGCTGCCGATGCATTTCACATGATACGTGTCTTCTGCAAGCGTATTGCCGAATTTTCTGGTTAATGCCGAACCGAACATCGTTCCGAACGTTCTGTCCGTATTGGTCACATGGACTTCAATGGACTGTTTTTTCTGGGAATCATTCTTCTGAATCTCTAATTTCTGTAACAGAACCCGTCCGTCAAGCGTGTCTTCCAGATGGAAATCATACGCATCTTCCGGCTTGAAATGGAAATTCTCTTTTTTGTGCAGTAATGCCGTCAGATCCATTAAATGTGCCTTATTACTGCAATCTGCAAATTTCCGGACGCTTAACAGATCCGTCCTGCCGATCAACTCGTCCACTGTCCGGATGCCTAATTTTGCCATATATTCCCGCAGTTCCTGTGCAACGAACGTCAGAAAATGAATCACATATTCCGGCTTGCCCGTGAAACGCTTTCTTAATTCCGGATTCTGTGTCGCAATGCCTACCGGACAAGTATCCAGATTGCACACACGCATCATCATACAACCCATTGTCACCAGGGGAGCCGTTGCAAATCCGTATTCTTCTGCGCCCAGTAATGCCGCAACTAACACATCCCGACCGGTCATTAACTTGCCGTCTGTTTCGACAACGACACGGGATCTCAGATTATTTAACAATAATGTCTGGTGCGTCTCTGCAACACCCAGTTCCCATGGCAATCCTGCATGATGGATGGATGTTGCCGGGGCTGCGCCTGTTCCGCCGTCATAACCGGAAATCAGGACAACACCTGCACCAGCTTTGGCAACACCTGCGGCAACCGTCCCGACACCTGCTTCCGAAACTAACTTGACGGAAATTCTCGCATTGACATTTGCCATTTTCAGATCATAGATTAATTGCGCCAGATCTTCAATCGAATAAATATCATGATGCGGCGGCGGTGAAATCAATCCCACACCCGGCGTGGAATGTCTTGTTTTTGCAATCCAGGGATAGACTTTTGCCGCCGGCAGATGTCCGCCTTCACCGGGTTTTGCACCCTGTGCGCATTTAATCTGCAATTCCTGTGCACTGACCAGATATTCTGATGTCACACCGAAACGTCCGGAGGCAACCTGCTTAATTGCTGAACTGCAATCGTGATCCGTTCCGGCAGTGGCAATGCGTTCCGGACTCTCACCGCCCTCACCGCTGTTGGATTTGCCGCCGATTCTGTTCATGGCAATTGCTAGCGTCTCATGCGCTTCCTGTGAAATTGATCCATAGGACATTGCACCTGTCTTGAAACGCTTGAAGATGCTCTCCACCGGCTCGACTTCCTCAATCGGAATACCGCCGTTCTCCGGGAATACAAATTCCAGCATATCTCTTAACTGCATACTTCTGCCCTCGATATGGACAGCCTCTGCATATTGCTTATAGATCTCATAATCGCCCGTCCGGCTTGCTTTCTGCAACAAGTGAATCGTCTCCGGACGATATAAATGTTCTTCTGCATGACTGCGCATTTTATGTGCACCGACACTCGCAACTTCCGTTTCCACACCCAATTCTAACGGATCAAATGCCGAAGAATGCAATGCTTCCACACGTTCACCGATCTCATCCAGGGTAATGCCGCCAACACGGCTGACAGTCCCGGTAAAATACTCGTCAATGACTTCCCGGCTCACACCAATGGCTTCAAATAATTTGGAACCCTGATAAGACTGAATCGTTGAAATGCCCATTTTGGATGCAATCTTGACAATGCCATGCAAAATACAAGCATCATAATCGGATTCCGCCGCATAATAATCTTTATCCAGTGCACCGCATTCGGTCAGCTCCCGGATGGTGTCATGTGCTAAATAGGGATTAATTGCACTTGCGCCGTAGCCTAACAGCGTCGCAAAATGATGGACTTCTCTCGGTTCGGCCGTCTCCAGAATCAATGCCACTGCCGTTCTTTTTCTGGTCGTGACAAGATGCTGCTGCAATGCCGATACAGCCAGTAATGACGGAATCGGTACATGATATTCATCCACATCCCTGTCAGACAGAATCAGGAAATTTGCGCCGTCCCGGTATGCTTTGTCTGCCCGGATGAACAAATGCTTAATTGCTTTTTTCAGCGAAGTATTTTTATAATACGTCATCGGAATGACTTCCGCTTTCATGCCGGGAATCTGCATATATTTGATTTTTAACATATCCGTATTGGTCAGAATCGGATTGTCTACCCGGAGGACATGACAGTTCTGTGCTTTTTCTTCCAGTAAATTACCATCTGAACCAATATACATGCTGGTATCCGTGACAACTTCCTCCCGAATCGCATCAAAAGGCGGATTGGTAACCTGTGCGAACAACTGCCGGAAATAGTCAAACAACGGCGGATTCATGTTCGAGAGCGACGGCAGAGGATTATCCGCACCCATGGACGCAATCGGTTCACTGCCGTCCTGTGCCATTGGCAGAATAGATCCCCGGATTTCCTCGTAAGTATATCCAAATGCTTTCTGCATCCGGCTTAATTTCTCACTGCTGAAATGTTCAATATTTCTGTTGGGAATATGCAGCTGACGGAGTTTGACAAGATTACTGTCAAGCCATTCGCCGTAAGGCTGACGGCAGGCATAATGATTTTTCAATTCTTCATCGTCAATCACTCTGCCCTGCTTTGTATCTACTAACAGCATCTTGCCCGGACGTAGTCTGTCTTTATGCAGGATATGTTCCGCCGGCAGATCCAGTGTCCCGACTTCCGAAGATAAAATTAAAAATCCGTCATCTGTAATATAATATCTTGACGGACGAAGTCCGTTTCTGTCCAGGACAGCACCCATCACATCGCCGTCTGAGAACAGAATCGACGCAGGACCGTCCCAAGGTTCCATCATAGTTGCATAATACTGGTAAAAATCTTTCTTTTCCCGGCGCATTGTCCTGTTATTCTTCCAGGGTTCAGGAATCAGGATCATCACAGCCAACGGCAGAGGCATTCCGGACATGACCATGAATTCCAACGCATTATCCAATCTTGCAGAATCCGAACCATTCACATCTACAATCGGCAGGAGCTTGTGCATCTGGTCTTTTAAAATCTCGCAGTCAATGGATTCTTCACGGGCAAGCATCTTGTCGGCATTGCCTGTGATGGTATTAATTTCGCCGTTATGAACAATAAACCTGTTCGGATGTGCTTTCTGCCAGCTCGGCGTCGTATTCGTACTGAACCGGGAATGCACCGTTGCAATCGCAGACTGATAATTCTCACTTTGCAGATCCGGGAAGAACTCTCTTAACTCCGTCACTAAGAACATACCTTTGTACACAATTGTCCGGCTGGAGAGTGAAACCACATAAGTATTCTCGTTGCTCTGTTCAAACACACGTCTTGCAATGTACAGCATTCTGTCAAAAGCAAGACCTTTTTCGCAGTGTTCCGGACGTTTTACAAATCCTTGCCAGATGCTTGGCATACTGTTGAGCGCCATCTCTCCTAGAACGTCCGGCACAATCGGTACTTCACGCCATCCCAGAAATTCCATGCCTTCTTTTTGTGTGATAATTTCAAACAATTTCTTTGCCTGACGGCGTTTGAGTTCATCCTGGGGGAGGAAAAACATGCCAATGCCATAATCTCTCTCTTCGCCTAAATCCACGCCCTGCTGTGCCATGATCTCCGAAAAAAACGGATGACAGATCTGCAACAGAATGCCCACGCCGTCGCCGGTTTTGCCCTCGGCATCCTTTCCGGCACGGTGTTCCAGATTTTCCACAATATGCAGCGCATCCTCCACAACACGCCTGGATGGAATGCCCTTGATATTCACGACAGCGCCGATCCCGCAGGCATCATGTTCAAACTGCGGATGATACAAGCCTTGCTGCGGATAGGTCTGCATGGTTCTGAAATTATCCATCATAAATCACCATCTGGTTATCGGAATCAATGACTTGTCATTTCATCAGATAACATTTCCTTTCATAAAATTTAAATTTACAAAAATTTCTCTGTGAACCGCAAAAAACGACACCCAGACCGTACCCGGAAAACCCGGACACAGTTTCAAGCGTCGTTGCTTTTCATATTTTCAGTTCCAAATTAATAAAATAAAGTCAAGGACTCTTATTACAATCCTATTTTACAACTTTTCAGGACATTTGTCAATCAATTCAAGTAGATAATTAATAAAATTAAGTTTTTATTAAAATTTCTTAATTTTATTAAGTTTTTTTAAAAATAATGCAGATTCTCCGTCGTTTGTCTGAACTAGGAAATCAGATACAAAAGCAGTCATCAATTATTTATGACACTGTTAGGGATTGTAACAGGTACCAGAGAAAAACAGCCGTAAAATGTATAATCCCCGATACTTGTGACGGGTAACTCCTCAATTGTTGCAGGAATTATCATTTCATCCTCTGCAGATTCATTACAATCTATGATTTTCACGTGATCTTCACAAACTTGATAATTAAGACCGTTCTCCAATGTTGCAGTAACCGGATTTTCAGGATGCAATGCCATTTTGATCATATCCCCACAATAAATGACTGCAACGGAAACAACAACTCCCATGCAAACAGCTCCGAAAATCTGCTTATATAAAGTAGATTTCATGATACAAACAGCATCGGAAATTATTTTTTGTAAATTAGATTTCATTGCATTTCTCCCATAATTTATAATTGATTTCTTTATTGTAATAC
>CAMWTO010000095.1 GCA_947177205.1 uncultured Ruminococcus sp. | reverse complement strand
GTAAATCTTATTTTTGCCGTAATTCCTAGAAAATTTCTTGTTTCTATCATCGCCATGCAAATCAATTTTCAAAACTTGACAAGCTATAACAAAATTATGAAAAAAACGGAATCAGTGAGTATTTTGAAAAGGCAGAAACAGAAGAAAAGTATAATGGATGCTAACAATGATAAAAAATACCCTCAAAATAGATTTCTGAGAGTATTTTTACAATTATTTGTATGAAGTTGCACCAAAAAACTTTTCAAAGAAATTTTTCAGTCTGTCTATTACATTTTGTTTCTTTTCGGCTCTGTTACCTCCTCCAAAGCGTGAAACAGGCGGCATCAGTCTGTCAATTTCCATGCCTGATGTTTTCATTTCGCCATTTCTGAAAGCATTTTCCAGATACTTCCTTGTTTCCTCTTCTTTGAGTTTTTCCGCCTGAATGAGTTCCACAAGATCCTTTTCACGTTGTTCTGATACATAGGAATGCCACGCATTCATCACATCTTCCACTTCATTGATTCCTGCAATGAAATTTTCAATCAGGATTCTTTTGCTTCGGAGTTCAGGACTTGCATCAACTGCAGATTTGATTGTAGTAAGTATTTCTTTATCATTACAATGACTATCCTGATATTTCTTGACAAGCATGAGAATATAATCAATATTGATTTCGATCTGTTTCAGAAGTTCAATTTCAAAAACGATATCATCAGCGATCTCTGTTATTTCCCCTTTTTTTCTTCTTTCGTTCCATTCATCACGCAAATCCTGATAGCGAGCGGAATAATTCTGCAGATCTCTTTCTGATAATATTTCCTGTCCTGCAAAATCGTCAAATGAAAGCAGGATATTACGTATTTTCAGGAAAGCACCAAATAAAGTGATAAAATCTTTTTGCTGCTCTTCCCCAATAATCCGGGGAGCACTAAGAGGGAACTTCTTCTGCAATTCATCGACAATTTCCACATAACCTTGCATATGCTTTTTTTCTGCTGTTTCATAGCCAAAATAGTAATCCTGAAATTTTTTCAGAATCACAATACCGCCTGATTTTTCGTTACCGAACAAAGCAAGCGCACTGTCTACTCTTTTTTGTAAATTGCGGAAACAAACGATATTTCCAAAAGTTTTAACAGAATTAAGAATACGGTTTGTTCTTGAAAATGCTTGAATCAGCCCATGCATTTTCAGATTTTTATCCACCCAGAGCGTGTTTAACGTTGTCGCATCAAATCCCGTCAGAAACATATTGACCACAATCAGTAAATCAAGTTCCTTGTTTTTCATACGAAGCGAAACATCTTTATAATAGTTCTGAAATTTATCGGATGAAGTATCATAAGCTGTATGAAACATTTCATTATAATCTTTGATCGCACTTTCCAGAAAATCACGGCTTGACTGGTCCAATGCGGAAGTGTCTTCGGAATTTTCTTCGTCAAGGATGCCGTCGCCTTCTCCCTCGTTTGCACCATAACTGAATATTGTTGCAATACGAAGCTTTTGGGTCGGATTCTCTGCGATCTGTTTTTTAAATTCTTGATAGTATAGCTTTGCCATAGGAACGGAAGACACTGCAAATATAGAATTAAATCCACTGATACGCTGTTTCAGTTTGATTTCTTCCACTGTGCCATTTTTACCGTCTGCTACTTCTGAAATATTCGTCAGAGCATTAAAAATATAGGTTCTGTTGCCTCGATAAGTTTTTCTGTCAAAGTTATCAAGAATATATTTTGTAATCATAGATATTCTTTCGGGAGACATCATCGCTTTTTCTCTTGCAATATCCCATACCATTTCATCGGTAATGTCTTCCTGCCGATCCATTGTCTTGATATAATCTACACGGAATGGCAGAACATTCCTGTCATTGATTGCATTCACAATGGTATACTGGTGCAGTCTGTCACCGAAAGCCTGTTCTGTTGTTTTCAGTACAGGATTTTTGCCATTACCAGAATTTGCCGCAAAAATCGGCGTTCCGGTAAAACCAAACATATGATATTTTTTGAATTTTTTCGTAATTGCCGTATGCATATCCCCGAACTGACTTCTATGGCACTCGTCGAAAATAATGACCATATGTTCTTGATAGACGGCATGCACAGGATTTTTCTTGATAAAAGTTGCAAGTTTCTGAATGGTTGTGATGATGATTCGGCAGTTCGAATCTTCTAATTGCTTTTTGAGGACGGTTGTAGAAGTATTGGAGTTTGCCGAACCTTTTTCAAATCTGTCATATTCCCGCATTGTCTGATAGTCAAGGTCTTTGCGGTCAACTACAAAAAGCACTTTGTTAATATAAGGCAAATTTGACGCAAGTCTTGCAGTCTTGAAGGAAGTCAGCGTTTTCCCGGAACCTGTTGTGTGCCAGATGTAGCCGCCGCCTGCAATATCTCCGTACTTTTTGTAATTATTCGCTATCTCAATCCGGTTAATAATGCGTTCTGTTGCTGTAATCTGATAGGGTCGCATCACCATCAGCATATTTTCAGAAGTGAAAATGCAGTACTTTGTAATAATATTCAAAAGCGTGTGACGTGCAAAAAATGTTCTTGTGAAGTCCACCAGGTCGGGAATTATGCGGTTGCTTGCATCTGCCCAGAAAGATGTAAACTCAAAACTGTTGCTTGTTTTTCCTTTTTTTCTGGCGTTGTTTTTTTCGTTCACGACATTGTGACGTGTTGTGTTGGAGTAATATTTTGTATTCGTGCCGTTGGAAATCACAAAAATCTGCACATACTCAAACAGTCCCGATCCTGCCCAGAAGCTGTCACGCTGGTAGCGTTCAATCTGGTTGAATGCCTCACGAATCGCAACGCCACGCCGTTTTAATTCAATGTGAACAAGCGGAATGCCGTTCACAAGGATTGTTACGTCATAGCGGTTATTGTATCTTGCGCCCTCGGATTTTCCGACGGCATATTGATTGATGACCTGCAAAAAATTATTATGTATGTTTTTCTTGTCAATGAGTTTGATATTCCGGGAAGTTCCGTCGTCCCGTTTCAAAACCTGCACGCTGTCTTCCTGGATGATTCTGGTTTTTTCGACAATTCCGGAATTATTATTTGCAATACAGCCATGGAAGAACCTGTTCCATTCGTTGTCTGAAAACTGATACTGATTTAATGTTTCGAGTTGTTTCCGCAGATTTTCAATAAGTTGGGTTTCGTTGTGAATATGACAATATTCATAGCCCTGCTGAGTCAGCATCCAGATAAAATTTTTTTCAAGATCCGCCTCAGACTGATAATTTCCGGAATTTATTTTTAAAGGCTCATAGTCAGAAACAACAGTATTTTCCGTTGTTTGAGCGACAATATTAAAATAGGACATTTATTTCAGCTCCTTGAATGTGAAAAGTTTGTCTCTATAGTATTCATATTGTTTCTGTCTTGCATTGATTTCGGCAGGGAGTCCATTTGTCAGATCATTGCAAAGGAGATTAAATTTGTCAAGTATTTTAACAATCTTCTTCTGCTTTTCTATTGGTGGGATGGGGATTTCTGTTTTTTCCAAGTTATCATTATACAACCTTGCTATTGTACCACCTTCGGAAATTTTCCACGGATTTGTCATATAAAAATAATATAAATATTTATTTAATACAATTTTTTCATTATTATCAATCCAAACTATATTTGAATCCTGAAAATATGCAGGATTTCCATCAAATATTACCGTTCTTCCGATTGTACCCGATGCAGAAATAAGAATATCACCTTTTTTGGGATAGGAATATTTTTGTTTATATTCATTGAATAATTTAAATGAAATATAGGAATCAGGTTTTTTCCCAAATGTTCCTATTTTGAAAAAAGGCACTCCACTTTCAGAATTTGTCTGATGTTTCATAATACGTTTGCACATTGATACTTTACCAATCTCCCCCAACGTCTTCCATTCGACATCATCGCCGAAATCTAGCAACATGTCCCTGTAATAAGCATATTGTTTTTTTCTAAGTACAAGCTCTTTCTTAAGCAGGACTGTGTATTTTGTAAAACTATCCAGTATTCGCACGATTTCACGCTGTACCTCTATGGGGGGCAAGGGGATTATTAAATCAAGTACTTTTGACATATTAGGGTGCTTTATGCCCGATCCTCTGTAAAAATTGCTGATTTCTTCAAGTCTGTTTTCTAAAACATAGTAAAGATATTTATTATCAAGAATATTTATATCTGAAGATGTTGCTATCCTGTTATCAGAAGTAACAAACTTTCCTTTGTAATATTGTATGTTTGCATTTCCTCCCCCTGGGATTGCCACAACTTCGCCATTACTTATGTAGCTTCGTACATGATCTTCAACAGTATAGAAATCAGTGGTACTTGTTGTTAATACTTTTATATCTCCGTCCGGAACAATCAATGACTTTAATTCATCAGCGAAAAAATAATGATATTTAATAACCGCCGATTGTTTTCTTCTGTCAACATTCATAAATTTTTTATCCCAGATTGTTACAGACCACAACGGAACATAATCCACTCCATTCGGGCAAAGCGTCTTTATCAGCTTCGCAAGCCTGCTCATGCCGAAACCTCAATTTCTGCAATGATTTCACCAATCGCTTTTCTAAGTTCTTCCTCATGCGCCACAATTTCCGCAATTTCTGCATTCAGCTCCGTGATGTCAATCACTTCACGAGTGTCCTCCTGCTCAACGTAAGTCGAGACGGAAAGATTATAGTCCTGCTGTGCAATTTCATCATTCGTCACAAGTCTTGAAAAATAGTTGACGTTTTCCCGATTGCTGAACACAGAAACAATTTTATCAATGTTCTCCCCTGTCAGCCGGTTGTTATTTGTCACCTTGACGCACTCTTTCGAGGCATTCATGAAAAGCGTGCTGTTTTCGGATTTGTTCTTTTTCAGCACCATAATGCATGTAGCAATAGAAGTGCCGAAGAAAAGATTATCCGGGAGCTGGATAATACAGTCAATGAAATTGTTGTCAACCAGATATTTCCTGATTTTCTGTTCTGCTCCGCCACGGTACATAATGCCCGGAAAACATACGATTGCCGCCGTTCCATTGGGTGCAAGCCAGGAAAGAGAATGCATGATAAACGCAAGATCTGCTTTCGACTTCGGTGCAAGCACACCGGCAGGGGCAAAACGTGGGTCATTAATCAGCAAGGGATTACTGTCGCCCTCCCACTTGATGGAGTAAGGCGGATTGGATACAATCAGTTCAAACGGTTCATCATCCCAGTGCTGCGGCGCAGTCAGCGTATTTTCACAGGCAATGTTGAATTTCTCAAAGCCTACATCATGCAAAAACATATTAATCCGGCAAAGATTATACGTCGTAATGTTAATTTCCTGCCCATAGAAACCGTTGCGCACTTGATCCCGACCGAGCACTTTTTCTGTTTTGAGCAACAGCGACCCAGAGCCGCAAGCCGGGTCATAAACTTTGTTGATCTCTGTTTTTCCGACAGTTCCCAGACGGGTGAGGAGTTCGGAAACATCCGCAGGCGTGAAAAACTCACCGCCGGACTTTCCGGCGTTGCTTGCATACATTGTCATGAGATACTCATAAGCATCACCAAACGCATCAATCTTATGATTTTTTACACTGCCAAGATTCATATCTGCCACACCGTTGAGCAGTTTCGTCAGTTTTTCATTCCGCTTTGCAACAGTAGCACCAAGCTTGTTGCTGTTCACGTCGAAATCATCAAACAGTCCTGCGAAATCGGATTCTGATTCACTGCCCTTTGCAGAATTTTCAATATTGTCAAATACGCTTTCAAGCACTTCATTCAGATGTTCTTTTGCCCATTCCATATCTGTATTTGATTTTTGGGTAATATTGCAGAATAATTCCGACGGAAGAATGAAAAATCCCTTTTCTTCCACAAGACCTTGTCTTGCTTCTTCTGCATCGGCATCGGACATTTTGGAATAGTCAAAACCTGGATTTCCTGCCTCAATTTCACCTTGATTGATATAATCTGCAATATTCTCAGAAATATAGCGATAAAACATCGTACCGAGCACATAATTCTTAAAATCCCAGCCGTCAACTGCGCCACGCAATTCATCTGCGATTGCCCAGATTGCTCTATGCAGTTCCTCACGTTCTTGTTCTTTTTTATTGTCAGCCATCATGGCACATCCTTTCTGAAAAAAATATATTATAATTTTATCATGAAATCCATGTTTTGTCAAGTTATTTATGATAAATTTTCATCTTTTCTTTCAAAAGTCAAGTCTGCCCTTGACAGAACAAGAGCAGACTTTCCGTTTTTTATTCATCAATTATCTAATTTTCTTAGTATTACAAACACGATTGCAATTATCATCACAGATAATAAAATCAACAGGTATTTATCCGAAAAATTTCCGCCGCCGTACATAGAAAACAGATAACAGATCCCCAATTTGTCTTTTAATCCGATATTAGCAGAATAATATACCATAGAAGCCATATAGCCTGCTGAGACACTGTTACTCAATCCTGCAACGGTAAAGCCGATTGTTCCCAGAAACAGAGAGGATGCGAAACTGCCGATCAGATGCTGATATGTTATTTTACAGGCACAGTATTTCATAATCATGATAAATATACCTGTGATCAGTAGCATTGCTGCTACAGAATAGATGACTCTAAAAAAACAGACGATCAGATAATCTGTTTTTTTAGAACGTATCACATCCCGGATTTCCGGATTCTGTTCGGGCAGAAAAACCGGCGTCAGCAAAATTGTTCCGATAAACGGCAGAAGCATTTCAATTGGTTGTGCGGCCGCTCTTGCATCCAGGGAATGAATACTGAACACAACGGGTGTCAGAATAGCTACAGCAACGGCAAGCAGAAAGTGAATCAGGAAATTATGCTTTAGATTTACGGATAAGATCTTTGGAAATGACATGCAGACCGCCCTTTCTTTTTTCGGAATAAATCCATGTTGTCAATGCTATCATGACAAGTGCAAGAATTGTATAGAAAATTCTGCTGAACGCAAATTGACTGAGATTTTCTATAAATACATCCCTGTCAGAAAGCGAATTGTGACGGCATACAAGTGTAAATCTGCCGATTGCTCCCGATAATGAAGTACTGCTCATCACACTGCCGAACCAAAGCACGCCTTGTAAAAAGATTGCCATTAATGGGGATGAAATTTCTGTCATTGCCATTCCCAGTGCTGTAGAAAACAGGATATTCGGCAGAAGCCAGTACACTGTCATAGTCGGGATTGCCCAAAAATCTGGATTGTTCTGTGCATAAAGCTCTGAAATACTACCGGATGCCATGAATGCAAGTAAAATCACAGGAACTGTCAATGTGATCACAAGTGCTGAAAATCTTGTGCCGATCAATTTTGCAGAGGAGATTTTTCTTGCATAAATCAACTGTTCCATGCGTGATTTTTTGTCTGCGTTCGCAAGTGCTGCAGCCGCAAATACAGGCAGGATAGAAACAACAATGCCCATGTAATCGCAGAAAAGTCTTGCATAAGCTCCTGTCACCCTGTCTTTTTCTATCATCGCCTGATAATCTGCCAGAGCGTCTTCATACGTTTTCGGGACGAGTGAAAAATTGCCGATAATATACTCATCTGCATACTGTGAACCACCTCCGATAATTTTATCTGCCTCATGCATCAATTCCCGGAAATGCTCGTATGTCATGGTATCCGGGATATGGACTTCCGGCAGGACGGCTTCTTTTATAACAGGCATGTAGCCGCCGTTTCCGTCCGGCATCATTGTCATGCCACCCTCGTCAAAATCCGCAAATTCATCCAGCTCCTGACTGGAAATACCGGTGATTTCTGTAATGATTTCTGCGATCCGTGCGGATTTTTTTTCAGAAAGCTTGACTTTTTTAATAAACCCGATTGGGTATGCCGTGTAATAGCCTCTCAGGTATTCCGTCAGAAGACCGTCCGCCGCCGCAGGCATCAGGATTTCCGGAATTTCTTTCGCAATCGTGCCATAATCCGCAAGTCCGGGCATTGGCTGTTCAAGTGCTTCTCTCTCGTCAGGTCGGAACTGTGTGATATAAAATCCCACAACCGCAACAAGATAGATCACAAAAGTAAGCGAAAACAGGATTTTTTTACATTCTTTCAGGAACAGCATACTTCATCCCCCCATATACATCACAGCCGTTCTGATAAAGGCAATACATATACGCATCCTCACAATTCGGCATATCTGGATGAATGCCCTGCAAATCAGGCATATGATCCGAAATGATGCGGACTGTCGTATATTCTCCCTGGACTAACATCCCCGTGACAATATAATTTTTCTTGATCTGCGGAAGAAATTTTCTGGGAACGCTGACTGTGAAAACTTTTTCTTCCGCATTGTGAATCAGTCCGGAAACCGTCCCTTGCCAAAGAATTCTACCGTCATTCATGATGGCAATATCCTCACAGGATGCCTCAATATCGCCGACAATATGCGTGGACAGAATCACAATTCTTTCCTCTGCGGCATCCGTGAGAAGATTCCGGAAACGGATCCGTTCTTCCGGGTCAAGACCTGCTGTCGGTTCATCGACAATCAGGACTTTTGGATCATGAAGAAGTGCCTGCGCAATCCCAAGCCGGCGCTTCATACCACCGGACAAAGCCTTTATTTTTTTGTGCTGATGTTCTGTGAGATTCACTTTCTTCAGCAACATGTCAATCCGGGTTTTTTGGTCAGATTTTGTCATCCCCGAAAGTGTTCCCAGATAATCCAGTGCTTCATAGACGGTCATGTTCGGATACATTGAGAACTCCTGTGGAAGATAGCCCGTCATACTGCGGATTTCCTTTGTGTTCTCAATGGGGATTCCGCAGACAGTAATACTTCCGTCTTTCTTCTGATGAAGTCCGGCAAGCGTTTTCATCAATGTTGTCTTACCTGCGCCATTACGTCCCAGAAGTCCGAACATTCCCTGAGGGATCGTCAGGCTGATGTCTTTCAGGGCGTGTTTTCTGCCATAGAATTTGTTGACATTTTTGATTTCGATTTTTTTCACAAAATCAATCCTTTCTTAAAAAAAATAGCATGGGATTGTTCCCATGCTTTTATCA
>CAMWTO010000094.1 GCA_947177205.1 uncultured Ruminococcus sp. | reverse complement strand
CACGTCGAAAATACTTGGTTGGCGACGACCTGGAAATTCAGATAAGTGCCGGCATGATTAAATAAAATCCTGTGATGTTTTATCACAGGATTTTTTATTTATTAGACAAGATGGATAAATTCAAACAATAAACTTTGTTTAATAAATCTATAACAATTTTTTAAAAAATATGGTATAATAGAAACAGAAGTCTATGAAAGAAGAATTAAGGAGGTAAATTATGGAGTTTCAACAGAATGATCGGGTCGTTTATAAGAGTGCAGGAGTTTGTGAAGTGCTGGGTGTAGAGACACAAAGCATGGATGGGGAAAATGAGATTCTGTATTACAAGCTAAAACCTGTTTCAGATGCCAATTCTACATATTATATTCCAGTTGCATCAGAAAAGGAGAAACTGCGCAAGCTGTTGACCAAAGATGAAGTCATGGAATTAATTGAAAGCATGTCCGGGAAAGAACCGGAAGAGGAAATCTGGTCGGACAATCGTCGGGAGCGTCGGGAAATTTATACACAGATTCTGAAAGGGGATGATCAGAAAGCATTGGTGCAGTTAATTTCTTCGCTGTATTTCCGGAAGCAAAGTTCAGAAGCAAAGGGTCGACGTTTTTCATCCATGGATGAGACGGCTATGAAGAATGCGGAAAATCTGATGATTCAGGAATTTGCTGCAGTGTTGGAAATGAATCCGGAAGAAATCCGGAAGTTAATCAGTCAATGCTTTGCTTCAAAGAAATAGTTACTGTATTTATTATTAATATAATAAGTAGAATTTACTAATATTAAAATATGAAATTAGTGATTAGAAATAAATTTCAAATAGATTAAAAAAATATCTCTTGCCGGTCAGGATGAAAACAGGCAGGAGATATTTTTTAAGATTTGTATAAATCTGGAAAAAATTTGGAATAATGCTTGACTTTGGGAATGATTTCTGATATAATAAAACAATAGCATAAAAAGAATAAGAAAGGAGCTTTCCCATGGAAAAAGCAAAAAGATGGTTCTTTGTCTGCATTTTGGGCTGTCTTACGCTGGGCTGTACGGCATGTAGTGAGAAAAATGACTCCGCCGTGTCGGATTCTGTCGAAACAATCGAAACTATCCCCATGTTTGAAACGGTTCCTGTTATGACAGTTGCAGCTTCATCTGAGACAACAACATCTTCAATGGAACAGACACAGACAACAAGTTCTGAAACTTCTGAGACAACAACAAGTTCAACTAAGATAATAACAACTACAATGGAAACTACGACAGAGACGACAACAACGGAAATGACAACGGAGACGACGACAGAAACCACAACGACAACCGTTCCGCCCGGTGCCATTGTATCCGCACCCGAAATCGCACCATCTGTCACAACAGAGACCACCACGGCGGATCAATTATTCGCCACCGGTATCTGGTGGGCAACCGGTGCAAATGGAGACAGATATTTTTATTTCCAGGCGACGGAGCATCAGGGAAGTTTCCGGGATCAGGAGAACGGTATCGGACAGGAATTCAGTTATGAAGCAAACGGAAATTCTGTGACATTTCACATCGGCAGTCCTGCGGACTCCACACAGGCAAGCGTGAGCTTCACGGACAGCCGGACAGTTGTCATCACTTGGCAGAACGGCAGTTCGGAGACGTTAGTCTATCAGAATGCAGGCGGATTTGATACATTCCAGTATTACAGTAATATTCAGTTGTGTGAGATGGCATTGAATTATTGTGAAGCACATGAAAATTATCGTCCTGGGATGGTGGGTGCAGCAGTGCAATCCGATGGAAAAATTCTCATTCAGCTTTATGATAATTTAGGAGATCATAATACTATCACTGCATGGTATACTGTGGACAGATTTACGGCACAGGGAACAGACGCACATGGAAATCGTATCAATCTGGCAGAATAGTAAAAAATGCTCCGATATGTGAAGGACACTAAGATATCGGAGTATTTTTTTATACGGTCGATCGTACCGTGTGTAACATCTGAAACGTCAGTTAGTCTTCTGTAAAAATGAATTCAGGAAATATCAAATGATACAGAAAAGTAGCGGTGTGGACGGAAAGTCCTATCCAGTAGTGGCGAAGTGGATACGCCTGTCAGAATAAGGGTTGCCTGATTTTCAGGTGGAGACTCAAATACCAATCTTCTGACGAAGCCCCCACCTCTTAGCGAGTGAAACGAGCGTAGGTGGGGGAGAGTTCACGATAATATAACAAATAAAAAATGACTCTGCGCATAAAATTTCTTTTGATTTTTCCGGTTCAGGATTCTTTCTTGGAGCAAAATTCTGCAAAAATCATTTCACAGATGTTAGAGAATTCAATTTCATGATTTCCTTTTCTGCTCCTGTGAAATTCCAAGTTACCGAATTCTGAGGTTTTTATTACGATTTTGCAGAAATTTTGAGAAAATTCTCCATTTTTGCTGTGATACAGTTCCCATTTTCCTTCATGAAACGAACAGAAGACCTCCAGAAACTTTTTTTCCATGGAAAGTTCTTCTGTCTTGTTTGTCGGATCTATCAGCATATCTTCAAAAATCGTTCCGGAATTCTGGTTTTTTGCTGTAATCACAAACAGAATTTCAATTTCCTTATTTTTCAAATTTCGATTCAAGTTAATTTGAACATGTTGCTTGAAATTGGGATCATGACAGCAAAGCAGAAAGGAACTTAAAATAGTTGCACAGAAAAATTTTCTGTTTTCATAGAGAGATTCAGTCTGCATATTTTGGGTAACCTCCTGCGATGTCTCATCCGCAGTAATATCCACAAGCTGTTGATCAATCTGGAATTCAATTGGAAAGCACAGAATTCCTCCGATATTTCTGATAATTTTCTTTAATTCACTTCTGATCCAGAAAACTTCTTTTTCTGTTTTTAAATTTGCCAGGTCAAGTAATTGCTGCATATAGGGAATTTTGTTCTGAATTCGAAAAGCAGAGTGCATTCTGTGCAGTAAGTGATCCTGACTCCAGAAGTTTCTTTTATGGTATTCGTACTCCAATTTATCTGTAATGCTTTTCAAATTCGGTACAGTCTGAGTGATTGTCTGACAAAGTGCACGGAAAATTTTTTCTGTCGAGGACGACGGTCTCATTACTAAAATTCTGCCTTTGTATTCCGGATAGCAGGCAAGTTCACCAACAAACTGGCTTGCATTCCAGTAGACTTCTTTTTTGGCATCTTCCCAGGAATCTCGTGGGACTTGCAGAAATTCGGGAATGGTTTTTTCACAATCATAGATACATGTTCCCCAGAGAATCTGCCAGTCTTCGTTCAGTATCCAGACAAATTCTCCCATGGAACGAGAAAAATCTTTCAGAATTTTCAATGTTTCCGGTTTCATCACATCCGCCCTCCGTTTTTTTAAATTAATTTTAATTCAATCATCTCTTCTTAATATATATATTATACTATATTTTGGGTGGAAAGTAAAGAAAAAACAAGAATAAAATCGAATTTGAGATAATTTTGAAATATTTTTGAAATCTTTTTGCAAACACAAGATGAAATAGTTTTGCTGTTTGTGAAAAATATACAGTTTTTGCAGAAGGTTTTTGTGCCAAAAGCCGATTTTTGCTGGATTGTATGAAATTCTATGATTTTTCTTCCAAAAACACTTGCTTTTTTTTTCAATTTGGTGTAAAATAAATATGTAAAAAAATTTAGGAGGTAATTTCCAATGTCAGTAAAAGTTGCTATTAACGGTTTCGGAAGAATCGGTCGTCTGGCGTTTCGTCAGATGTTCGGCGCAGAGGGTTACGAGGTTGTTGCCATCAATGACCTGACAAAGCCCTCCATGCTTGCTCATCTGCTGAAGTATGATACAGCACAGGGCGGCTACGCAGGCAGAATCGGTGAGGGTCTCCACACAGTTTCTGCTGATGACGAAGCTGGCACAATCACAGTTGACGGCAAGACACTGAAAATTTACGCTGAGGCTAAGGCTGCTGATCTGCCTTGGGGTGAACTGGGCGTTGACGTTGTTCTCGAGTGCACAGGTTTCTACTGCTCCAAAGAAAAGAGCCAGGCACACATTGATGCAGGCGCTAAGAAAGTTGTTATTTCCGCTCCGGCTGGTAACGACCTGAAGACAGTTGTATTCTCCGTAAACGAGAACACACTCACAGCAGATGATACTATCATTTCTGCTGCATCCTGCACAACAAACTGCCTTGCTCCGATGGCAAAGGCTCTGAATGATTATGCTCCGGTTCAGTCTGGTATCATGAGCACAATTCATGCTTACACAGGCGATCAGATGATTCTCGATGGTCCTCACAGAAAAGGTGACTTGAGAAGAGCAAGAGCAGGCGCTGCAAATATCGTTCCGAACTCCACAGGTGCTGCAAAGGCAATTGGTCTGGTAATTCCGGAACTCAACGGCAAGCTCATCGGCTCTGCACAGCGTGTTCCTGTTCCGACAGGTTCTACTACGATTCTGACAGCAGTTGTTAAGGGCGAGAACATCACAAAAGAGGGCATCAATGCTGCTATGAAGGCTGCTGCTTCTGAATCTTTCGGCTACAATGAAGATCCGATCGTTTCTTCTGATGTAATCGGCATGAGATATGGTTCTCTGTTCGACGCAACACAGACAATGGTTGCTGAAATCGGTGAGGGTCTCTATGAAGTACAGGTTGTTTCCTGGTATGACAACGAGAATTCTTACACAAGCCAGATGGTAAGAACAATCAAGTATTTTGCTGAACTGGGCTAATCCGGTCTGTAAAAAGCAGAATCTGAAAAACGGCAGTTGCAGAACTGCCGTTTTTTGTATTAGGAGTAATTAAATTATTATGAGTGCATATGTAAAATTTGAACATGTCAAAAAGGTTTATCATACCGGAGAAGTGGAAATCCAGGCGCTCCGGGATGTGAATTTTGAAATTGAAAAAGGAGAATTCTGTGTCATTGTCGGTGCATCCGGCGCAGGCAAGACGACAATCCTCAATATTCTGGGTGGAATGGATACACTCACAAGCGGGAGTGCACAATTGGACGGGACGGAAATTTCTTTTCTGAATAAAAAACAACTCACAGCATACCGGCGCTACGATGTCGGTTTTGTGTTCCAGTTCTATAATCTGGTGCAGAATCTGACCGCATTAGAGAACGTTGAACTTGCGGCACAGATTTGCCGTGAACCCTTGGACGCAAGGGAAGTATTGGAACAGGTTGGATTAAAAGACCGGATGAAGAATTTTCCGGCGCAGCTTTCCGGCGGCGAACAGCAGCGTGTGGCAATTGCGAGGGCGCTTGCCAAAAATCCGAAATTATTATTATGCGATGAACCCACCGGCGCACTGGATTATCATACTGGCAAAGCCGTATTGAAATTATTGCAGGACACTTGCCGGGACACCGGCATGACCGTTGTTGTGATTACGCATAACCAGGCATTAGCGGCGATGGCTGACAGGATTATCACCGTGCGCAACGGCACGGTCGAAAGCATGTACAAAAATCAGAATATTGTGGATGTTTCTGAAATTGAATGGTGATAACATGGCGATAAAAGCAATGCAGAAAACAACATTCCGGGAAATCTGGCACACATTCGGACGATTCTTTGCGATTCTGGCGATTATTGCGCTCGGTGTGGGATTTTTCACAGGTGTCCGGATTACGACACCGGCAATGATTCACACTGTGAACGGATTCTTGCAGGAATATCAATTTTATGATTACAGATTGCTGTCTACATTAGGGTGGGAAGACCAGGATGTAGAAATATTTAAAAATCAGCCGAATGTACGTTATGCAGAGGGTTCTAATACACTGGATATTTTATATCTTTCTGATGAAGATGAGAATGAGAATGAAACTGAATTTGTCTGCAAGACGCATTCTCTCCCGGAACATGTCAATCAAATCCAGATTGCAGAAGGGCGCTTGCCGGAACGTTCCGGGGAATGTCTTGCGGATGCCGGGACAATGGATCTCCGGATCGGGGATGTCATCCGGGTTTCACCGGATAATTCTGAAGATACACTGGATTCTCTCGGATTTGAGACACTCACTGTCGTAGGAACGGCGTATTCTTCCTATTATGTCAATTTTGAGCGTGGGACAACTTCAATTGGAAATGGCAATGTTGCAGGATATGTGTATATTTTGCCGGAAGATTTTGATCTGGATTATTATTCTGAAATTTTTATCAGATTTGACCGGGATGACGTGTTATATTCCCAGGAATACAAAGATTTCATGGAAGAAAAAAATGCTGTCTGGGAGAATCTGACACAAATTCAGGCAGAAGATCGTTATCAAAGAATTCTTTCAGATGCACAGGAAGAATTAGATGATGCAAAGAAAGAATTCCATGACAAACGCAAGGACGGTGAACAAGAATTATCTGATGCAAAGCAAGAATTATCTGACGCTGAGAAAGAATTATCCGATGCGGAACAGGAATTAAAAAATGCCAGGGAAGAACTGGATGACGGCAAACAAAAGCTTTCTGATGCCGAACAGGAATTGAACGATGCAGAAAAAGAACTGGATAACGGCAGACAGCAATTAGACCAGTCCAAGCAGGAACTGGAAGATGCCAGGAAGGAACTGGATTCTGCAAAACAACAGTTACTGGATTCTGAACAAGAATTACTATCCGGCGAACAGCAAATTGCAGATTCCCGGAAACAGATCGAAGACGGACAAATAGAAATCCAGGAAGGACAGAAACAGCTTAATGATGCCCGTGCCGTTCTGGAGCAATCAGAGCTTTTGCTGATTCAGCAGGAATCTGCATTTGCCGGAAAACAGCAGGAATTTGCTGTACAATTTGAACAGGCACAGTCAATGTGGGAGTATCTCCCAGAAGAACAGAAACAGGCGCTTCTTGCCGGACAAGCAGAATTAGAATCCGCACGGATCCAGTTAGAAAATGCCAGAACAGAACTGGACTCCGGCAGACAAGAGCTGAATTCTCAGCAAGCATTTTTAAATCAGAAACAGGAAGAATTAACAGCGGGTTTGCAAGCACTGGAACAGGCGCAGGAAGAATTAGATGCCGGAAGAATTGCTTATGAACAAGGACTTCTAGAATATCAGACCGGCGAACAAGAGTATCAATCCGGCTTGCAACAGTATCAGGATGCGGAAAAAACTTATCAGGACGGCAAAACAGAATATGAATCCGGCTTGAAAAAGTTCCAGGACAGCAAGAAAGATTATGAAGCTGGATTACAGGAATACGAAAAAGGCAGACAAAAATTTGAGGACGGCAAAACGGAATTCACTGACGGACAAAAAGAATATCAGGACGGCAAACAGAAATTCGATGAGAAAATTGCAGCTGCCGAAAAAGAGATTGCAGATGCAGAAGAAAAAATTGCAGAGATTGAAAAGCCGGATAGCTATGTTCTGGATCGTAATACAAACGTTGGTTATGTCTGCTTTGAGAGCGATTCCCAGATTGTGGAGCAGATTGCCAAAGTATTCCCGATTTTTTTCATTCTGGTTGCCGCTCTGGTCTGCATGACGACTATGAGCCGGATGGTTGAAGAACAGCGTACTCAGATAGGAACATTCAAGGCACTTGGCTATTCTGAATTCGCAATTATGGGAAAATTCCTGATCTATTCCGGAAGCGCATCCCTGATCGGGTGTGTGATTGGCTATTTCATCGGGACAGCGGTGTTCCCCTATGTGATCTGGATGTCTTACGAACTGATGTATACCCCCATCCCGATGGAATATTTATTTGACTGGAAACTTGCGCTTGCATCCCTGGGAGCATCTTTGCTTTGTTCCATGGGAACGACATGGATTTCCTGCCGTCATGAACTGGCAGAGACTTCCGCAGGGTTAATGCGTCCGAAAGCGCCAAAAGCCGGAAAGCGTGTGTTCCTGGAATATCTTCCGTTTCTCTGGAATCGGCTGAAATTTTTACATAAAGTTTCTGTCCGGAATATTTTCCGATATAAGCGCAGATTTTTTATGATGATTGTCGGCATCAGCGGTTGTACAGCATTATTATTAACTGGCTTTGGTGTCAATGATTCCATTGCAGGCTTTGCAGATGTTCAGTATACAGAAATTTTAATTGCAGATGCACAGGCAACGTTGAAATCAGAAAAATCAGAAAATTCCGGAAATTTTGAGAATCTTGAAAAAATTCTGGATCAGCAGACACAGGAATTTATTTATCTGCATCAAGCTTCCTGGGATCTGCTTACTGGTGATAAAATTAAGGCGATTTCCTTGCTTGCACCATTCGGGGATATGCATCCCTATCTGGATTTCCACACAATCGAACAAGAACCGCTTGCATTTCCCGGCATGGATCAGGCAATTGTCAGCAACAGCATTTCAGAACGTTATGGAGTCGCTGTCGGGGATGAAATCATGCTCCGGAATGAAGACATGCAGGAGTTGCACTTGACTGTCACGGGAATTTTTGAAAATCATGTATATAATTATATTTACATCCTGCCCGAAACAATGGAGCAACAGCTTTCTGTTTCCCCAGAGAAGAATACAATCTATATGAATTTTCCGGCGGATGCTGACCAGTATCAAGCGGCGGCGGAAATTGCCGGCAATGATTCCGTCACAATTGTATCTTTGTTTCAGGATCTCAAAAACCGTATGGCAAATATGATGGACAGTCTGAAATATATTGTGTTACTGGTAATTATCTGCGCCGGCGGTCTGGCATTCGTTGTCTTGTATAATCTGACAAATATTAATATCACAGAACGCATCCGGGAAATTGCGACAATTAAAGTCCTGGGATTCTTTCGGAATGAGACTTCTGCTTATGTCCTGCGTGAAAATATTTTCCTGACAGCTTTGGGAATTGCTGTCGGTTTAGTTCTGGGTGTATTTCTGCACAGATTTATTATGCTTCAGATCGTCGTGGACATGGTATCTTTCAAGATCCGGATTCTGCCGATGAGTTTTGTGTACAGCATTGCGCTGACATTCCTGTTTAATCTGATTATTAATTTCTTTATGGAAATCAAACTGGACAGGATCAACATGGCGGAATCACTGAAATCTGTAGATTAATAAAAAATATTTTTTTATAATTTTAATAGAATTATCG
>CAMWTO010000093.1 GCA_947177205.1 uncultured Ruminococcus sp. | reverse complement strand
TCACCAGAGTGCCATAATAGTGCATTTTAAAATTATACTATATCCTGAAAAATTTGTCAAGCGGTTTTCAAAATTTTGTGACTATGCCTAATTTTGCAGAAAAATATTTAGCGATTCTGGAGATTTTTTTAAAAATTCTGCAAATCTGACAAAAATTCAGGGCGAAAGCAAAAAAATATTTTGAAAAAACAGAAAAAATTTGAAAAAAACTCTTGACAAGCCTGGCAAAATAGTGTATAATGACAAAGTGCACTGCTCCTGCGATGATAATTCGTTTCGGGAGATGTGCAGATTTGTTTATTTTTTTAAATTTTTTGGAAAAGGAGGAAACTCAATGCCAACATTTAACCAACTCGTTCGTAAGGGCAGAAAGATGCAGCAGTCCAAGTCTACTGCACCGGCTCTCCAGAAAGGCTACAATGCGAAGAAGAAAGTTCAGATTGATCAGAGCGCACCTCAGAAGAGAGGCGTTTGCACGGTTGTTAAGACAACAACTCCGAAAAAGCCGAACTCCGCTATGCGTAAAATTGCCAGAGTAAAACTGACAAACGGCTACGAAGTAACGTCTTATATCCCTGGTATCGGTCACAATCTTCAGGAGCACAGCGTTGTTCTGATCCGTGGCGGACGTGTTAAGGACTTACCTGGTGTGCGTTATCACATCATCCGTGGTGCATTGGATGCACAGGGCGTTGCAAACAGAAATCAGGCTCGTTCCAAGTACGGTGCAAAGCGCCCGAAAGCAGGCAAAAAGAAATAATTCCGGCTTTCAGAAATTTTTTTAATTTAATTTTTTCAAAACTTGAATTTCAGATTACTCGATTATGTATGCAGTTTTTATTAATTAAAATTGCAGAATGTGGAGTTTTATATAGATTATAAACCTCTGCATTGGTCTGACGTGCCGGAGATTTCCGGACGAGTACCTATGAATTCATGCTATGTAATGTGAAGGAGGGAAGCGAAATGCCAAGAAGAGGTAATGTCGCAAAGCGTGATGTACTTCAGGATCCGGTTTATAATTCCAAACTGGTCACACGCCTGATTAACAATATCATGCTCGACGGTAAAAAAGGTGTTGCGCAGAAAATTGTTTACGGTGCATTTGAAATCGTCAATGAAAAAACTGGCAGAGATGCACTGGAAGTATTCGAGGAAGCTATGGAAAATATCATGCCGCAGCTCGAAGTAAAGGCTCGCCGTCTGGGTGGTGCTACCTATCAAGTACCGATGGAAGTGCGCCCGGAAAGAAAACAGACGCTCGGTCTGAGATGGATTACAAAATATTCCAGAGAGCGTAATGAAAAAACCATGAAAGAGAGACTGGCAGGCGAAATCCTGGACGCTCTCAATAATACAGGCGGTTCTGTCAAGAAGCGTGAAGATACACACAAGATGGCAGAGGCAAACAAGGCGTTTGCACACTACCGCTGGTAAGGATGGTGTGTTATGGCTAGAGATTGTTCACTGGAAAGAACCAGAAATATCGGCATTATGGCGCACATTGATGCCGGTAAGACAACCACAACAGAGCGTATTTTGTTCTATACTGGTGTCAACCATAAAATCGGCGAAACCCACGAGGGTGCCGCTACAATGGACTGGATGGCACAGGAGCAAGAGAGAGGTATTACGATCACATCCGCCGCAACGACAGCTTACTGGGCAGGTCACAGAATCAATATTATTGACACACCCGGACACGTTGACTTTACGGTAGAAGTAGAGCGTTCCCTTCGTGTATTGGATGGTTCTGTTACGGTTCTGTGTGCAAAAGGCGGTGTAGAACCGCAGTCTGAAACTGTATGGAGACAGGCTGATAAATATCAAGTTCCGAGAATGGCTTATGTCAACAAGATGGACATCATGGGTGCTGACTTCTACAGAGTCGTTGAGATGATGAAGGATCGTCTGCATTGCAATGCTGTCCCGATTCAGCTGCCAATCGGTGCGGAAGAAACATTCAAGGGCATTATTGATCTCGTAGAGATGAAAGCTTATGTATATTATGATGACCTGGGCAAGGACATCCGTGTGGAAGAAATTCCGGATGATATGAAGGAAAAAGCACAGGAATATCGTGATTCCCTGATTGAACATGTCGCAGAGCAGGATGACGACCTGATGGAAAAATTCTTCGCAGGTGAGGAACTCACAATCGAAGAAATCAAGACATGTATCAGAAAATCTACACTTGCAAATACAATGGTTCCGGTTACCTGCGGCACTTCTTATAAGAACAAGGGTGTACAGAAGCTTCTGGATGCCATCGTAGATTATATGCCGTCTCCGCTGGATGTTCCGGCAATCAAGGGAACAAACCCGGATACAGGCGAAGAAGAAGAAAGACCATCTTCAGATGAAGAACCGTTTGCAGCGCTTGCATTCAAGATTGCAACGGACCCGTTTGTTGGTAAACTGACGTTTTTCCGTGTTTATTCTGGTGTTCTGGATGCTGGTTCAGGCGTTCTGAATTCCACCAAGGACAAGCATGAAAGAATTGGTCGTATTGTGCAGATGCATGCAAACAGCCGGAAAGAGCTTGAGAAAGTATATTCTGGTGACATTGCTGCGGCAATTGGTCTGAAACAGACAACAACCGGTGATACACTTTGTGATGAGAATCATCCGGTCATCTTGGAATCCATGGAATTCCCAGAGCCTGTTATCAATCTGGCAATTGAGCCGAAAACAAAAGCAGGTCAAGAGAAAATGGGTATCGCCCTTGCAAAACTTGCAGAAGAAGACCCGACATTCAGAACCTGGACGGATGAAGAAACCGGACAGACGATCATTGCCGGAATGGGTGAGTTGCATCTTGATATTATTGTTGACAGACTGCTCCGTGAGTTCAAAGTAGAAGCTGACGTCGGTGCCCCGCAGGTATCTTACAAAGAAACCATCAAGGGCAATGCAGATGTTGACTACAAATACAAGAAACAGTCCGGTGGTTCCGGTCAGTACGGTCATGTTAAAATCCGTGTTGAGCCGAATGAATCTGGTAAGGGCTTTGAATTTAAGAATTCTGTTGTCGGCGGTTCTGTACCGAAGGAATATATTCCTGCTGTAGAAGCCGGTGTGAAGGGCGCAATGCAGGCAGGTATCCTTGCCGGTTATCAGGTTGTTGATGTCAAGGTAGAGCTTTATGATGGATCGTATCATGAAGTTGACTCCTCTGAAATGGCGTTCAAGATTGCCGGTTCTATGGCATTCAAAGAAGCAATGCGCAAGGCACAGCCTGCTTTGATGGAGCCAATCATGAAAGTTTCCGTCATTGCTCCGGATGATTATCTGGGCAATATTATCGGCGATCTTAGCTCCCGTCGTGGTGAAATCCTTGGTCAGGAGACAAGACCTGGTACGGTTCAAGTAGATGCACTTGTGCCGCTGTCTGAAATGTTCGGCTATTCCAACAATCTGCGTTCCAATACGCAGGGACGTGGACAGTATTCCATGGAGCCTCACAGCTACAAGGAAGTACCGAAGAATATTGCCGAAGGCATCATGACATCCAGAAACAAGGGTTAATTTCTGAAAAACAGGAAAATTTTCGGCGAATTGCATAAATTAAACAAGTATTTTTCAGGAATAAAATTTCTGAAAAATACTTGCAATTCCGCTGAGAATATGTTATAATAAAATTATCTTAATACTGGAAACAGTATTTTATTCTTAAGATAATACAAAATCAATCTATGATTTAAAGGAGGAAACTTCCAATGGCAAAACAAAAATTTGAGCGTAACAAGCCGCACGTAAACATTGGTACAATCGGTCACGTTGACCATGGTAAGACCACTCTGACGGCTGCTATCACAAAGACACTGGCAATGAAAGGTCAGGCTAAATTCGAAGCTTATGACATGATTGACAAGGCTCCGGAAGAGAGAGAGCGTGGTATCACAATCAACACTGCTCACGTTGAATATGAGACAGATGCACGTCACTATGCACATGTTGACTGTCCTGGACATGCTGACTATGTTAAGAACATGATCACAGGTGCTGCGCAGATGGATGGCGCAATTCTTGTAGTTGCTGCTTCTGATGGTCCTATGGCTCAGACAAAGGAGCATATCCTGCTTGCTCGTCAGGTAGGCGTTCCGGCAATCGTTGTATTTATGAACAAGGCTGACCAGGTTGACGACGAAGAGCTGCTCGAACTCGTTGAAATGGACATCCGTGACACGCTGTCTTCTTATGAATTCCCTGGCGATGACATCCCGATCATTAAGGGTTCTGCACTCCAGGCTCTGGAAGCTCCGGACGATCTGAATGACCCGGCTTACGCTCCGATCATTGAACTGATGAATGCTGTGGATGAATATATTCCGACACCTGAGAGAGACGACGCAAAGCCGTTCTTGATGCCGATTGAAGACACAATGACAATTTCTGGTCGTGGTACTGTTGTAACAGGTCGTGTAGAGAGAGGAAAGCTCAATGTCGGCGAAGAAGTTGAGATCGTTGGTCTGAAAGAAGAATCTTCCAAGACTGTTGTAACAGGTCTGGAAATGTTCAGAAAGTCCCTCGATTATGCAGAAGCTGGCGACAACGTTGGTGCACTGCTCCGTGGTGTACAGAGAAAAGACGTTGAAAGAGGACAGGTTCTCTGCAAACCCGGCTCTATCAAGCCGCACACAAAATTCTCCGGTCAGGTTTACGTTCTGAAGAAGGAAGAAGGCGGTCGTCACACACCGTTCTTTAATAACTACAGACCGCAGTTCTATTTCAGAACAACTGACGTAACAGGTACAATTACACTGCCCGAAGGTACAGAAATGTGCCGTCCTGGCGACAACGTTGAAATGAGCGTTGAGCTGATTACACCGATCGCAATTGAGCAGAATCTCCGTTTTGCTATCCGTGAAGGCGGCAGAACAGTAGGTTCCGGCGTTGTTATCGCAATTAACGAATAATTTGCAGATAAGAAATTCAAAGAGAGCAGGCGGATGTCTGTTCTCTTTTGTTTATTTTTAATATAAGGAGGGATTTCCATGTCAAATGGAGGATGTCTGTTTTCTTTTATTTGTGGTTTGTTTTTTATAGCAACATTCGTCAAATTTACTAAAAAAATTTGTGAAATTGCACAAAAATAACGATTTTATCTTGTAAGTCATTACAATCTGTGATATAATAAAATTATATTGCAGATATTATGTTTTTGGAGGTAGTTATCATGTCAAAGAAAAAAATAACAAGCGGTGTGATGGCAGCTGCAATTGCCTTGAATACATTGCTTGCAGTTCCGTTCAATGTTTCTGCTTTGCAGGTCAGAGGAGAATTTGAAGATGGAACAATGGAAAATGATGCACAGGTAGAATCTTCTGTTGCGGGTTTTTCCGGCACAGGTTATGTGAATCTGAAAGACAATTCTTCCACGATTCCGTCTGCTACAACAACTGTGAATATTGATAAAGCCGGCAGTTATGCGCTTGTCATCGGCTATTCTGCGCCCTATGGTACAAAGGGGGCAACAATTGAAATCAATGGCGAAAGCATTGGTCAGGTGACATTTGAGGAAACGGAGCAGTTTGCTGAACTGAATGTCGGTAAAGTGGCCTTCAAAGAAGGTGAAAATACCATCAAGCTCAACAGCACCTGGGGTTATACGCTTGTGGACTATGTAGAAGTAAGGGATTATGTTGCGCCGGAACGTCCTGAAATCAAGGCAACACAGACAAATACATGTGATCCGAAAGCCATTGACTCTGCAAAAGCTCTGATGAGCTATCTGTCGAGTGTTTATGGCAGTCATATTCTGTCCGGTCAGCAGGAAATTTACATGAATGGTCCGCATGATGTGGAACAGGAATTTAAGTATATTGAAGAAAAAACAGGTAAATTGCCAGCAATCCGTGGTTTCGACTATGGTAATTTCACATGCCCGGCTTTTGGCAGTGATGATGGTTCTACAGAACGTGTGATTGCATGGGCAGCAAAAGGCGGTATCTGCACAGCATCCTGGCATTTGAATGTCCCCACAGATTTTTCATCTTATACAATTGGTGACAGAATTGACTGGGCGCAGACAACATATTCAGAAAAGACGGATTTTTCACCATCAAAAGCAATCCAGGAGGGAACGAAAGACAATGCTTATCTGATACAGGCACTGGATACGCTTGCAGAAGAATTTCTGGAATTACAGGAAAAGGGAATTCCGTTGCTCTGGAGACCATACCACGAGGCAGAAGGCAACGGAGGTGAAAATAGTTCCTGGTTCTGGTGGGGCAGAGAGGGATCTAAAGTCTACAGAGAACTTTATATTTATACTTATAAGTATCTGACAGAAACCAAAGGTTGTCATAATCTGATCTGGGAATGGAACAGCTACGATTACAGCACATCCGCAAACTGGTATCCGGGCGACAATTATGTCGATATTATTGGTTATGATAAATATAACTGCACAGACTGGTCGACCGGATCGGCACAGATCGTTCACAATGACAGTCCGATTGCAGATACGTTCTATAATATTATGGGACGTTATAACAATGCAAAAATGGTTGCTCTGATGGAATGTGACTGTTTCTCCACAGTTGAGAATCTTACGACGGAGAAAGCAGGATGGCTCTATTTCATGCCCTGGTATGACGGCGGCAGTGATGACACCAATTTCCTGTCCAATCCGCAGTTCAACCGGGAAGAAGATCTGATTGAAATGTATCAGAGCGATTACTGCATCACACTGGACGAACTTCCGAAACTGACAGATATTGAATTTGATCCTGATGCAACCAATGCAACAGAGAATACAGAGCCGACAGATCCGGAGCCGGGTCATGCAGTAATTACTGTGGATGATAAGGGTAATTTCCATATTGATCTGCCGGAAGCAGATGACACAATTTATTTGGTAGTAGATTTGGGAAAAGATGCTACTTACGCAAACGGCGGTCTGGGCGTGTCCGTTCCGGTAGGCGATAAATACTACTGGGCAAATGTGCAGTGGGAAGCATCCAAGAGCGGCGAAACAAAAGTAGATCTTGTAAAGCAGCTGTTCAATGTAACACTGACTGTGGACGGCGAAAATCAGGAGATCACAGACGAAGCCATTCTTGATACGATTAAGAAAGCATTGGTAGAACAGAAATCCTTTGAAGGTCAGATCTGGTGGGCAGGCAAGGGCGAAGATGCTGTTGACACTTCCGGTGTCAAGATTACAGATGCTTATGTAAAAAAATCCGGCAATGAGCCTGATTCTACTGATCCGCCAGAGTCGTCATCTGATGAACCGTCCGGCGAAGTGCTGTGGGGTGACGCAAATGATAATGGCGAAGTCGACATCAGTGACGTTGTTCTGATGAACAGAGTTTATGTTGGTGTGGATGAGATGTCTGTTAAAGGCGTTGCGAATGCTGACGTTGACAAGAGCGGAAAAATTGAGTTATCTGACTCTATGAACGTTCTGCGGCTTCTGGTGCATCTGCTTGAACAGTCAGATTTCCCGATCAAAGCAGAATAATTTATAATTAATAAAATCCCCTGTTTGCAGTCAAACAGGGGATTTTTAATAAATATTTTAATCCAGAAAATCTTTGACTTTTTTGCTCCTGCTTGGATGACGAAGTTTCCGCAGTGCTTTTGCTTCAATCTGGCGAATGCGTTCACGAGTGACATTGAATTGTGCACCTACTTCTTCGAGTGTCCTGGAGCGACCGTCAATTAATCCGAAACGCAGCCGGAGAACGTTTGCCTCCCGGTCTGTCAATGTAGATAATACTTCTTCAAGTTGTTCTTTCAGGAGTGTGTGGGATGCTGCATCCGCAGGCGCCGGCG
The DNA here is from genome assembly GCA_947177205.1 of uncultured Ruminococcus sp. GTDB lineage: Bacteria > Bacillota > Clostridia > Oscillospirales > Ruminococcaceae > UBA3855. Next base: position 1,292 of record CAMWTO010000093.1, on the reverse strand, counting down.
CATCGTCATCCGGAATGAAGTCTCCCAGATGGGAATCTTCTTCTTCACCGATCGGTGTTTCCAGAGAAACAGGATCTTGTGCAATTCTCATGATTTCACGAACACGTTCTACAGGGAGATCCAGACGTTCCGCAATTTCTTCCGGTGTCGGATCATGTCCGTTTTCATGTAACAACTGGCTGGAAACTTTCTTGACTTTCGTGATCGTTTCCACCATATGTACTGGGATCCGGATTGTTCTTGCCTGGTCTGCAATTGCCCTGGTGATTGCCTGGCGAATCCACCATGTTGCATAGGTTGAAAATTTATAGCCTTTGCTGTAATCGAATTTTTCCACGGCTTTGATCAGTCCCAGATTGCCCTCCTGGATCAGATCCAGGAACTGCATCCCACGGCCAACATATTTTTTGGCAATGCTGACAACCAGACGGAGGTTTGCCTCGGAAAGTCTCTGTTTGGCACGTTTTGCCTCCAGGGGCGTCCCTTCTGCCATAAGCCTGGCAAGTTCGATTTCCTCATTGCCTGTCAACAGCGGCACATGCCCGATTTCTTTGAGATAGATTTTCACAGGATCGTCCACAGCAATGCCGTCCGTGGAAAGTGCAGAATCCAGATTTTCATCCGGATTGTCATCAATGTCAATATGATTCAGATCGAAATTAGGATCAACAACATTGTTATCAATAATTTCAATATTATGCTGTTCGCAGTTGTCATAGAATGTGTTGAGCTGATCCGCATCAAAATCCATTTCTTCCAGTGCATCTGAAATCTGTTTTGTCGTGAGTTTTCCCGTTGCTTTTCCCCTTTCAAAGAGTGCTTCAATTGTAGATTTCTTGTCCATGCGAAAAACCTCCTTAATTTATCCAATGAATATGCTTTTGTTTATTCATAATAATCTGTTGAAGATCATTGTCTGACATTGTAAGAAAATTGACAGACCGTGTGTCGGCGTTCTCCAAATTTGCAATACAGTCCTGAATGACTTCCGGTGTGAAAATCATTTCCCGGCAGTGTGCAAGGATGCCGGCAACAGCACTGATTTCCTGTATTTCAAAATCGGATCCCAGGAATGAGGGCATAAATTTTAGATTTGATTCGGCATTTTCCCGGATGCACTGGCGGACAGCCTGATAGATTTTTCTATGAAAATCTGTCACGAAAAATTCTGGTGGGAGTGCCTGAAAAATCATTTCTGCCTGTTCCGGAAAGCGCATACAGCAGGCAAGCAAGAGTTCTTCGCTTTTGCTTTCCTGCGGATATTGTCTGCATGATTCTGCATAATTTCCGGT
>CAMWTO010000092.1 GCA_947177205.1 uncultured Ruminococcus sp. | reverse complement strand
TCACAGCATAATCAAATGGCTGTAATTTCACAAGATCATCTTCCAGGATGCCACGTTCTGCATGATCAAATACAAATTTTTCAGAACAGGGCTGAAATTTTACGTGCTGTTCATGCTGGGAACGATTCACATAGATCTGGACGGAAATCCCGGCAGTTTCCTGAATTCTTGCAAATGCCATCACGTCATCCTGCGCCGGCAGGAACTGCATTTTGCCATTCCGGAATACTTTGTACGCATGACGAATCCGGCTTAATTCTTTCGTGTAAGCAATTAATTCCTGGTCTTCATGTCCCCACGGATAGCATCTGCGGTTGAATGGATCTTTGTAACCCTGCAATCCGGCTTCATCCCCATAATAAATGCTCGGCACACCGGGGAGGAAGAACATAATTGCCATTGCCGCCTGAAGCATTGCCCTGCCCCGACGATATTCCCATTCGTTCAGATAACGTTCCGCCATCCAGTCTTTGGATTTATCGTCACAGGATTTCCCGCCGAACCGGTTAATTGCCCGTTCAATATCGTGGGTGGACACAAAATTCATCAGAACGTCAACTGTGTCTTTTGGATAATTTTCCAGAATTGTCATGATGCAGTTCTGAAAATCCCGGCTTGACATGCCCTTGATATAATTGATAATCGCATCCCGGAACGGGTAGTTCATCACGGAATCAAGCTGATTGCCCAGAAGATAACGACGTTTCACGCCGTAAGCTTCTTTGTTGGATGCATCCTCCCAGACTTCGCCGATCACGATCTTCTGCGGATCATATTTCTTGACGGCTGTCCGGAGATTGTCCAGAAATTCATCAGGCAATTCGTCCGCTACATCCAGACGGAACCCGGCAGCTCCCAGGGATAGCCAGTAATTCAAGACACCGTCCTTGCCGCAGATGTAATTTGTATAACTCTTGTTATTTTCCCGGACATTCGGAAGTGTCTCGAATCCCCACCAGGCTTCGTATTCATTCGGGAAATTCCAGAACGTGTACCAGTCGAAATATTCGCTGTCTCTGGATTGATAAGCACCCAGATTGTCATAACGGTTATACCGGTTAAAATAGATACTGTCTGCGCCTGTATGAGAGAATACACCATCCAGGATGACGCTGATGCCCAGTTTGGATGCAGCTTTGCATAATTCCTGGAAATCCTCGTTTGTGCCAAGCAACGGATCAACTTTGCGATAATTCGCCGTATTATATCTGTGATTCTCGTGAGATTCAAAAATCGGATTCAGATAAATACATGTCACGCCCAGGTCATGCAGATACGGGAGTTTCTCCTGAATGCCTGCCAGATCTCCGCCGAAATAGTCATTATTCCAAACATGTCCGTTCTGATCGGGTCTATAATAGGGTGTACCGCCCCAGTCCTCCCGGAGTACTCTGCCGGACGGAATATTTTCATGGACTTTGCCACTTTTATAGAAACGATCCGGGAAAATCTGATACATCACGCCGCCCTTGAGGAACTCCGGCGTTTTGTAATCTTCGGAATAGACAGTGAGCTGAAACATGTCGCCGTCATTGATATTGCCAATATGCCCGGCAGTTTTCTTGATGTAATATCTCTGTCCTTTCGTTGTATAAGAAAAATAATAATAATGCACGCCGGTAAATTTGGGAATATATCCCGTTCCCCACACATTGCAGTCTTCTTCCTCGCCAATAATGTGCAGATGCATAAATCTTTCCTTGTAGCCAGGTCGATAGATCACGATGCAGGGCGGAAAATCCGGTTTCAGTTCTTTCGGGAGTCGGATATTGAAATACACAATTTTTCCTTTCCGGACTGCACCGAACGGCGTTTTATAATTCAGATCCCAGCTGTCATATAAATGACTCAAAAAAATCTCCTCCAAATAAAATATTTTTAAAAATTTAAACTCATGTAAATTTCCGCACTTCTCCGAGTAAGCCGGAAACTGCCTCAAAATCGACTGTCTCCTCATAATATGACTCATCTGGATAGTAACAGTCAACATCATCATATTGAAACCGTTTGCATATAGAATCTGTATCATAGAGAATTGCCGTCAGATCTTCATTCAGTAAATTTTGTTCTTCGCAGAAAATCAGATTCATGTAAAGTGTCTGCTTGTAATTTGAGACACCTTTCCAGTGTGCAATCACGGCACGCACACCTTTTTGCATGAAATCCCTGACAGCCTGGTCGGACTCGGAACATTTATCGGATTCCCGGCATTGCACGGCTTTGTCAAGCAGTTCCTGCATTTCTTCGCAGACAATTTTATAATATTCTCTGGAAAAACCGCTGATGTCAATATAAGCATCATTGTAGCCGTCTTTGCAATAACCGCCGGCATTGTGACCGGTTCTGTCAAAACCGTCCCTGTCATAGCCGTTCCGGTCATAGCCCTGGTGATTGTAACCCTCCTTGTCGTAGCCGAACGCATTGAATCCGTCATCATCATACTGTTTTTTTCTGGACAGATAGATACCACCTGCAACAGCTGTCGTGGCAACAGTAATCACTGCGCCGACGAGTAATTTTTGAATCATGAGCAAAGCACTCCTTTCTGAAATTGAAACATGAAAAAATATTAAAATTATTATAGCACAGGTTTGCAGATTTGTCAATTATAATTTTAATTAAAAAAATCCCCTGCCGGAACAGGCAGAGGATTTTAAAATTTCAGAAAAATTCAGGATCAAAGCCCCCAAATATCCTTTGCATAGTCATTGACACTGCGGTCAGCAGAGAAGATGCCTGCACCGGCAGTATTCATCAGGGACATTCTTGCCCAACGCTTTGTATCATTGTAGCACTCAGAACTGAAATTCTGTGCATTCTTGTAAGAATCAAAGTCAGCAAGTACCATATACGGGTCAGAATTCTTCAGAGAATTTGCTACTTCGTCAAACTTGCAGCCATTGATGCCGTTGTACATCCGGTTAATGCAGTCACGGATTAACGGATTCTCATTATAGAGTCTCTCCGGATTATAATGCTGTTTTGCAGCATTAACTTCTTCGGTCTTCATACCGAAGATGATAATATTATCATCGCCGACAGCATCCTTGATTTCGATATTTGCACCATCAAGCGTGCCCAGAGTCACAGCGCCGTTGAGCATCAACTTCATATTGCCCGTACCGGATGCTTCTTTTCCGGCAAGAGAAATCTGCTCGGAAATGTCTGCCGCAGGCATTAACAATTCCGACAGCGTGACACTGTAATTTTCTACAAAATGCACAGTCAGCTTGTCTGCAATTCTCGGATTCTTGCGGATTTCTTCCGAAATTGCCCAGATCATTTTAATAATCTGTTTTGCCAGATAATAGCCGGATGCCGCCTTTGCAGCGAAGATATACGTCTTGGGCGTGAAATCTGCATTCGGATTTTCCAATAAATACTGGTACTGCGCCAGAATGTTCATCACATTCAGGTGCTGTCTCTTGTATTCATGCAGACGCTTTACCTGAACGTCAAAAATGCTGTCCGGATTCAGAATCGTCTTGGATTCGTGCTTGACATGCTTTGCAAAACGGATCTTATTCTGTTTCTTGACTTCCATGATCTGTTTCAGGACTTCTTCATCATCTGCAAAAACTGCAAGTTTGGAAAGTTCTGCGGCATCTTTCAGGAAGCCGTCACCGATTTTGTCTTTCAACAGCTCCGTCAGACCTGGATTAGACTGATAGAGCCATCTGCGGTAAGCAATACCATTCGTGACGTTCTTGAACTTGTGCGGTGTGTCGGCAACTTCGTCCGGGAACACATCCGTCTTGATGATGTCAGAATGCAGTTTGGAAACGCCATTGACGCTGTGGCATGTCGCTACGCAAAGCGTTGCCATGTGGATTGTATTATCTTTAATGATGGACATTCTGGTTGTCTTCGCAGAATCATAGCCGTTGCGTTCCATCAGGGACTGACAGTATCTGTTGTTGATTTCTACAATAATAGAGAAAATTCTCGGGATGATGTGTTTCACCATGTTGACATCCCATTTTTCAAGCGCCTCTGCCAGAACAGTATGATTGGTATACGCAAATGTGTTTGTCACAATATGCCATGCCTGTTCCCAACCGTAGCCGCAATCATCCAACAGAATGCGCATCAGCTCCGGAATTGCCAGCGTCGGATGCGTGTCATTAATGTGAATTGCCACTTTTTCGTGGAGATTCTCCAGTGTGCCGTAAATGCTCATATGCGTATTGACAATGTCACCAACAGCCGCCGCACAGAGGAAATACTGCTGACGAAGTCTGAGGGATTTGCCCTCCAGGTGATTATCATTCGGATAGAGAATCTTAGAAATAGAATTGGACATGGAGTTCTGACCGATTGCCTTTGCATAGTCGCCCTGGTTGAACAGTTCCATGTTGAAGGACGGTGCTTTTGCAGCCCAGAGACGCAGAACAGACACGCCGGAGCTGTCGTAACCGGACACATACATATCATATGGTGTGGCAATGACTGTATTATAATTCACATGAGAAATGTGATGATACTGATTATCCCAGTATTCGTTGAGTTCGCCTTCAAAATGGACTTCGATTGCTTTCTCCGGCTTGGGATCGAGCCACACACTGCCGCCGGGCAGCCAGTTATCCGGGATTTCCGTCTGCCAGCCGTCCACAAGTCTCTGCTTGAAAATGCCATATTCATAGCAGATGGAGTGACCCATTGCCGGCATTGCCTGGGTTGCCATGCCGTCGAGGTAACACGCCGCCAAACGACCGAGACCGCCGTTTCCTAAACCGGCATCCGGTTCGCACTCATAGATCTTATCCAGATTGATGTGAAACTCTGCGAGCATCTCTTTCACAGAATCCACCATTTCCAGATTATACAGGCTTGTCTTGAGAGAACGTCCCATGAGGAATTCCATGGAAAGATAATACACCTGCTTTTTGCCCATGGAATACGCCTGATTGATGAATTTGCGGCGCTTTTTCTTGAGCTTGTCGACAACCATTGCAGAGAGGACTTCATAGACCTGGGGATCGGATGCCTCCTCCGGGGAAACGCCGAACTTGTCCTGAAGACGTTCGCTGAACTGTTTTTTAAAATTTTTTGCTTCGCTAGAATCGTTTACAGCCATAGTCAAATTTCCGCACCTGAATCATGAAATTCAGGAGCGAACTCCTTTCTCGATTTTTAATTTTTGATTTCATAAAAAATCTATAATAATAGTATAACTTATTTTTCGCCTGGTGACAATTGACATTTTCTACAAATATATTTTGTGAAATCGTCACAATTTAGATAAATAACGGAAAGCAGGCTTAAAAATTATACAAACAGTTTAAATCGCTCTGGATTTTAACAAAAAATTATAGTGAAATTATCATGCAGACGCATCCATTGCAAGAGCCTTGCATAGAAGTTCATGCGTTCCGGGGGATTCTGTCCGGATTTTTATAATCCTGCCTTCCGGATCTAATAAGCAATGCGAACTTGTACCAGTACAGCAGAGTTCTCCCGTCCCGGCATGTTTCACCAGATAAGAAAATTCATAGCGTACGCCGTTGTATTTCGTCAATCTGGTGGCAATCTGAATTTTGTCACCGAATCGGATCATATTTCTGTATTCTGCCTGCACGGACAGCACCGGACAGACAATCCCGAAGCGTTCCTGCTTGACAAAATCATAGCCAATGTTATCAAAATAGGCAATTCTTGCTTCTTCAAACCAACGAATATAATTCGAGTGATGGACAATTTTCATCTGATCTGTTTCATAATAATACGGCGTTCTGGAATATACAAACATACTCAGGATTCACCTGCTTTCTGAATTTTCAGGATTTTCAGAAGTTTTTTTCTTCTTGAAAATAATAAATTTGCTCAGGAAATAATTGGCAAGTGTCACAATCACTTGCTGTGCAAAGTAGAATACAAAATAAATCCAGAATATTTTTTTACCTTCTTCCGTACCATCATCTACGCTGTACAGCGGCACACCTAACTGCATAATCCCGACGGACATGGCAAAAGATGCCAGTCTTGCGGAAATAAATGTCCAGAATTCCCACATGAATTGTTTTGTAGATTCTGTCGTACTTTTGAAGACATATTTTTTATTGACATAGAATGCAAAAATCACCGCAACAACCCAGGCAATACTTGTAGAAATCAGATTTTCAATCCGGTCTGACCAGTTGACAAGCGACAACAAACCGAATTCAATTCCGAACTGGACAATTGTATTGACAATTGTTGTGAGAACACCATAATAGATATAAACAATTAATTCTTCAAATTTATCATATAAATTTTTTAACGGCTTTGGCAATAATTTCACAAAAAATTGCAGGATTTTTTCAAACATAATTCAATTCCTTTCATTGTTATGCTAAAATACAAGGAAAAGTCGCCCACCGGCGACTTTCCTTTATGTTCTAAATTTCAAAAATTCAACCTAATTGTGTATCACCATGTCCGGCATGGTAAACAACCGAAACATAATAGTCGTAAGTATAAGTAAATAATGCGTTTTTTTATTTGTAATACTTCTTGGAAATAATGTTTCCCCTTCTATAACAACTGAATCATCATAAATTGTCAATTCACACTTCCCTTATCAATTTCCTCCTCAGTATAATATATTTTTTTAGTAGTTCTTCTTTTTGTTCACATTTTTGTCCATATTTTAGGTTCGTTTCTTCTTCCGACTTTGTATAAACATACTCTGGCACAGGGAGCATAGATTTTTTCATATATGTCCTCTACATATTTGTAATACTCATCCGGTGTCATTTCACTTATTCTTAACATCTCATCAAAAGAAATCTCAAAAGAATCATCCAATTTCAGATCCGAATCATGCTCCCTAACAAAATCTTCAAAAATGACTCGACATTCCTTTGCGGTTACCTTACTATTTTTTTCTTTTTGGCTTTGAATTTTCTGATTTGTCGTTTCGTAAAATATTCCTGCTGTTGCCCCAAATACAAAACAAATAATAGCCGTGAGAATCAATTTTACATCTTTTAGTGCCATTAGAATCACTCACCACCTATTACAACATAAGCCAACTACAGCCATAGTATACCACACTTTTTTTAAAAAGTCAATTGTGAAAATGCACAAAATTTGCATTTATAAACTATTAAAAATCATATTTCAAAATGCCAGATAACAGCATAAGCCTGCTGGGATTGCGTATACACCAACAGGCTTAAGATCTTATATTCTTACATCAGTTCACAGATCAGACTTGAAAATTCTGCCGGATTATCAATCGGCATATTCTCCATTAACAAAGCCTGATTATATAATAATTTTGCATATTTCTGAATCTTTTCGCTGTCTGTTTCCTGATCCAGAGCAGAGAGTTTCTCAAATACAGGGTGTTCCGGATTCAGCTCCAGGACAAGCTTTGCCTGTACTTTGGTATCTGTCGGCATTGCATTCAATGTCTTTTCCATTTCCAGTGTCAGGTCACCCTCACTGGTCAGGCATACCGGATGGGATTTCAGACGGCTGGACAGTGCCACTCTCTGGACTTTGCCGTCTAATGCTTTCTGCATGATCTCAAAGAGAGATTGATTCGCCTGAGATTTTTCTTCCAGCGCTTTCTTCTCCTCTTCTGTGTTCAGATCCAGATCAGCGGCTGTGACGGATTTGAATTCCTTGTCCTTGAATGTCATCATGTTCTTGACGGCGAATTCATCCACCGGGATCGGGAAATACAAGATTTCATAGCCTTTCGCAAGAACAGCTTCTACCTGTGGCAGCGCCTTAATCTGTTCGAGCGTGTTGCCTGCGGCATAGTAAATAGCTTTCTGGTCTTCCGGCATTCTTTCGACATATTCCGAAAGTGTCACAAGCTTGTCCTCTTTGGAAGAGGTGAATAACAACAGATCCTGCAATTCATCCTTGTGCATTCCGTAATCACTGCAAATGCCGTATTTGATCTGTGTGCCGAATGCATCGAAGAATTTTTCGTATGTTTCACGGTCATTATTTAAGATCCGGATCAGTTCGTTGTGAATTGTCTTCTCAATGCTCTTAGCAATTAATTTCAACTGCCTGTCATGCTGCAGCATTTCACGGGAAATATTCAAGGACAAATCTTCCGAATCCACAAGACCCTTGACAAAACTGTAATAATCCGGGAGCAGATCCGCACATTTTTCCATGATCAGGACGCCGTTTGCATATAACTGCAAGCCTTTTTCATAATCTCTTGTATAGTAATCAAACGGCGCTTTAGATGGGATATACAACAGGGCGTCGTAGCTGACTGCACCCTCATTGTGGACATGCTTGTAAGCCATCGGTGGCAGATAATCATTGAATTTCTCTTGATAGAAATTATGGTAATCATCTTTTGTCAATTCTGAACGATTCTTACGCCAAAGGGGTGTCATGCTGTTGAGTGTCTCCAGATTGGCTTCTAAATCATACTCATCCTGTGTGCCCTCTTTTAATTTCCGGTGCGTGATTTCCATTTGCACAGGGAACCGGATATAATCCGAATATTTCTTGACTAAATGCTGAATCCGGAAATCTTCCAGGAATTCACTGTAATTCTCATCATCAGAATCTTCCATCAGCTCCAGAACAATCTTTGTGCCGTGTTTTGTGAGATCACTCACGGAATCTGCTTCTTCGATTGTGTAGCCCTCAACGCCCTCGGACTGCCATTTGTAAGCCTGTTCCTCACCGAATGCTCTGGAATAAACTGTCACACGCTTGGCAACCATGAATGCAGAGTAGAATCCCACGCCGAACTGTCCGATAATCTGCTGATCGGCATCCAGCTTGTTATCCGTCTTGAATTTAAGAGAACCACTGCTTGCAATCGTTCCCAGATTATGTTCCAGTTCTTCGACAGTCATACCAATGCCATTGTCTGTGATTGTGATTGTCCTGTCTGCCTTATTCAGATCCAGACGAATGAAGAAATCGCCCTTATTTAATCCGACAGAATCATCAGTAAGCGACCGGAAATATAATTTGTCAATCGCATCGCTGGCATTGGAAATCAGTTCTCTGAGAAAAATTTCCTTATGCGTATAAATAGAATGAATCATCATATCAAGCAGTTTTTTGGATTCTGCCTGAAACGCTTTTGTTTCCATAAAAACATCTTCTTTCCTGAAATTAAATTTAGATTTTAAAAATTTTAGAATTAGCACTCTTGCTTTGAGAGTGCTAATTCTAGTATAGCATGTTTTTTCAAAAAATCAAGATCTGATTC
>CAMWTO010000091.1 GCA_947177205.1 uncultured Ruminococcus sp. | reverse complement strand
TCTTCATAATTCTATTATACCATACTTGTCAAATTTTTGAAAATTGATTTGCGTGTTCACAGGGTAGAGATATCCATTTTGCAAGATGTTTATCACCTGATCCCGGTGCTAAGAGCAGATGAAAAAAACAGGTCTCCGGCTCACCGATTTCAATGTGAATATCCAGTTTTTTATACATTTCCGGCTCACAATAGTAATCATCAATGAACACACCCCCATTTTTTTCCGCCATCAGCCTGCCAAGTTTTTCAGTATCAAGATACTTCAATAGTTCAGCTGGACAGTTCTCGATTTCAGGCAGCATTTCCTGTTCAACAGAGAATGCACCAAGCTCAGAAAAACAGGAAGCCCTTATCACAGGTACACTATCCAGATGATAAGTCATCTGCAGCAGTTCGTCAAAATTAGAAACAGTATTCACTTTTACCACAGCTTTGAATGCCGCATTTTCCGTCGGTGTCATCGTTTTCACCCGTTCTGCGAACATATTCAGTCTGCATAGATCTGTACGAAATTCCCTGCCGGACAGTTCCGGAGGCAGAATATTTTTCTCAGTATCACAGTCAAAACTGAACAGGACATTCCTGTTTTCTGACTGATGCAGACGGTCAAGTGCATTCTGTAATCCGAACAGATTCTTTGGAAAATCTTCTGTCAGTTCACAGTTTCTATTCTTCAGATTAATTCTCATCAGCTAATTCCTCACTTTCATTATCATAAATTTCTTCATTTTCTTCAGATTCTTCCGGCTGTAATGCCTGTATGGCATCCCATACATCCTGCGGATATTCGACTGCATCAAACGTACACCAGCTTGTCCAGATTCCGCATGTCAGTATTGTTTTTTCTGTATGGCCAACACTTTCTGAACAGAAAATGACCTCATCGTTACCGGCATAAACTCCAAACTCCTCACCATTGAACACACCAATTCCAGCCACATCCGGCATGGTATCCACAGTGCCTTGTTCTGTATAAAACAGCGTATCATAATCATTGCTGAACAGCTTTTCATCCAGATGGTAGTTCAGATATCCCAGCAGCAGCCCGACATTATCCGCACAGCGATACCGAAGTTCCGAATCCATTTCCCCTCTTGCACCAGATGCAAATCCCCAGCCGGACACATATGCATTTCTTGCCCATGCAGCAAGATCGGAGGCATTTTTTGTTGTTGTATTAGTAAACAGATACGGATTTATGATCGCATTCATGACCATAGTATAACTCCGCATAAAGTCTTCATAGCGAATATTCAGATTGTAAGTTTCATTCAAAGAATCTATCAAAGTTCTGTCATCCGGACAAGAAAAAAATCCAGCATATTGAAAAAATCACTGATTTCTTTGTCCTCAAAGAATGACAGGTAAATTAATTGTGACTTGATGGTCTGCTCCTGCAAGCCAATGACAGACATTGCATTTGCAATTGTCTGCCCTGTGACTTCCAGTTCTGCTGTTTTTTCGGTATCAATATTCGTTAGAAATTGTGTCTGGTCGACAGCACTGGTGCTGATTTCTGGTACACCGATTTTGTCCATGCTGTGTAGGACAATGAACGGCAGACACATCATGCCAAGCAGTCCAACAATGACAGAAAGCACAGCAATCAGCAGTTTCTTTCTTGTTTTTTCATCTCCCAGCAGACTCAAAGCCAACTTGATGAGTTCTGCTTTCATGCCGTATCACCATTACAACAAACATGATCTTTTGTATTGTATTTCTTCATTGGAATCATGCTCCTTACTAAAAATAAAAAGCCACATTTCTGCGGCTTTCAAACAGATATTCTATTTTAAAAATCTCTCTTTCAGCATCTGAATCCGTGTCAAAATTACTTCTATAATTTTTCTGACACGCTGTCCATCTATATATGCCCTTGCCTTATCATCATAAAACAGTTCCTGAATTTCATCTTCTATGCCATTCAGTTTGTCCAAATCAAAGCGTTCCGGATGATGAACAAGCTGGATCTGTTCATCATGAAAACTCCTGAACGGTTGTGATTCCACATTTAAATCCGGCTCAATATATACAGCCGGGGTATCATAACGCAGGCTTGTTCCGCAGTCAAATACTGGTGTCAGACTAATATATTCCAGCGTATTTGCATTCCGCACAGCACCGAAATTTCCCATATGTCTGTCCTGGTTGGCAATCAGATAATCCAGCACAAGCATTTCATCAAGACTACGGCGATAATCTGGTATCTTCAGGAATTCACAGCACCTGATAAAATGCCCAAACTTATCTTCATTTGCTTCCATCGGCAACATTCTGCTGATTTCTCCGGCAGTGATCAATTCCCTGTCTCTGGTAATGAAATCCTCGCACACACTGACAGGCATATGATTTTTTCCTTCATAGGCAAGCCGATATTCCGTATGAGAAATTTTCAGTCTTTCAGCCATTTTTGAAGCAATCACTTCATTAAACGGTTCCTGAAAAAAGTTAGCACCTCCCTTTACCAGACATCGCTTTCCGTTCATGATTTTCCATTTTTTTCTGAGCCATCCGTTTACTGTGCTATCTGGTGACATCATATCAAGGCTTTCACTGTCCGGTTTATTTCCGAACAGAATATTGCCGATATCCTCAGAAAAATCATGATCAAAAAAATTCACTTCTTCCCACATCATGTCCATTCCATCCGGTTTTACCCAATACTGATCAGACAAACTCAGTCCAAGACACTTTGTCAGCAGTTCCTGCGGCACTTTCAGATTCAGAGTTCTCAGTGCCTGTGCAACTCCGCTGCGGCTTGCCGGAATGGAACGCCGATGCCACCAATGATTCATTGCTGTACAGTCAGGCATATCGTCTATAACTGGAATACCAACAGGAATTCTGTGAACATGATGCACTTTTCCAACTGCATCAATCCTGGTACCGTCCGGCTGAATCAGCAACTCCATCACTTTATAATTTTTTTGCATGAGTGTGTACCACATAAAAGTTCCCCCTTTTTCTGTATTATATCACATTCAGCAGTACAATGCAAGTCTATCTCCCTCCGGCACTTCCGAATAATTTTTCTTTATGCGGCGAAGCAATAACTTGAAACAGATAACGTTCATTTCCGCATCTGTACAGACAGGTGCCACGTTCTGCGTACTGAATCAGAGCATATTCTGACTCTTTCATCTGGAGTACTTCCATGATTTCAGCAGGAGAATTGTTGCCAACATAAAAAATCATCTGATGACTGGGAATGCTGAACAGCGGCTTGGTGAATTCCTTCACTTCCGGCAGAAGAAAATCTTCGATATTCTGGCTTGCCAGAATAAACGAAGATTCTTTCTTACGCACACGCTTCATGCCGTTCCGGATATATTCGATTGTGGTCAGATTATTTAAGAACAGATACAGCTCATCAATCGCACAACGGTATTTCCTTTGCAGAGAAGCTGATTGCTCATGAACGACAGAATATTGAAAAGTAGCGTATCTTTGAGTTTTTTGTTCGTATCCATCAGACCCTTGACACCAAAACAGATAAACTCACCGTCCTGAATATTCGTGTGACCATTGAAGTATTTTGCCTCTGCACCCTTTCACACGGAGTGCAGTCCAAGGCAGAGATTCCGGAGCATTTCTTCGATATAATAGAAAAGGAGCTATTGCAATGGCAACAGCTCTTTCTCTTAAATATTATCAGCATTTCGTGTTGTATTCAGCTTTGCCCAGTTTAAAAGTCCAATGACTGCCATGATAAGATAAATACTTCTTTTTGTAAGATACACAGCATCAAAATGGATGATATACATTCCCACAGAAACTATATCAGTGATGATCCACCAGACATATTGTTCCCTGTACCTTAACAGCTCAAGAATGGTCGCTATGATTCCTATGCTAAGTGTAAAAGCATCAAACCAGGCAACTTCACCTCCTAATCTGACAAGAATATTATGATAAATTACTGCTCCCACTACAACGACGGCTGTGCAGACTGCATTTTGTATTGCTCCCAGCTTTTTTGTTTTTGTTTTCTGAGTAATTTCTTCATCTCTGTACTTTGCCCAGAAATACCATGACACAAAATTCATTGGTATGTAAAACAATATTTCAAGAGCGGCTGTTCCCCAGATATGCCAATATACCAGATAAACTGCATATACAATAGTATTTACCGTTGCAAAAATGAAATTACTGATATTAGCTTTCGCTGTGAAAAAGATGCAAATCACTCCACAGACTGCACTTATAAAGTTGATGATCGTCAACCAGGGAGGATTTCCATCGGATGAACCGGAAGTAAATCCCTCATACATGGCTTTTCCTGCAATCAGAATCATGATTGCACCCATAAGATATTCATACCATTTCAGCTCCGCAAAGCTTTTCTTTATAGAATCCATTTTTTCTTTTCCTCCATAGAAGTCATCTCTCTTATCCTTGTTCCACTGATGGGATAATGTATCCTTTGTACATCTACAAGCCTGTGGACTGCTTCCGGATATGCACGACTAAAATACATACCATAACTTTCCTCACTGCTGTACACGGCATCAAGACAATTTCCCAGAACTGCTCTTACCAAAGGTGTTTCGGCATCCCAATTCTCTGAACCATCCGGCAGGCGGAGTGTTGTGATGTCAATGCTCATCGGTATCACTTCTGCATATTTGCAAGCCTGTGTGCAAAGCTCTCTCATTTTCCGGATTCTTTCTTCTGCGGAAAGCCATTCTTCCTTATGAGATGCCCGTATTTTTTCTTCATCGACACCGCCCCAGAATAATATTACATATACTTTTTCGCACTCCTGCGCTGCAAAATCTATGCAGTATTTGTGTCCCTTATGAAACGGGAGAAATTTTCCTCCATACATACCAATCTTATACTTTTTCATTTCAGTTCCTCATGTTTCTGATATTAATGAATCAACAACATTTTATAGTTAGTATTGATTTGATACTAATATTATAGCATTTTTTTACTGATTTGTCAATAGTTGATACAAATATCACACTATTTTTACTAAATTCATAATTATTTTAAACAATTTTATAAAATAATATTTAATTTCATTAATTTTTTATAAATCGTCTGAATATTCAACGTGCCTGTCAATCAAAATTTTTGATGCGGATCAATTTCTAACAGATGCTAAATCACACATATTCGAGAGCTACAATTTTTTTGCCAGAACGCAGATTTTCATAATAAATATATGTTTTCAAGATTTACCAAACTTTCCAAAATAAAAAACGGTAGTTCTTTCATTCTACCGTTTTCTGTATTTTACATCATATCGAACGCACATTCATCTTTTGTTCGTGTTAGCTCTGCCCACCGGGCAGATAACAATTTTGCATAGTCAAAATAAAATAATCCATAACAGCCTAATGCATAGCCGTCATTGACCTCAATTAACAATGTTCTTCCATCGTCTGCAAGTCCAAAATCTACAGCGTATCCTGCTGGTGCTGATGCAAATTCTTTTACTGCATGTTCTATTACTTCATAATCGTAATGCTTTCTCCAGTCTCCCTTATATGGACGAACCCCCAATATTCTTCCGTATCTTACAAAGCATCTCCATTCTGCAATAAAATTTACGATCTCAGAACAGTAAACATCCTGATTGACACCTTGTATTCCACAACCGATGAGGTCTTTTGTGGAGTGAACAACGATTCCCGTAAATTGTTTATCTTCCATCGGCTTTACAAATATAGGCCAGCTCTCAGGATGATTATTTACTGCATTCATTTTTGATTTCCACACTCTGCGACCAAGATATTCCTGCAACTCATCAGGATAATCCATTTCAGGTGCAATAATTCCAAAATCACGCAGTCTGGAACGTACTGTTCCGACATAGCCAACGATAATATCTTCCCTGCTGCTTTCCAGTAATTTTTCATCATGAAAAGGCACTATTTCAAATCCCATCTCATGAAATCCCTGATACGCATTCATGAAATTGTAGTTACGAGGTATATTATTTTTATCAGACTGTACATAAACTTTCACTTATATCACCTTGTTGAATGTTAATTTTCATCATTATATCATACTAAAAATTTTCTGTCAAGGTGCTTTTGCAATCATTCTGACAGCCTTTGAACCCATGCTGACAGCACTGCTGATGCTGGTCATATTGACATGTGTGGACGTATCCATTCCGAACATCTGCGCCACTTTCGGCACTTCATTCGCTGAAAGACAGATACCCAGTGCCAGCAATGCGTGTTCCTGGAATGTCAGCAGACCGATATACAGAATCGTTGTCTGCATAAATGCTGTCAGACAGGTGGCAATGACCTGTTTCATCCAATTGTAAAATCAGTCTGTGAAACCTCTGGGAACAGAGAACAGATACAGACTGCCAATTGCTGTCTGACACAGCAGAATGTCACCTCTTTTGATATTCGCCAGAATGACTTTGACGACACAATATCCGAACAGAAGAATGAAAAACAGACTGCATACTGATTTTTTTCCGCTCAGTTCATCGATGACAAACTGTGCCGCTTCTATCATATTGCCTGGTGACGATGCACTGATAAAGCTCGACAGCAGTTCTGATGCGAAGTTTTTCTGCATCATAATGCAGAACGTATACAGCCTTTGCGGAACGACTGTCACAAGACTTGCTGCAAAAAAGCCTTTCAGCGTATTCAGGCACAGACTTTTGATGTTATTCTGACCGGATTCATAGGCAATCGCTGTATCAAAAACTGACACAATAAAGCCGCATCCGAACAGCATCCAGCCCAAATGACAGAACAACAGAATAAACGCCTGCACCCATGAAAGTGAGAAAATATCTGCCGTACTCATATTAATAAACTCAAATAATTCTGAAATACCGTCATAAATCAAGCCATATGTCCATTTGAACATAGCTTCAAATACAGTATCTGTGATATCATTCACTGTGCTGACAACTGTATTGTCCCATACGGCTGACAATCCGTCGCCAATCCATCCAATGGCATCATTTATCCAATCAAACATCATTTAACCTCCTGTTTTTACATTGATTTTTCTGCCTGTGCCAAAGAATCCGTCCGGCAATTCCATGCCGGATTCTTCCAGCTGAGGCAGATTTTTTTCTTTCTGCGGATGCTTTTCATCGACCAGTGCAAACAATTTGTCACGCTCCAGATAGGACACCGTTCTTGTACCTCTGTCCTCTAAAACAAATGGCTTTTCAAATTTTATGCCCCATTTGAAATACAGCTTTAACGGCGAAATCATGGGATGTGTGCCGGTTTTCATGACGATAAATTGCCCTTTCGGCATGGATTTCAATTCATCCGGCGTCATCAAGGCTCGTCCAATCATTTGCAGTGATTGGGAAGAGTCCTTTCCGTGCGACACCGAACCGGACTGAACTGTCTGCTCGCCGAGTGCTTTTGACAGCACTTCCGCTGACTGGGAATTTGGCGCAAATCCGCCGAAAACCGTCAATTGCGTATTATCTTTGATGATTTCCTGCCCCTGTTTTCCATAAGTCTGCTCCAGCTGTGCAAAAGACTGAATAATCGCTATCATACTGATTTTTCTGGAACGTCCTGCGGAGAACATTGCTTCCAGTCCTTCGATTTTTGGGAACGTGCCGAGTTCGTCGCAGTAGAACATCACTCTGTTGGGCAGAACGCCTCCATTTTCATCTGCAATTGTCAGAATTTCACGGTATAACTGCTGAATCAGCAGGCTGACCATAAAATACTTGCTCTGGTCTTCTTCTGGAAGGATGAGGAACAATGCAGACTTTTCGGAACAGAATTTTTCTGCATCTATCGCCATTCCGAAACAAAGAATCTGCTCCATCTCCGAGTCCAGAAAACTGTTTAATCTGGAAAGTGCTGTACTCATGACAGACATCATCGCCTGGTCAGCAGAATTCAGAGCTGCACCGGCAAGCCATTTCGCCTTATGTTCACTGGGCAGCCGTTCCATTAGCTTTGTAAAATACATCTGTGGCTTGTCCTTGGGATTTTTCGGCGACGGCTTCGCTGTCAAGTCCTGAATCAGCTTGAACACGGACACAATATGACGTTCGTTTTTGTCACCGAATTCAGCAAGCAAGAGAATTACGCTCGCAAACAAACCCTCTGCGGAATCATAGAAAAATGCATTCTGCCCATAATTGGAACTGTCACCGCCACCGATATTGATAATCGTTTTAGCAGTAATTTTAGCGTATTTCTCGGCTTTTGCTTTTGCACTCAAATTGGTTTTATCCTCGAGATAAATGTCCATATATTTGTTCACAAGGTGAAGAATATTGTTTTCATCCGAACGTGTCGGATTCCGCAAATCAATCACGGACACATTGTAATGATAATATTTTTTGGCGATATTTCCGTAATTCCGAGCCACGTCTCCCTTTGTATCGGTATTCAGAAACGATATTCCGAAAGCGAGTGCGAATTCAATATTCGGGTAAAGGAAAAACGCTGTCTTTCCTACACCGGCTGCACTTATCATGAGGGTATGAACATCGCCCTCATCTACAAGTGCAGTCGTATGTTTCTTTCCCCGACAGCCGATTATTGTGCCTTGCATCTGCGGCAGATTTTCTCCTTTCCGCCATTTCTCCGGCTCGTATGGCAGGTAAGTAAATGAGCGTGCGATTTCTTTTTTCGTTGCCACCATACTGTATTATGCTGTCTATCAGCAAATTTTGAGTTATGTGAATACTGTCAGCTCTAACAATATTTTAGATCATGGCGCAGTTATTGCGCAGCTTGACGAAAATGTAAAATAATTGATTTGGGTATTGCTTTTTCTATGGCGATGTGGTATAATGTACATATGAGAGAAAGCAATCGGCTTTTTCGTGTAAATCGGAATTTATAAGAAGGGTAAATAAGAGCATATGAACTATATTAAAGATAAGCATTGGTGTGGAATTCTGCTTTCCATTGTACTGACAGTGTTTTTTGTCTTGATTTCTCTCGGTGCAAATCAGTTTATACATGATACTCCATGGTTCCTTTTTAGCAGTTTACTAAGACTTTTATTTGGTTTTTTCATATTGTTTATGATCAGAAAAATATATAATAAGCATATGAGAGATGTGTTTTGTTTCAAAAATAGTAAAGAGGCATTTATAGCTGCTACGGCTTTTTTATTATACTTCGTTTATTATGTTATATTGGTTGGTATAGGAATAAAGGGAATTACAGGACTGACAGCAGGTCTTCTGATCACCAAAGTAATATTGCAGCAATTAACAACAGGATTTTATGAGGAACTGAATTATCGCTTTCTGATTTGCGAGGGGTATTTTTTTACTCAAAAGGGTTTTCTGCGGAAACTGATCTATGCACTTATCTCGGCAGGGATATTCGGCGCACTGCATATCGTTACGGAATGGGATACTTACACATTTTTGCAGACAGGGGCTATTGGCTTTGCTTTT